>NZ_JBWKOO010000004.1:0-338600 GCF_059416125.1 Stenotrophomonas sp. GW821-FHT09E08
TAAAAGCTCTCGCTGGCCAGCGCGGCCCCGGTGGGGTCCTGCACCGTCCGGCGCAACTCGAAGCTGCTGCGGGCCTCAGGCGTTGAGGCCTGATACTCGTACAGCGTGCTGACCAGTCCTGACGCTGAGCATGCCAATGCGGCCGAACCCGCTGCCTGGCTCTCCAGGCAGCGGTCCTGGGCGATGGGGAGGGTGATCGCCGATTGCGAGATGTCCGGCACGCCTGCCACGGCGGGTGCGTTGCTGTCTGCTGCCGCCGCAAATGTTGCATAGCGCATGGCCGAGCCGGAGCGGGCACCGGCTGCATCAGGTGGACTGAGCTGGAAGGTCAGACCGCCGTGCGCCGGGTCGTAGCGGCTCTCCTGCGTCCCACCGCGAGCATCCTTGGTCGAGGTGGGCTTGTTGCAGACACGGAAGTTGCTGCCATCGCAGGCCGGAAAGGTGGCCGTCTCCACCAGGTCGGCCAGGCCCGAACCCGGCTTGGCCTTGCGAACGCGCTCGACCAGGTTGCCACGCTCATCAAGCCGGTTCTCCACCAGATCGCCCTCGGGCGACTTCACCGAGGTCACCCGCAATGTGGCGTCGAAGGTGTACTCGGTCGTGGCGCCGTTGGCGTCGACCACCGCGACCGGGTAGGGGTTTCCGGCTGCGTAGCGATACGTCGTTACCCCGCCCAGCGGATCGGTCACTCGCGTTTCCGATGCGGCATTCACATCCGTGCTGCCGTAGGCGTACTGGGTCGCATTGCCACCGGCATCGCTCTGCTTGACGACGCGATCACCTTCGTAGGTGTTGACGTAGACCTTCAGCGACGGGTTGCTGGGGCGGCGCTCGGAAACGATCCGATAGGTGTTGGAGTTGGGGCCAGCAAGGAATTCGTACTCATACTCGGTGGTGCCGCCGCTAACGTCCACCACGCTACGCAAGCGTCCTTCATGCGGTGGCAAGCCGTTGGCGCTCCAGCGGTCGTAGGTGTACTGGACGGTAGGCAGATCGCCCGTTCCGCACAGCACGGTGTCCAGCTCCACGCAGCTGGCACGGAAGCCGCTGGCGCTGCTGACCAGGGTCGGATCGGTCGGGGAATCAAAGGCAAATCGGATGCCGTACCCGCGGCTGTTGACGACCTCAGCCAGCTTGGCCAGCGGGTAATCGTTGTAGTTGGTGCTGGTGCGGGTCACGTAGCGGTAGGACAGCGACTCGCCATTGGGCATCTCGATGTAGCGAACCTGCTGGCAGATCGCTTTGGTGAAGGCATTGGTGCCGCCAAAGCTGCTGTTGTCGGCACTGCTGTAGCCGCATGTGAACTCGGTGGAGAAGTCGAAATAGGCGGTGACCCCGTCGCGGTTACGGAACAGCAGGCGCTTGTCCTCAGCATCTCGCTCCAACGTGGCACCGTCGGCCTTGTTTGTGGCGAGTGTGCCGTCGGCCTGCCGAATGAAGCGGTAGGTCGCACCGAGCAGCACGATATCCACTGCCGGCCACAGACTTGGCTTGAAATTGAGCGGCGGACGACTGTCATTGGCCGTATAGGGGCCACAACCGGAGCACACCGCACGCCCATCCAGATTGAACTGTACGCCCGGTCGCTTGCTGGACTGAATCCGTACCAGGTCCAGGCGCGAGGGAAAGGAGCCTGAACCGATGGACAGGTCCGTACTCTGCAACAGGAATTCACCGGTGCGCGGGTCCACGCCATTGCTCAGCACCGACTGGTCGCTGGGCGGAGAAAGGCGTTGATCGATTCCGATCTGCACCTGCGCACTCGCCGAACCTGCAACCATGCTCAATGGCAGGGCCAAGCTACCCAGTACGCGGCGTACCCAACGCGACAGCATCGCAGACGTTACGGAGCGTTCGTTGAGCATCGTCGTATCGGCGCGCATGGCTTACTCCTGAGCACCGGTGATCGAGCCACCGGCGTTGGTTACGGTGACTGCATGGCCGTTCTTGCGAACCGCAAATCCGGGGGCGCCACCGGCGCCGGCGGAGGACTCCGTGCTTGTCGTTGCCTGGCCGGCTTCGCCCGGCGATCCGGCACCGCCGCCGTTACCTCCCTTGCCCGAGGGGCCCGTGGGGATGCTGATACCCCCCGCACCGCCGCCTGCAGCTGTGCCGGGAAGTCCACTATTGACGGTAGGTGCGCTTGATGCACCACCCGCTCCATTGGGGAAGCCGCCGCCTCCACCGCCGCCCGGCTTGGGGCCAATGATCATGTCCAGCCGTGGTGATTGAGCTCCACCGCCACCTCCGCCTCCGCCGCCAGCGATCGTTCCGCCTGGCAGCACTTCAATGCTCAGGGGCGCTTGGGCAACAAAAGCGTCGCCGCCAGTAATCCCGGCGCCCGCAGCCGGCGTCTCACCACCCGCGCCATTGCCGCCAGTTCCACCGCCACCATAGACCTGCCCCGAAACCTTCAACGCAATATCAATGGCGTAAGTACCAGTGGGCCACTCACCTGACACCATCGCCACGCCGCCGGGAGCGGCAATGATGCTTACCCCAGCAGGCACATCGAAGATGATCTTGGCTGGCTGTTGGCCGTTATAGCCTGCAGCATTGGCAACGGCCCTGAGGTCTACGGTCTGTCCCGAGGTGGGCGAAAGCGCCAGCGTGCGCTCGAAAGCCACCGGTTCCGGTGGATCGACTGGAGGATCAGGGTCGACAGGCTTCTTGCTGCCGACCACGGTAAGCCGATTACCCGCCGCGTCGAACACATGATCGACAGTGGAACCGTCGCCGTGAGTAACCTGGATCAATCGCCCCAGTTCGTCATAGGCAAATGACTCGTTGACCTGCGCTGCCAATGAACCAGAAGCAGTAAGCAGCGCTGCCAACGCCAGTCCAGCACCCACACGTATCAATCGCCCTGCATGCCTCATGGCTATTCCTTGGTCCGCTCACCATGGCGGAGATCAACGCTCGCAGCTGGATCACTCGGCTGCTGGGCATGGATGGGAATACGTCTCTACTCAATCCTTGAAGTACCGCCTCACGATTGCATGCCTGTTACACAGACCAAAATACTCAGCCGGCAGGCTGCAACATTGGCCTGTCCTCAGAATCATGAGATAAACATCACAGAAGACTGAAAGGAACCATCGCCCGTGGTGTTCATCGGCGATGTCCAACTTGGTAACGCCGTCCAGATCATTTGGCGGCGGCGCCCTATCTATCGGATATCACTGTCCAGATTTCTTGGCGCCGAATGCCTAGCTAACTAGCATTTCTTACCAGACAGCCGATGACAGCCTAGGTTCCGACTTCGTCGCGGCATCCTCTCCCAAATGACAAAGCCCACGGTCGAATGTGCTCAACCCATACGCTACCGATCAAAGTTCGAATCACTTTTCATCGTCCGCGCCAGCCAATCAAGCGGCCAATCACTGCAAGCTGCGGTAGCGCCCGATAGAGGCTGGTCAGAGCTCGACGTCCCGGGCAATGTGGATATCCGTCGGCGCGGTTAGCGCGATTCCGCGCGTGGACAGAATCTCCAGGAGGCAGAAGTAGAGGTCGCTGCGGACAGCGTAAGCCTGACGAGGACTGGATACGTAGGCAAAGCTATTTAGGGTGATGTTTCCATCAAGGATGCTATCGATGAACACCAACGGTGCAGGCTGGGAAAGAACGGCCTCATGTCCGGCGTAGGCATCCAGCAGTGCCTGACGCAACGCGACAACGTCCGTGCTGGCTGGCACCGCGAACATGATCTGCACCCGTCCTTGATTGTGGCCCATGGTCAGATTGCGCAACGTCTTTGTGATCAGTTCCGAGTTTGGAACAACCAGTGTTGAACGGTCCGCCGCGATGATCTCGGTCGAACGCACGTTGATCCGTCGGATGTCGCCTTCAATATCTCCCAGTTTCACCCAGTCGCCGATCTTGACCGGACGCTCCGCCAGCAGAATGAGGCCGGATATGAAGTTCTGCGTGATCGCCTGAAGACCAAAGCCGATGCCGACCGAAAGCGCCCCAAGCACCAACGCCAGCTTGTCCAGGCCCACACCTAGCACGGTCAATGCACACAATACCGCGGCGATGACACCGAGGTAGCTTGCTACCGTACTGATGGAGTTTCTGGCACCTGTGTCCAGTTCGGTCCTGGGCAGATAGGTCTTCTCGAGCCAGCCTCGGAGCAACCGGGCCAACGCCAGACCCGCCGCCAGCACCGCCACGGCCAGCAAAATCTGGCTCGGCTTCAGAATGCCTTTTCCTATTGGGATGCCATTGAGCAGCGCGATGCCCCGATCGATGATCGAGCCAATGCTCCCAAACGGCGCAGCCAGCGCGAGCAATGCAACCAGTACAACCGCCAGTCGAAGCACGCCCGACAACAGCACACCGGCCTGTTCCAATCGGGTTTGCCTCAGCCCGATGCTTACCTGGATTGTTCGGCCGACAGTGCTATCGGTGCTGAAAAGCCACGTTGCCACGTCATCGAAGAACTTCAGCAGCAAAAGCGCAGTCAGCACCACGATTCCACCACCGATCAATTGCTGGGTCACGAACTTGGCGAAGTTCAGGTAACCCAGCAATGTAGCGACGATCCCAAGCAGCACGGCCGCGCCGCCCAACAGACGCGCCAACGCCAGCCAACTGCCCTGGCGGATCCTCTCCTCGCCTGCCCTCCTGTCGGCCTGAACTGAATCTCCAGGGCCAAGCGCGTCTTCCTGACGATGATGCAGGCGCGTCAAAGTGACCAGCATCGCCAGGACCAACCCCAGATAGGCCAGCGCGATGAGCCCGTCCAGCACAATGGTACTGGCGTCACTGGTGAGTGCCGCCTTGTCCAGTGCCAACAGAACGGTACTGAACCATGCCAATCCTGCTGCAATCCACACATGCTTGCGCAAATGCAGTGCCGCTACATCATTGAGTTCCAGCAGTCGCCATGTAGCGTGCTTGGGCATCAGCAATGCCGCCCCGAGGGCAACAATGAACGCAGAAACAAACGTCGCCGCCTGTATCCCATCGGCAACCCCCCTGAGCGGCGTCGGAATCCCGCCAATTCCATCGAGCACCGTCATCAACACGACCACTGCATATCCGGGCAATAAGGTGCCCGTCAACAGCAACCAGACAGCCAAGCCAGATCGGCGTAGACGCCCGTCGGGAGCATGCTCAGACGCTGCGAAGCGCCATCCCAGGCTGCGCAACCACAAACGCAATGGCAGCATCATCACCAGCGCGGCCAACATCGCCAGCAGCAATGGGCTCCATCCATGTGTCCTGATCGCGCCTGTCATCGCGTCGCGTCCTTGGCGCAACAGGGGTGCCATCCTGGAGATGTCGCCAGGAAGCTGCGCGACAACCACCCTCCAGATGTCTGGTGACAGTGGGGACCCCACCTTCTTGCCCAACGCCTCGCTAAACAGCTCCGTGCGTTGCTCGGATATTTCACTGCTCAGGTGGGTCGCACGTACCGCCAATACCCTGAGCTGGGCAACGATGGAAGCTCGCGCATCACGCTCGCGCTTCAGGTTACTGCGTTGAAGCGCAAGTGCGGGAGGCTCGCTCCCCGCAACAGCTGCTCCCAGTTTGGAGAGCTGTTCATCCAGCTGATCGATGCCAGGCTGCAGTTCTCGCTCCAGCGCCGTGGCGGCACGCTCTATATCGGCGGCCTGCGCTGAGAGTTCCGCAAGCGCCTCTGTCGTGTCGACAGTGGCGCGTGCGCGCGCTATTCCATCCAGGGACCTACCGAGTTCCATTAATTGCTGTCTCGGTGAAGCTATCTCGCTCTGTGCCAGAGCCGGGGGCGCCCCCCCAAGGACGGCAAACATCAGCATGCCACTACACAGCTTCAGCAGATGCAATCGCGACACGAAGCTCTTCAATCGCTGCGCGAACGCCTGCTTCATCTTTGGCAAGGAGAGCAGCATTGTCACAACGATTCGGAACAGCGACTGGTAGATGGGAATCACGGGAATAATTCGGTAGCGGCGGCTCTGGCACAGCGTTAAGAGAGATACGGTGCGAACAAGTGACCCTGAGCTCATGCAAGCTATAAGCAGTGCAGAATTCTCACGAGTCCCGAGCGTAGGCTGGATTCAGTCCTAATATCGGATCCAGGATAGATCAGCGGCGCCCAACAGGGCGCGTCGGCCCCACCTTTCACATTGCTGCACTCGGTCGTAAGGATGCGACGTCTGCACCCGGTCTTGGTTGTAGAAGACCGAGCCGTTGGAGCTTCCGGACTGAGCACGATCGCGTCCAGTACGAAACTGTAAAAAATCGTGTCAAACCAGCACGCAAAGCTGCGGCTCCCGAGCCAGTCCCCTCCTTAGATGGGAGAAGAACGAAATAGCAGCCCACGACCGCTATGAGAACCTGGAGCGGAGCGATGCCCTTTCCAGACTTCGTCGGCAGGGTCAGCAGATTGGCCAGGTGGGGCACCCTATGGGTTCTGCCTCCAAGATCGCTGCGGCCGAGTGGGCGAATCGCTGACCCATCATGCACGACCACGGTGTCTGGAGCGAACTGATCGTCAAGCGCGGCCGTGCACCGATAGTCCCGATACAGATGATTCAGCTACGGCAATTGATAGGTGCCATCAGGGGGCACTGTTGTGCACCTTGCGCGGATCAAAAATGAAAAGCCGCACTGCGCCCACGCCCGGTATGCGCACCACCTGCGACGGACGGCCATCGCCGCTGGGCTTGAGCCATCCAGCCTCCAGCAATGCATGAGCGGCAAGACGCGCATCGAAGCCGGCGCACAGTTCGCGCTTGAAGGCCTCCTGCAGTACCAGGTACTCGGTGACGCCCACCTCATCAAAGCGACGGAAGCCCGCTCGGTCGCGCACTGGTGGCGCCTCCTGCGCGTAGCGCAGCGGTTCCGAGCGGCTTTCGCCATGGGCCTCAAAGAACGCACGCACGCGCGAAAGCAGTTCGTCGGTGCACGTTGTAGCCCGGGCCCTCGAAGTAGCCGTTGCGATTGAGCAGTTCCTTGTAAGCGGGATCAATGAGGGTGTAATCGATCGCGACCTGATTGCCGTCGCTGGTGAAGCAGGCATCCGGGCCGGCGAGTACCTCGCGGCCGCACAGCCTGCCATCTCCCAGCACATCGGCCAGACGGAGGCTGCGATGGTTCTTGCCGGCGAATTCCGGGTGATCCAGGCCCGTGCCGCTGTCGAGCACGCCGAGACGGATGCCGGTATCGGTCAGGCCGCGCGCATAGGCGTGGTCTGCATTCGTCGCAGCCAAGCCCCAGTCAGCATTGAACTCCTCCGTGCGCCAGCTTGTCGGATCTCCAATCACGCCAGCGACATTAGCTGGGCTCGTGACCGCTGATGTCCCTTGTACGCTGCCGGGCACAGAAGAAGAAGAAGAAGAAGAAGAAGGAGTAATCAATGATCTCGCCCACGCAGCAGCCTGCAAACTGCGTTGTTGTCGCAGATCCTCCAAGGGATCCGCTGCTACCACTGACATGGATGTGGAGAACATTAGTGAGCTCAGGACCGCCAAAGTCAACGGACGGGGAGTCAACCTACGACGCAAGCGAGAACTTGATTGATGCTTCATCAACATCTGCTCCTCTACTGACGGATGGTGGAATGACATACCCCGCTCCCCAGCCTGGAACTCAAACACCTCAATCGGTCGACGCAAAGCGCCTACCTTCGAAGTATCATGTTTATGTAGATAGAACGCTTGGACATAGCCCCCCCTACCGGCGGCGTCCAGTCCGTTGATAAATGAGTTCAGCGCTACTGACGCTAGGAGTTACACTCGTACTCAGGCGTCGGATCATGTGTAAGCATTGACGTCGATGCGGCGCTGCTCATACGCCCCTGGCTTGAGCAGCCAAGGCCTCGCACGGCCCCTCTGCTTGGTGCGCCGGATCACCCAAGAAGAGTGATTTCATCCGGGCCACCAACTGCACGCCCAGAAAGCCGGCATAAGCCGCAGCCACCTCGGTCAGCAGCATGAATACGAAGGCCCGGCAGTTGCCGGGCCTTCAAGATGCCGATCCTTATTTGAAACTGTAGCGAAGACTCGCCATGTAGCGACGGCCCAGGCCATCCAGTACATACGGGAATGGCCCGATGTCGTCGCCCACGTTGATCACCGACAACGTCACGCGAGCGGCGTCGGTGATGCGGTAGGTGACGTTGGCGTCCCAGGTGGTCCAGCTGTCTCGATAGAAGTACTGACGACTTTCCGGGGTATCGGTCATGGTGTACTGGGCGCGGCTGGTGTAGTTGGAGGCCACGCCGTAGTTCCAGTTGCCGATGCGGTGCTGTGCGGTCCAGCGGAACTGGCGCTTGGGCTCGTTGAAGCTGCCCGCCTGTTCAACGAACGGCACGTCCCGGTTCGCAGCCTGGCCACGGTTCTTCGGCATGTAGCCATAGAAGTCCAGGTCCAGCACGCCGAAGCGCGACAGGTCCCAGCGGTAGCCGACTTCGGCGGTCCAGCCGCGGAACATCAGCACCGGGCCGTTGCCATACTCGGTCTTGATGTCGGTGGCCACGCCGGTGCTCGGATCACGCGTTACCAGGCCGCAGAAGCGGTTGGCATTGGGCACGTTGGCAGCATTGAAGTCGGCGTTGTCGAAGCAGCCGGTGATGATGTCGTTGGCGCTCAGGGCGGTGATCGCGTTGTTGATCTCGATGTCATACCAGTCGGCGGCGACGCGCAGGCCTGGGATCCACTCCGGTGCGAACACGATGCCGGCCGTCCACGACTTCGCCGTCTCGTTCTGCAGACGGGTGCTACCGTTCCTAGAGCCCAATGTTGTGGTTGGCTGCTGGCGGAAGGTGTTCGGATCGGCGCCCGGGTACGCGGCGAAGAACGCCTGGCAGTTGCGGTTACGCACTGCAGGGTTCGAACCCCCATTGATGCTGTCCAACGAGCACACTTCCGGGATGGTGAAGTAGGCCGGTTGCTGGGAGGTGTAAAGCTCGGCGATGGAGGGGGCGCGCAATGACTGGGTCTTATTGCCGCGCAGTTGCAGGCCTGCAATCGGTTCGTACTGGATGCCGTAGGTGAACGCATTGAACGCGCCGGCCACGGAGTTGTCGACGCGGCGGAACTTGGCAGTCAGGTCCAGCCGGTGCAGGCCCGGGAGATCCCAGTCGGGATTGAACAGCGGCGCCAGCACTTCGGCGAACACTTCGTTGGTGTTGTATTTACCCTGTGTAGCCTGGGTTGGCACCGAACGGCCGTGGCCCAGGCGCTGGTACTCGCTGGGGGTGAAGGAACCTTCTTCGCGGCGGTGTTCGAAGCCGGCCGCAACGGAAAGCTCACCACCGGGAAGATCGAACAGACCGCCGGACAGCGAGGTGTTGATCACGGTCTGACGGGTCTGCGCCTTGGCCACGGTACGGGTGGAGACATAGTCCAGGGCTTCGCGTGATGCCTGGTTCTCGCCGAACAGGTTCAGCGGGCGGCAGTTCGCATCGGCCGTAGTGCCCGGGCTCGTGGCATCGCAGATGATGCGGCCGCTGGCATCGGTGGTGACGTTGATCGCATTGATGAAGTTCTGCTGGATCAGACCGGTGCCGAGGTAGTCGAAGTCGCCACGGCCATGGGTGACGCTGGCTTCCCAGTTGAAGTTGCGTTTTCCAACCTCGAACGCACCACTCAGGCCAAGCACCGCACGGGTCAGGCGGGTTTCGGTGCTGGCGTTGTTCATCGACAGGTCGCGCGAAGAACGCGACAGGCGGAACGAGGTGATGCCGTTGTCGGCGAGGATCTTGCGGGTTTCCTCACTCAGGAACGGATTGCTGGCGCTGAAGGTCAGCGCGCCGTCGGCCGCACCGCCTCCGTCCAAGCGGGCGTTGCCGAAGGACACCGCGTTGTAGACGTTCTGGTCCAGGGTTTCGCGGGCCGTCGCTTCGTATCGCGAGAGTTCGAAGAAGCCCCGTACGTTGTCGGTGAAGTCGAAGCTGCCGGTAGAGAACACCGAGCGTCGTTCGAGGTCGGCGATCAGCGGCATCGTCTCGAACAGGTTCAGGCCGTCACCGCCGGATGCATTGCCGCCCGCGTAGCTGGTGCCGGGGTTGAACTCGACCAGCTTGCCCTCGTTGTTGAATTGCCACAGTTTGTCTTTGTTCGGGCCGAAGCCAAGGATGTCACCCAGGCCGTTGCGCGTGTAGCTGCCGGTGGCCGGCATCACCAGGCCACCGAAGGTCATGCTGGCAATGCGCCGGTTGCGGATCCAGACCTGGTCGGGGATACCGTCGGCCGGCCCGGTATTGAACGGAATGCTGCCGTCGATGCGGCCATCATTGGTCGGACGGCGCAGGGGCTGGGAAGTGGCATTGGCCACCGTGGGATTGGCCTGCAGGCTGTAGCCCTGGCGGTAGAAATCACGTTGCAGCGCGTTCACACCGTCGGCGTTGTCCAGCTCGGCGGCCACCACGATGTGGCCGCGCCCATCAGCGAAGTCGGTACCGAAGATGGCCGACCAGGAGTAGCGCTCGTTGTCGTTCTTGCTGGTTCTACCGTAGCCCAGCTCGACTTCGGCGCCATCGAACTTGTCGCGCAGGATGATGTTGTTGACGCCGGAGATCGCATCCGAGCCGTAGGTGGGGGCACCGCCCACGCTCAGGCTTTCAATGCGTTGCACCATGACGCTGGGAATGGCGTTCATGTCGACCTGAACACCCGAACCACTGCCGGCACCAAAGATGGTGGGCGGGGTGGAGGTCACGAAGCGGCGCCCGTTGACCAGGGTCAGCAGGCGATTACTGCCCAGGCCGAATTTGCTGGCGAAGTTGACGCCGGCACCGAAGCTGGATTGGTCGCCACGCGAACTGACGCCCGCACTGATGCCGGGAATCTTAGTCACTGCGTCGATGAGGTTGGTGTCGCCATAGTTCTCGATCGATTCACGGCTGACCACCGCCGCCGGTTCCAGCGTGTCGAAGCCGGCGCGGTAAATGCGTGAGCCGGTGACGGTCATCCGATCAAGTTCGGTCAGCGTACTGGCGGGGGCTTGGGTGGTGGGCTCCAAGGCCTTACTCTCTTGGCTCTCTGCAACCTGTTGCGCCAACACCGGTGCGGGCTCGATAGCAGCCAAGAACAACACTGCGGTGATAGCAAGCATCAACGGGTTACGGCTAAACGAGTGCTGATCCATATGTCCCCCTCAAGAGTGATGTGACAGCAGCGCTGTTGAATCGGCATGAGAGTCTGAAGTTTGTTTGTCGCTTAACTTGCCGATAACAAACCATTGCACGTAGATATATCCATTTGCAATATTCAACGCTAACGCTGGCATAACTCACATTGTTACTAATCTCACAAATTTATTTGCCATCGGCGCTGGACGACGACGCTGTCCTTGTCCGCTCGTTGGTTGCTGATGTTGATTGCCATTGTCCTGCCGCTCGCCTTGCCCTGCAGGCCTCGTTTTGAGCGATTTTTGCCTAGGTCCCGTCTATTCCCTGGTCTGATTACTACGAAGGCGATAGCATCCAGCTCGACAAGGCGTTCGCTGAACTCAGCTCCAAAGCAGAGGGCTCAGCGCCTGCCGGTGATACGCTGCCGGATTGATGTAAATCAATCTCGCATGTGAATAGATTTCGCGCTTGGACGAGGTATGTGTCCATTAGAGAGGCCCTTTTACGGGTTGTACTGAGCGTGTTCACAGTTCGCCTCAGATCATCGCCCGGTCAGCTCTCTACTTTCGTGGGCAGCCGACGATGCTGCGCTGTTCCGATGGGGCAGCGTTTTGCCTAACAAACTAAGGATCTGTGTCCATGCGAGTCTCATTGAAAGCAATCGCATTGTCCGTCGTCGCATTGGGAGGAGCCAATGCTGCCTTCGCCAACACGTCGGATCCCGGTACCACCGCGTACCTCAGTGCACAGAACACGATCGGCGTATTGCAGTACTGCGCCGGGAAAGGGTTTGTGGATGCTGGCGTCGCATCCGCGGCTGGTGAGATGCCGAAGATGAAGGTTGAAGGGGAGCTTGCCGCAGCCGGTACGGCGGCTCGTAGAGTCGGTGAGCGCGGCGTGGTGTTCCACTTCTCCGCCAAGGGCAAGAAGTCGATGATTCCAGTTGTCACCATCGAGGCGCTGGCGGAGGCTGGGAAAACGTCAGTCAAGAGCGTCTGCGAGACCTACGCAAAGGCCTTCGAGCCGGCTGCAGACAAGAGCAGGAAGTAGTGATTGCTCTCATCGGCGCTTTGACCGGAACGGGCCTGTACATCGTGGGGCTTTAAGCTGCCGGTCAAGCAGTGCAACCGTCAGGCGGCCGGCAACTACCGGCCGCCTTTTTGTTGCCTGGCCGGATGACCACGAAGACGACAGCATTCAGCTCGCCGAGGCGTTCGCTGAACTCAGCTCTAAGGCAGAGGGCGCAGTGCCTGCCGGTGATACGCCGCTGTAACAGCGCACGTGGTATCCACGACGTGTTGAAGGCTGCCGGCGTGGCGGGGCGTCATGCCGCTGAAGGATGTGGAAGGCCGGAAGGGTGGGCGTGACGTCCACGGTGCAACCACGGCGGCAGCTTTCGACACGTGCTCAGCCCAGTTCTGATCGGAATCGGGCCACCTATCAAGGAGCGACCATGATCAACCACACCACTAGTTCTATTGCCGCCGTCGCGCAGGCAGGGCCTGGGGTGGGTGGTCCCTGCTACGTGCCGGCGTCTACACGATTGAGCTGATGCTCACCGCTGCGGTGTGCGCTGCGGCCGCCGTCGGGGTCGCGCTGACGATCGCCCTGCTGAACCTGGACGTGCCGTTGACGATCGCCGCATTCAGCTCATCGTGAGCATTGGTTTTGTTTTAGTCGAAACTGAAGATGGTCAAAAAATCGGTGCGGCGCGTGCGCGAAGTGCTGCGCGTCGCCGGCATCAAGCAGACACCCGGCGGTCGCCAATACAGCTTCGTTGACGCGCTGTAGACAGCTTTTCGTAAGTGTTTTCCCGCGCAACGCGGAGGGAAAATCTTATGCGAAGGCGGGTGACATACCTTGTAATACATAGGGTCTGAAACGGCATTGCGAGGCTAGCAATGCGGCGCTACATTAAATGCGGCGCTACATTAGCGGCTAACGTGCCGCCTTCGTCTTGTTCAATAGACCTTCGGGTCAGGGAGGTTGTCCATGCGATACCCGCTTCGTTCACTGCGTGCGTGGGGCCTGTTCGCACTGCTGATGGCTGGCCCAGCACTGGCCCAGGCCGCCGACACCACCACCTTCAACGTCACCCTGGTGGTCACCAAGGCCTGCACCATCACCGCCGCTGCGGCAACCAACGTCGACTTCGGCACTGCGGCCTCGACCACGGCGACCCCCACCCTGGGCCAGGGCACGGTCACCGCGCAGTGCTCGGCCCTGACCCCGTACACGATTTCATTGAATGCGGGCGCCAATGCCAGCACTGCCAATGACGTCACCACCCGCCGCATGAAGAACACCAACGCCGCGGTGACCGCCAACAACTTCGTGGGCTACCAGCTGTACCAGGATGCCGCGCACACCCTGGTCTGGGGTTCCACCTCCGGCACCAACACGCAGGCCGGCATCGGCACTGGCCTGGCCGTGCCTTACATCGTCTACGGCCAGATCCTCAACCTGAGCACCAACAACCCGGCCACCGGTAACTACCTGGATACGGTCACCGCCACGATCACCTATTGATGGAGCACGCCCGCATGGCCGGACCCCGCCCGTGGCGCGCCACCGGCGTGGCGCTGCTCGCCCTGTGCCTGCTGGCGACCTCCATGGCAGGTGCCACCAGCCTGCAGGTCGCCCCCACCAGCCTGCAGCTGGAAGCCCGCCAGCGTGCCGGCGAGCTGTGGCTGACCAACAGCGGTACCTCGCCGGTGAAGCTGCAGGTACGCGTCTTCCGCTGGGTGCAGCAGGGCGGGCAGGAACAGCTGCTGCCCACCGATGAACTGGTCGCCACCCCGCCGATGCAGGAACTGGCGGCCGGGCAGCAGCAGCTGGTGCGGGTGATGCGGCCCAACCGCGAGCCGCCGCCGGCACAGCAGTACTACCGGCTGATTGTCGACGAGGTGCCCGACCTGGCCACTCGCACCGACGGCATGCAGTTCGTGCTGCGCTATTCGATCCCGGTGTTCGTGCAGCCAGCGTCGGGCAAGCTGGCCGCGCGGCTGGAGGCCCGGCTGGTGCGGCTGGCCGATGGCCGCAACGGGGTGGAGGTAGCCAACGCCGGCAACAGCTATGCGCAGATTGCCGACCTCGCACTGGGCAGTGCCCAACGCCCTCGCATCGTGCACCCCGGGCTGCTGGGCTATGTGCTGCCCGGGCAGGTGATGCGCTGGCCGATCGAGCGCACCGCCATCGACCGCGACAACGACCAGATCACGGCCAAGCTCAATGGCGAGTCGGAACAGACGCCGCTGTCGCCACCATCGGCTCGCTGAGGCGTTGATGGGCGCGCTGTTTGCTGCCCTGGCTCCTGCGGCGACCGAAGCCGCCGATGTGTCCGGCGTAACGGCCACCTTGGCCGCCGACGTATCAGGCATCTCCGCCGATGCGATCCTGCCGCCCCCCACCCCGCTGACCGCCAGCCAGACGCTGTACCTGGACGTGTCGCTCAACAGCACGCCGCGCGGGCTGCTTCCCTTCATCGAGAACCGCGGCCGCCTGCAGGCCAGCCCCGAGGTTCTGCGCCAGCTCGGCTTCAATGCCAGTGGCGATGCGCCGGTGTACCTGGACCAGATCAGCGGCGCGGTGGTGCGCTATGACGCCCACCTGCAGACCCTGGCGCTGGACGTGCCGCTGGACCAGCTGACCCTGCCGACCACCGTGCTCAGCCGCCCGCAGACGCGTGCGCCCGCCGGCAGCGCCTCGCCCGGCGTGCTGCTCAACTACGACATCTACGGCAGCCGGGTGGACACGCTCGGCAACCTCAGCCTGAGCTCGGAGCTGCGCCTGTTCGGCGTCGGCGACGGCACCTTCGAGAACACCGCGATCAGCCGTCGCTACCAGCAGCCCGGCGACCGTCGCTGGCGCGGCGAAAGCGTGCGCCTGGATACACGCTGGCGCCTGGATTTCCCCGACAAGGCGATGACACTGGAGGTCGGCGATTTCTACAGCGGCTTCGTCGATTGGACCCGACCGGTGCGCCTGGGCGGCCTGCAGATCGGCCGCAACTACGGGCTGCAGCCCTATCGCGTCCTGACCCCCACGCCCAGCTTCCTCGGCCAGGCGGTGGTGCCGTCCACGGTCGAGCTGTACGTCGATGGCCTGCGTCAGTACAGCGGCCAGGTGCCGGTTGGCCCGTTCCAGCTGGCCGCGCAGCCGGGCATCAGTGGCACCGGCAGCGCGCAGGTGGTGGTCACCGATGCGTTCGGCCGCATGCAGACGCTGGACTTCAGTTTCTACGGTACCCAGCAACTGCTGGCCAAGGGCCTGTCGGACTGGTCGGTCGGTGTTGGCCAGCTGCGCGAGGATTTTGGTCAACGCTCCTTTGGCTACGACGACCGTACCGTCGCCAGTGCGAGCTGGCGCGGCGGCGTCAGCGATACCTTCACCGGCGAAGCCCATGCCGAAGGCGGCGGCGGCCTGGCCCAGGCTGGCATCGGCGGCTGGTGGCTGCTGAGCGGTGCCGGCGTGCTCAACGCGGCCTATGCACGCAGTGATTACCACGGTCTGCAGGGCGGGCAGTGGGCGCTGGGCTACAGCTGGAACAACCGCCGCTTCAACTTCAACCTGCGCAGCGTGCGCAGCCACGGCGACTACCGCGACCTCGGCGCACTGCAGGGCAACCTGCCGCCCAGCATCAGCGAACAGGCGACGGTCGGCCTGGACCTGCTGCGGCTGGGCACCCTCAGTGCCAGCTACCTGCGCCTGCGCTATCCCGATGGCGAGGACAACCGCTATGCAAGCCTGTTCTGGTCGCGCAGCTGGAGCCAGCGCTGGTCGGCCTACCTGTCGGTGAACCAGAACCTGGACAACAGCAATGACCGCAGCATCTATCTGTCGATGACCGCCAGTCTCGGCAACAACCGGCAAGCCAGCCTGTCCAGCCAGCGCAACGGCGACAGCCAGAGCTGGGTGGCCGACGTCACCCAGCCGGTGCCCGGCGACGGCAGCGCTGGCGGTGTCGGCTGGCGCGCCCAGGTCCGCCATGGCGAGGATGGCAATGGCGGCCTTGCCGAGGTCGGCCTCCTGAACGATGTCGGCCGCTATTCGTTCGGCGCTTCGCGCCAGGGCGGGCTCAACTACAGCTATGCCAGCGCCAGCGGCAGCCTGGTGTGGATGGGCGGGCACACTTTCGCCGCCCGCGAGGTCTCCGACGCGTTCGCGGTGATCAGCACCAATGGCGTCGGCGGCGTGCCGGTACGGCTGGAAAACCGCTTGATCGGCGTCACCGATGATCGTGGCCTGCTGCTGGTCAGCCCGTTGCTGTCCTGGCAGCGCAACCGGGTCTCGATCGACACCCTGGACCTGCCCGAGGACATGCGTGCCGATCGCATCGAAGATTGGGTAACGCCGCGCCAGCGCGCCGGCACCCACGTGACATTCCAGTTGCGCTCGCGGCCCTCGCTGAGCCTGACACTTCAAAGCATGGACGGGCAGCCATTGGAGGTGGGCAGCGAGGTGCAGCTGCCCGACGGCCGCCAGGCCACGGTTGGATACGACGGCCTGCTGTACCTGGAGGACGTACCTGCTGGCAGCGTGCTGTACGTCACCACCAGCCGCAGCCAGTGCCGGGTGAAGGTACCGGATCTGCCCAAGGTGGTTGCCTCCGGCGCCCGGCCGCACCCGGCACCGTTGCCGTGCATTCCGGAGGTGGCGCCATGAGGGTACTGCTGCTCGGCCTGCTGCTGTGGACCGGCCTGCTGGCAGCGGCGCCTGCCAGTGCCACCGCGGTCTGCACGGCGGTCGCCAATCCGACCCTGCCGTTCGGCAACATCAACAGCAATGCACCCGGCCCGAGCACGGCCAACCTCAACATCACGGTGACCTGCACCACCGCTGCGCTGAGCCTGCTGGCCACCACCGGTGTACGCGTCTGCGTGGGCATTGGTGCAGGCAGTGGCGGCGGCAGCGCCACGACCTCGCGGACGATGGTCACCGGCAGCGGCGACACCCTGAATTTCCAGCTGTACAACAATGCCAGCTTCGGTCAGGTCACCGGGCTGGTTCCGCGCGGCACGCCCCCGGCACAGGAGCTGACCATGAGCTACAACGTGCCCCTGCTGATAGGTGGCAGTGGCGCGCAGACCACGCAGTTGTTCGCGCAGATTCCAGCCAACCAGGTCCTGGCATCGGGCGCGTACAGCAGCACCTTCAGCGGTGCCAACGTGGTGCTGACCTGGGCCTGGAACGAAGTGCTGTTCGGCACGGCGACGGTGCCGGCCACCTGCAACGGCGGCGCCACCGGCACCAACAGCGCCAGCGCAGCCTTCAGCTTCACCGCCACCGCCAATGTGCTCCCGCAATGCGGCAGCTACGTCACCACCAACATGAACTTCGGCAACGTCACCGGCGGCATTCCCGCCAACATCGATCAGACCGCCACGCTCACGCTGACCTGCCTGAAGAACACCGCCTTCCAGGTCGGCCTCAACAACGGCCAGAACAACCCCGCTGCCACCTCCACCCGGCGCATGGCCACCACCATTGGCAGCGGCACCTACTACCTCCTCTATGAGCTGTACCGTGATGCCGCTCGCAGCCTGCGCTGGGGCAATACCCTCAACGTCGACACCGTTGGCGGCACCGGAAGTGGCAGCGCACAGCAGCTGACCATCTATGGCCGGGTGCCGCCGGTCACCGGCCAACCACCGGCCGGCACCTACAACGACCTGGTGCAGGTGACCATCACCTATTGAGGCCCCCAATGTAATGACCCACTGAAAACCTGCTCAGGTTTTACTTTCCCCGAAGGAGACACCGAGTTCTTGTTCATGCCAAGCAACGCAGCCACCGTGCGGTAGCCAAACGACGGCTCGGCCTCGATCAACTCCTTGATTGGCTCGGCAAGCTCGGCTTTCACCTTTGCAGGCGACCGGGTCGGCTTGTAGTACATGGTCCGCCGTGCCACGCCGAACGACTGGCACAGCTTGACCAGCGGTACCGCTACACCGTCGTCCTTCAAGCCCTGCTGGACCGAGAGCATCAGCTCTCGTCCTTTCCCAGCAGGGAGGCCAGCTTTTTTCGGGCGCGGATCTCCAGCATCGCCTCGCCGTAGGCTTCCTGCAGGTCCTTGAGCTGGCGCTCGTACTGCTCGCGCACGTCCTCCGACTTGGCCCGTAGGGCATTGTCCATGCCGCGCTTACCGTCTTCGACCCAGCTCTCGATCTCGGCTGGGGTCAGGTCGAACTGGCAACTGGCCGCCGCTACCGTCGTCTTGCCCTGGATGATCTCAAGGGCCAGCGCCGACTTGCGCCGGGCCGTCCAACGTTTGATCTCTTCTTCCATCACTTCGCTCATCGGTGTCTCCTTCGGGGAAAGTAACACCTGAGCAGGATTTCAGTGGGTCATTACAATTACGTCCACTACTACAACCATGAGCGCATCAAGCTCGGGCTGCAAGGGCTCAGTCCGGTGGGATACCGGCTGAGAAACACCGCCTGATCGGCGGCATCGTGACCGTCCAACTTATGGGGGTCAGTTCAAACCCGGGGCGATTCAGTGTTCCTTCTTAGCTGATCGTAAGGATCCAGTTGCGGAATGCCGCAATGGAAGGCCACTCTGCTTTGTGTGCAGGGTAAGCGAAGTAGTAGCTCAGACCGCTGTAATAGGATGTGTCGAGCGGCATGAGCAGATGGCCCGACTGTAATTCATCCGTGATCAGGCATCGTGGTAGCAGGCCAACGCCGATCCCCGTCGCAACGGCCTGGATCAGATGCGATGTCACCTCGAAGGTTGGTCCAAAATAGGAGCCGTGTAGCTTGACATTGCAAGCATCGAACCACTGTTCCCATACGTTGGGGCGAGAGGCGACCCTGAGAAGTAGCAGCGAATGCAGATCATGCGCCGATTGGATGGGGTGCCGACCCAGCAACTCGGGACTAGCGACAAGGACCAGTTCCTCTTTGAGCAGGCGGTGAGAAGCTAGGCCTGGCAATCCATCTTTACCAACGCCGATTACCGCATCCATCCCTGCCATGTCGAGGTCAAAGTCACCAATTCTCGAATGCACGTGGACCACTACGTTTGGATTGGCGGCATAGAAAGTGTGCAGCCGTGGCATCAGCCAACGAGCGCCGAAGGTGGGTAGTGCGGCCAAATTCAAGATGCCTCCACCCGAGCGAAACGCGATGGCCTGCAGCGTCGCGTTTCGGAGTCCCGTGATTGCGCTGCCCACGCCACGCATGTACATCCGCCCCACATCGGTCAGCTCGATCCGCCGCCCTTTCCGTAGAAACAACTGCACGTCCAGCAGTTCTTCCAGAGCCTGCACCTGGCGACTGACCGCACTTTGTGTCAAGGAAAGCTCCTCTGCTGCCCGGGTGTAGCTCTGGTGTCGTGCCGATGCCTCAAACGCCAGCAGCAGGGACATGGAAGGGGTTAGGGCTCGTGGATTCATTCATAAACCTCATGCATGCCGCGAGAAAAATACGCTTTTTTTCGGTGCACTGAGTGACTAAGTTCACGAATGCTGACTTTCTTGAAGGTATTGAGAGATCGGTGGAGTATGAACGCTGCGGGAAATCGAGCGGCCGACCAGGTAGTTTCGCAAGGGAGGGAAAATGTGAGCGCGGCCAATCACGATGTACCTCCGCCGCTGTGTGCGGCGGCACAAGACCAATTCGAGCCCCTCGAGTTCCAGGTGCCGTGGGGGGCGGTCGATGCGCACGCCCACGTCATTTCTGGCGATCCGGTCCACCTACTGGTGAGCAACCGCAGCTACACGCCGCCACCGGCTCCGGAGGCGAAGTACCTAACCATGCTCGATGCCCTGGGCATAACCTATGGTGTTCTGGTGCAGATCAGCGTTTACGGCACCGACAATCGATGCATGCTAGACACTCTGCGGCGCCATCCGAGCCGCTTGCGAGGTGTGGCCGTTGTCTCGCCCGAGATCACCGATCGCGAACTGGAGGAACTACACGAGGCCGGAGTGCGTGGGCTGCGCATCAACGTGCTTTTTGGCGGCGGCATCGGCTTTGCGGCGATGGAGAAGCTGGCTCACCGTATCAAGCATCTGGGTTGGCACATGCAGTTCCTGATGGACGTACGAGCCTTGCCAGAACTGCTGCCGCGCATGGCCGACTTACCTGTTCCTGGCGTGGTGGACCACATGGGGCACATGCCTGTGGAGGAAGGCCTAAATTCACCCGGTTTCACTTCGTTGCGTCGTCTGGTAGCTGATCACGGCTACTGGGTAAAGCTCTCGGGTGCCTATCGCATCAGTGATCGCTTCGAAACTTATGAAAACGTCAGCCCCTTCGCTCAATCTCTGATCGCCGATGCGCCGGATCGCATGCTTTGGGGCAGCGACTGGCCACATGTCTCCCAAAGCCGCACACCAAATACGGCCCGGCTGCTCAACCTCCTGGCGGCATGGGCGCCCGATTCCGGAATCCGCCATCGCATCCTCGTTACGAATCCCACTTGCCTTTATGGCTTCCCACCCATCGCCCAACCAGCCACGGCTGGGTATCCCTTACATACAACACGAAGAGATGAAGAATGAGCTGGTATAGCCAAATGAGCAAGACTGAGCGGCGCACCTTCACTGCCGCCTTTGGTGGCTGGGCACTCGACGCCTTCGACTTCATGATATTCACCTTCGTCATCACGACGATCAGCACGCTCTTCCAGATCGATAAGGGCCAAGCGGGCATGTTGGCCACCGTCACCTTGCTGTTCTCCGCTGTGGGCGGCTGGCTGGCTGGCATTCTGGCCGACCGTTTCGGGCGCGTGCGCGTCTTGCAGGGCACCATCCTCTGGTTTTCGGTATGCACGATGCTGATCGGCTTCGCACAGAACTTCGAGCAGATTCTGATACTGCGTGCACTGCAGGGGTTGGGCTTTGGTGGTGAATGGGCCGTGGGGTCAGTCCTGATGGGCGAGATGGTGCGCACCGAGTACCGCGGCCGAGCAGTCGGTACGGTGCAAAGCGGCTGGGCGGTGGGTTGGGGTCTTGCCGCCGTGCTCTACACCGTTGCCTTCACCTTGCTCCCAGAAGACTATGCATGGCGAGCCCTGTTCTGGATCGGCATCATTCCCGCTGTACTAGTGTTGTTCATTCGCCGACACGTGCCGGAGCCTGAACTGTTCCAACGCACTCAGAAGGCAGAAGTGAGCAGTCATCACCGTACCTCCGCATGGGCCATCTTCTCGCCGGCGCTCATCAAGACAACGGCGCTGAGCGCATTGCTGTGCACCGGGGTGCAGGGTGGTTATTACGCCGTGACCACTTGGCTGCCAACCTTCTTGAAGGT
Source organism: Stenotrophomonas sp. GW821-FHT09E08 (assembly GCF_059416125.1). Lineage (NCBI taxonomy): Bacteria > Pseudomonadati > Pseudomonadota > Gammaproteobacteria > Lysobacterales > Lysobacteraceae > Stenotrophomonas > Stenotrophomonas sp. GW821-FHT09E08. The sequence continues at coordinate 21,322 of NZ_JBWKOO010000004.1, forward strand.
CGAGCGTAACCTGTCAGTCATTGGAACTGGTGGCTATCTGCTGGTGATCATCGTAGGCTCCTTCATCGGCTATCTGGTTGGCGCATACCTGACCGACCGCTTAGGCCGGCGGGCAAATCTGCTGATCTTCGCGGTGCTCTCGGGAGTTACCGTCTATGCGTACACTCAGATCGCTCTGTCCAACGAGCAGATGCTGTTGCTCGGTTTTCCGCTTGGCTTCGCTGCCTCTGGGATCTTCAGCGGCATGGGCGCGTATCTGACAGAGTTGTTCCCTTCTGCAGTCCGCGCCACGGGGCAGGGTTTCGCCTACAACTTCGGTCGCGGTATCGGCGCGCTGTTTCCCAGTTTGGTCGGCTATCTGGCGAATACTAAAGGCTTGGGCGTCGCCATCGGCATATTTGCTGGTGGAGCAGCGGTGATGGTTCTGCTGACTGCGATGCTGCTGCCCGAGACCAAAGGTCGGGAAATCTCCTGATGTTCCTTGCTGATGATATCGAAGCCACGTCTCTTCTTGGGCGCCTTTATGATCCCGCGCCTTGATCGTCTGCCCGCAGTGGGCAGCGTTTACCAAGAATTTGCGAAAGAGTTACGGCTGCATGGCTTTGAGGGGGAGGTGTGTGAGCGCCATTCCGAACGCACAGCGTTGGCGACCGACAACTCGATCTACCAGATACTGCCCGCATTGGTGGTGTTCCCCAAGAATTCGCAGGATCTCATCCGAATCGCTCGATTGGCCGCAAACGAGCGCTTTCGTGAGTTGCGACTGTTTCCGCGCGGTGGCGGCACCGGCACTAATGGCCAGTCACTAGGCGACGGCGTGGTAGTAGATGTGTCGCGTCACATGAATCGTATCCTCGAAATCAATGCCGAGCAGCGCTGGGCACGAGTGCAGGCGGGTGTAGTCAAGGACCAGCTGGATGCTGCCCTCAGGCCCTATGGCTTGTTCTTTGCGCCCGAGTTGTCTACTTCCAACCGGGCCACCGTCGGCGGCATGGTCAACACTGACGCCAGCGGGCAGGGATCGTGTGTCTACGGTAAGACCAGAGACCACGTGCTCGAGTTGAGCACGGTGCTCGCCGACGGGACGCTCTGGGCTTCGTCCGCAATCAGCGACGAAACACTCACGGATCTGCAGGCCCGAACAGATCTGGCGGGTCGCGTGCACCGCATCGTTGATGAAATTCAGAAACGCGACGCTGCGCTGATTGATCAACACTTTCCTAAGCTCAACCGCTGCCTGACCGGCTACGATCTAGCTCATATCCGCGACGCGCAGGGACGTTTCAATCTCAACAGCATTCTATGCGGAGCGGAAGGCAGTCTTGGCTTCGTTGCCGAAGCCAAACTGAATCTGTTACCCATCCCTAAGCACGCCGCGTTGGCGGTGGTGAGCTACACCAGCTTCGACGCCGCACTGCGCGATGCGCCTCGACTGCTCAAGTTGCAGGCCACATCCATCGAAACCATCGATGCCCTGGTGCTGCGTTTGGCACGCGATGACATCAGCTGGCCAGAAATTGCCCGCTTCTTCCCCGGCGCCTCACAACCCCTCGAGGGCGTGAATCTAGTGGAGTTCACTGCCGACGACCCGGCGGCTCTCGACGCCGCACTGAACAACGCTTTGGGCCTGTTAGACGGCGTGAGCACCGCCTCCGGCGTGCTGGGCCACTGCATTGTTCGTGTCCATACCGAGGCGGAGAGCATCTGGACCATGCGCAAGCGTGCGGTGGGACTGCTGGGGCGACTTCGCGGTGAGCGACGCCCGCTGCCTTTCGTTGAAGACACGGCGGTCCCCCCCGAGAACTTGGCCGACTATATCGCGGAGTTCCGCGAACTATTGGACGGCTTCGGGCTGGTCTATGGCATGTTCGGTCATGCCGATGCGGGCGTGTTGCATGTGCGCCCGGCGCTAGACATGAAAGATCCGGCGCAAGAGGGCAAGATCCGGGCAATCACCGATGCGGTCGTGACCTTGACGCGCAAGTATGGTGGTGTGCTGTGGGGGGAGCATGGAAAGGGACTGCGCTCGGAGTACGCACCGGCCTTTTTTGGTCCCTTGTATGCACGTTTGCAGGACATCAAGGCGGTATTCGATCCGCATAATCAGTTCAATCCCAGAAAGATTGCAGCACCTGCGGGGAAGATGCTGACGCGCTTGAATGAAGCTCCAACGCGTGGCCAGCGTGATCGTGTTATTCCCATCGCCGTACGCCGTCACTTTGAGGACTCGCTGCATTGCAACGGCAACGGTTCCTGCTTCAACTTCGATGCCGACGACGCCATGTGTCCGTCGTGGAAAGCGACACGTGACCGGCGCTTTTCACCCAAAGGCCGCGCCGGGCTGCTGCGCGAATGGCTGTACCTTGTCAGCCAAGCGGGTCAGGCCGAGCAGTTGAACATCAGAGCCGCCAGCATATGGCAGCGCATGGCGGCACTGCCCGTAAGGCTCCGCAACACTCTCGGCAATTGCGGTGGCGAATATGACTTTTCGCACGAGGTCAAGGAAGCGATGGACTCCTGCCTCTCCTGCAAATCCTGTGCGGGACAGTGTCCCATTAAGGTGGATGTACCTGCTTTTCGAGCGAAGTTCCTAGCCCTGTACTACACCCGCTATCTTCGCCCAACACGGGATTGGCTGTTGGCCTGTCTGGAACCCATGCTGCCCTGGATGGCCAAGGCTCCATACCTCATGAATGCGCTGATGGCCAGCGCGCCGTCGCGGTGGATGCTGCGCCGTGTTGGCCTGGTGCATATCCCTCGCTTGAGTGGTCTCGACCTGGCGGCCCAGGCGCGCCGTGCCGGCTTTGCGGTGGCCACGTTACAAAGCATTGCAGCGACCACTGAGCAGGGACAATGCCCCGTAGTGCTTGTGCAGGACGCATTCACTAGCCATTTCGAGTCCGATCTCGTGCTTGACACCCTGCGGCTGCTTGAAGGACTCGGCTTTCAGCCTCTGTTGGCGCCCTACTTGCCCAACGGCAAGCCGCTGCATGTGCATGGTTTCCTGAACGGGTTTCGCCGCACGGCCAAGTGCAATGCCCGCATGCTCCAGAACCTGGCCGCTACGGGCGTACCGCTGGTCGGCATTGATCCGGCAATGACACTGGTCTACCGCTCGGAATACAGGGAGGTAATGGGCGAAGCGGAATGGCCGCGCGTCAAACTTCTTCAGGAGTGGCTGGCCGAAACACTGGTGCCGCATGGCAGCGCCGTGCCCGATGACGCAGAGCCCTATTTGCTGCTACCCCATTGCACAGAACGGACCAACGCTGCGGGTGCGATAGAGCATTGGAAGCATGTGTTCGCGGCATTCGGCGTCCGGTTGAATGTCCAGACATCGGGGTGCTGTGGTATGTCAGGCACCTATGGCCATGAAACTCGCAATCGCCCGACTTCCGAAGCGATCTACGGGATGAGTTGGGCACCGTTGGTGGCACGGCACCATGCAGGCGCCAGATTGATGGCGACGGGCTATTCCTGTCGCAGCCAGGTGCGTGCGATGGACTCGGTAACTCTACCTCATCCCGTGCAGGTTCTACTTGCGCTGCACCGTACGGTGACTCAATCCCGCAAAGCTTGAGATCGCTCGGGCTGTGACATATGCGTTTGCGAGCGCATGGAACTTCGATATCTACGCAACATTCTCGCTGAAACTAAATAGCTTCGTCTCATCACCGCAGCCTACTGATTGCATATCGATCGATCTCACCTGTCCCGCACTATCAAGGTGTAATGACCCACTGAAATCCTGCTCAGGTGTTACTTTCCCCGAAGGAGACACCGATGAGCGAAGTGATGGAAGAAGAGATCAAACGTTGGACGGCCCGGCGCAAGTCGGCGCTGGCCCTTGAGATCATCCAGGGCAAGACGACGGTAGCGGCGGCCAGTTGCCAGTTCGACCTGACCCCAGCCGAGATCGAGAGCTGGGTCGAAGACGGTAAGCGCGGCATGGACAATGCCCTACGGGCCAAGTCGGAGGACGTGCGCGAGCAGTACGAGCGCCAGCTCAAGGACCTGCAGGAAGCCTACGGCGAGGCGATGCTGGAGATCCGCGCCCGAAAAAAGCTGGCCTCCCTGCTGGGAAAAGACGAGAGCTGATGCTCTCGGTCCAGCAGGGCTTGAAGGACGACGGTGTAGCGGTACCGCTGGTCAAGCTGTGCCAGTCGTTCGGCGTGGCACGGCGGACCATGTACTACAAGCCGACCCGGTCGCCTGCAAAGGTGAAAGCCGAGCTTGCCGAGCCAATCAAGGAGTTGATCGAGGCCGAGCCGTCGTTTGGCTACCGCACGGTGGCTGCGTTGCTTGGCATGAACAAGAACACCGTCCAGCGGATCTTCCAGCTCAAGGGCTGGCAGGTGCGCAAGCGCGCACTTGGGCAACGGCCGAGGATCGAGGCGAAGGTGTCTCGTGCCGAACGTCCTGACCAGCGCTGGGCCATGGGCCTTAAAGAACGCACGCACGTGCGAGAGCAGCGCATCGGTGTCGGCACTGCCGGTCCCACCGCGACGCTGCATCCATGCCTGAAAGCACATCGCCACGCCCCGTGTAGCCTCGCCATTGGACCAGCCGGTGATGCGGTGGCGGCAACTGCTGGCCAAGTCTCCGGCAAAGGCGACAACGGCAAAACGCTCGGCCACGCGGCGCACCTCACCGGAGGCATCCTCAGGTACATAGGTGGCCAGAAATCGATCCGTGGATTCGCGCAGCTGGGCGGTCAGCGTAGGGCTGTCTTGCTGGGTCAGGTAACCCATCCAAAGCGGCCAAGGTGCGCCGTAGGTTCGCGCGGCGGCGTCCTTGAGCAGAGCCGACAGCGCCGCGCCGTCACTGGCATCGTGCAGGCGCTCAAACACACCATGCCCGCCCTCGGCCTCAGCCGGTACGTCGGCCAGGCGCACGGACTGGCCCGCCCGTGCCTGCTTACCCACCTCGGCCATGTGCTGGGCCAGTCCGACCTCGCCAGCCGACAGGATCAGCACCCGCCAGCGTGCTGCCGCACGGGCCTCACCGGCCCGGTTGGCGCGGCTCTTGCCATTGCCGTTGGCCAGCAGATAGGCGGCATCACCGGCCTGCTTGGGATCGATCTGCGCCAGTTCATCCAGAATGAGCGTGGCATCGTTGTGCAACACCGCCACGCCTTCCAGACCGTTGGCCGTGCTGCGCCACTCGCGGGCATATTCTGGGAGACCGACCACGCTGGCCGCCACGCGCAGCGCGGTGCTCTTGCCGCTGCTGCTGCCGCCGACCAGGTGGAAACCACCGCCCGTAGCGCCGGTGAAGTGCAGCAGCGGCCCGGCGAACATGGCTGACACCGCCAGCACCAGACGCGAGTTGTCCTGACAACGTCGGGCCACGTCGCGTCGCCAGTCATCCAGCGAGCCAACGGCCGCATATCGGATTACTTGGCTGACCTGCATCCGCGCCCGATGTGCTGTTTCGAGCCCCCCGCCCTTCGATCTTACGCAGCGTCTCCAACAGTTCACGTGCTGTGATCGCTGCAATGGGTCGTTGGCCGATGGAGGGCGTCAGATCCTTTTCGATCAAGCGTGTCTCTCGCTTCACCGACCCGGCAGACAGCTTCTTGGCTCTCATCGCCAGATGTTCACGTGCCAGCGCCTCGAACGTGTTGGTGGCCAGTTCCAGGCTGGCCACCTTCTGCGCCTTGCGCTGCTCACCGGGATCAACACCTTCCGCCAACAGCTTTCGCACAGCAGCATGGCGCTCGCGCACAGATGCCAGGCTCACCTCTGGATAAGTGCCAAGCGACAGCGTGTTGCGCTTCCCGGTCACAGGACGCCGATAGTCCCAGCGCCACCATCTGGCGCCATCAGGTTTCAGCAGGAGATACAGGCCTCCACCTTCTCGCAGCTTCTGCACGACAGCGGTTGGCTTGGTCTTGCGAATGGCGGTATCGGTCAATGACATGTTGACGGTAGCTGAGTTGGCGGTAACAAGTATGGAGCGAGTGGAGGTTACCGCCAAAGATACCGCCAGAGAAGTCTGGATTCTGCTGGATCAAGTAGGACTCAATCGGACGCAAAAAAGGCCGAAACCCCTGTTTTTTCAGGATATTTCAGCCTTCATAGGACGACATAGGATCATCAGTTGGTGGGCCCACCAGGATTCGAACCTGGAACCAAGGGATTATGAGTCCCCTGCTCTAACCGTTGAGCTATAGGCCCGGTGCAGCCTCACAGTGTAGTGAGGCTGGCAATGGGTTTCCACTGCGCGCCAAACCAGGCCCGTGCGCCACTACTGCCCCAGGCGCTGCATCAACCGATCCAATGGAGCACGGTTGTGGTACTCACCGCGCAGGCCGCGCTCGCGCTCGCCACACTCCCCATTGTCGGCCACCACCAGGTCGGTGCCGCGCAGCAGTACTCGTGTCGTGCAGCGCCCCTGGTGCAGGTACAGCACGTCCTCATCCTCCTCTGGTGCAACACGGCCCACAACCCGCGGCGCGGCGCCCTCGCCGTTACCAGGCACGCTCAGCTCGAATGCGCCCCCCTTGGCTGCGATGTCGATGGCATTTCCGTCGCTGCGCTCCCAATGGGCAACCCAGTCGGTCAGGCTGGTCTCGACATAGTTGCTCGTTTTCATCACGCGCGGCTCCGGTGCCCAGCCCACCACTTCCTTGCTCGGCGGACGTACTTTCACGCAGTAGTAGCTGTTCCAGCGGTCGCCGATCACCAGGCCAGTGCCCGGTTCCATCTCCTCGCCACTGCGGCACCCATCACGCTCTTCGTCCAGGCAGCCTTCCGCCTCGCCCAGCAACAGCACCTCCCCGGCGTCGACCACGCGGCCCACGACATAGTCGAACTGGCTGCTGAAGAAACTCTCGGCATTGCACGCCGGCGGTTGTGGAGTATCCGCCCAGGCAACCAGCGGTGACAGCGAGAGCAGCAGGATCGGCAGTTTCATCGGCATTCCATTGACCTGGGCGAAAACAGGACACGTATCCTATCCCCTCGCCTGCAACGCGGATGATCGCAGGCAAAAAAAACAGACCCCGCTTGCGCGGGGTCTGTCAGGTACTTCATGTGCAGCGGATACGCGTCAGTCGATATCCAGGAAGCTGCGCAGCTGCTCCGAGCGGCTCGGGTGACGCAGCTTGCGCAGGGCCTTCGCTTCGATCTGGCGGATGCGCTCGCGGGTCACGTCGAACTGCTTGCCGACCTCTTCCAGCGTGTGGTCGGTGTTCATGTCGATGCCGAAGCGCATGCGCAGCACCTTGGCTTCACGCGGGGTGAGGCCGGCCAGCACGTCACGCACGGTTTCAGACAGGTTGATGTTGGTGGTGTTCTCGATCGGGGACTCCACGTTGGTGTCCTCGATGAAGTCGCCCAGATGGGAATCCTCGTCGTCACCGATCGGGGTTTCCATCGAGATCGGCTCCTTGGCGATCTTCATCACCTTGCGGATCTTGTCTTCCGGCATGTCCATTTCCTTGGCCAGCTCCTCCGGCGTGGCCTCGCGGCCGTACTGCTGGAGCATCTGGCGGGAAATGCGGTTCAACTTGTTGATCGTTTCAATCATGTGCACCGGGATACGGATGGTGCGCGCCTGATCGGCGATCGAACGGGTGATGGCCTGGCGGATCCACCAGGTCGCATACGTGGAGAACTTGTAGCCACGACGGTATTCGAACTTGTCCACGGCCTTCATCAAGCCGATATTGCCTTCCTGGATCAGGTCGAGGAACTGCAGGCCGCGGTTGGTGTACTTCTTGGCGATCGAGATCACCAGGCGCAGGTTGGCCTCGACCATTTCCTTCTTGGCCTTGCGCGCCTTGGCTTCGCCGTAGGCCATGGCACGGCTGAGTTCCTTCAGATCGTCCAGGTCCAGCTGGGTCAGCTTCTCGATGTCGATCGTCGCCTGCTGTTCGGCGATGATCTGGTCCTTCACTTCGCGCAGGGCCGATGACCACTTCTGCTTGCGCTTCAGTGCGTCTTCCACCCACTCCAGGTTGGTCTGGTTGCCTTCCCAGGAGCGGATGAAATCCTTGCGCGGCATGCGTGCGGTGACGGTCGCCAGGTTCAGCACGCGGCGCTCATGGGCCTTGATGCCGGCCATGGTGTCGCGCAGCTGCTTGGTCAGCACGTCGGTCAGCGGCAGCGGCAGCTTCAGGGTGACGAACACCGCCGACATCTCCTCGCGGAGCTTCAGCAGGCTCTTCTTGTCGCCCTTGGCCACAGCCTTCTTGAACGCATTGAAGGCATCGCTCAGCGCCTGCATGCGCGCGGCGACTTCCTCCGGGTCCGGACCGGTCGGTGCGGCTTCTTCATCGCCGCCCTCGACATCATCGTCCTCTTCCTCGTCAGCGTCGGCGTCGGCGTCGTCACCGTCATCGGAGGCAGCGGGCGCGGCCGGGGCGGCCACTTCTTCAGCCAGGTCGTTGAAGCCGACGATCACCTCGGCCAGGCGCTTCTTGCCTTCCTTGTGGGCTTCGTAATCGTTCAACAGCGATTCGACCGACACCGGGAACTGGCCCAGTGCGGCCTGCACCTGCGAAAGGCCTTCCTCGATGCGCTTGGCGATGGCGATTTCGCCTTCGCGGGTCAGCAGCTCGACGGTGCCCATTTCGCGCATGTACATGCGCACCGGGTCGGTGGTACGGCCACCTTCGGTGTCGAGTGCGCTCAGCGCGGCGGCAGCTTCTTCGGCCGCGGTGTCATCGACTTCGCGGTTACCGGTGTTGCCGTCATTGAGAAGCAGGGTTTCGACATCCGGCGCAACTTCATGGACATCAATGCCCATGCCGTTGATCATGCCGATGATGTCTTCGATCTGTTCCGGGTCGACCATGTCGTCCGGCAGATGGTCATTGACTTCGGCGTAGGTCAGGTAGCCCTGTTCCAGGCCCTTGCTGATCAGTTGCTTGATTTCGGATTGGGCAGGACGTTCGTTGGCCATGTAGTGCTCGCGCCACCGGCTAGGGGGAAATAGGGAACGTAGCATTATACCAGCCCGGGGCCCCGCCTGCCGGGCGGTGGTCCCGCAGGCTCAGGGCCTGAGAAGGAAGGTCACGGGACCGTCATTGACCAGGCTGACGACCATATGGGCACCAAATCGGCCCGTTTCCACCCCCGGCGCGTGATTTTCACGACAGATCTCGACAAATCGATTGAACCCCTGTTCAGCCTCTGCCGGCGGAGCGGCGCTGGTGAAACTCGGGCGCATGCCCGAACGGGTATCTGCGGCCAGGGTGAACTGACTGACCAGCAGCAGCCCGCCACCGGTGTCGCGCAATGATCTGTTCATCTTTCCGGCCTCGTCGGCGAACACCCGGTAGCCCAGCAGGCGCTCGGCCATCCGCTGCAGCTGGGCTTCGGTATCGCCCGGCTCCATCCCCACCAGCGCCAGTAGGCCGGGGCCGATCTGCCCCACCGCTTCGTCATCGACATGGACGGCGGCCTGGCTGACACGTTGGATCAGGACGAGCATCTGCGGGCTTCCAATGAACAGGCCGGCCACGATAGCAGCGCCCTTGGCTAAACTGGCGCCGATGAATCCGCAACGCAAAGCCCGGCTGGTCTACCGCGCCACCACCCTGTTCGCCCGCCTGCCCTGGCCGCTGCTGCGGGGATTCGCGCGCGGCCTGGCGTGGGCGTGGATCAATCTCAACGCCCGCGAGAGCCGCGTCACCCGGCGCAACCTGGAACTGGCCTATCCAGAACTGGACGGCGCCGCACGCGACCGCCTGCACCGCGAGCTGCTGCGCTCCACCGCCCTGCAGGCCATCGAGACCCTGCGCCTGTGGAGCCAGGAACCCGCCGACAACCTGCGCCTGCACCTGAAGCAGCGCCACGGCGAAGCCCTGTACGACGCGGCGCTGGCCAGTGGCAAGGGCGTGATCGTGGCCGCGCCGCACTTCGGCAACTGGGAGCTGTTGAACCAATGGCTGGCCTCGCGCGGGCAGATCGCCATCGTCTACAAGCCGCCGGAGGACGAGGCCAGCGACGCCTTCCTGCAGATCGTGCGCGGCGGCCAGAACGTGCAGCAGGTGCGCGCCGAAGGCCCGGCCGTGCGCCAGCTGTTCAAGGTACTCAAGGACGGCGGTGCCACCGGCATCCTGCCCGACCAGCAGCCCAAGGCCGGCGATGGCGTGTTCGTGCCATTCTTCGGCGTGCAGGCACTGACCATGACCCTGGTCAACCGCCTGGCCGAACGCACGGGGGCCACCGTGCTGTACGGCTGGTGCGAGCGGATCGGCCCGGACATGGAATTCGCGCTGCACATCGAGCCGACCGACCCGTCCGTGGCCGACCCGGACCCGCAGGTGGCCGCCACCGCGCTCAACGCCGGCATCGAGCGGATCGCCCGCCGCGACCCGGCGCAGTATCAGTGGACCTACAAGCGCTATACCCTGCGACCACCGGGCAGCGACGAGGAAGACCCGTATGCGACCGAAGAGCATCCACACTGAAAGCCGCTCCCGCCGGCCTGCGACAGACCGCCGCAGCACGTTGAATACGACGCTGGCGCCCCCATAGAGACACCGATGTCTGCCTCCCCCGGTCCTGCCATGTCTGCTTCTTCCCTGTTCGGCGATCCGGCCGCGATCCGCTGCGAGCGCGCGGTGGCCGAACTGCGCGCCGGTCGCCCGGTCCTGCTCCATGATGGCCAGGGCCAGCGCCTGGCGGTGATCGCGCTGGACAGCGCCACCGCCAGCAGTTTCGCGGCCTTCGCCACTGCCGCGCGCGAGCGCCACTACCTGTTCCTGACCGCCACCCGCGCCCGCGTGCTCGGGGTGGAGGCCGCGGAGGGCGCGCGCCTGCCGCTGGCCGGTGTCGCCTTCGATGCCCTGCCCTCGCTGGGCTACCTGCGCGAGCCGGGCCCGATGCCGGACGGCTGGAGCGCCGGTGACGCCTTCGATGCCGGCGCAGTGGAACTGGCCCGCCTTGGCCTGCTGCTGCCGGCGATGGTGGCGGTGCGCCTGGACGTCGATGACCGCACCTTCGACGGTGCCGCCGAAGTGGCGCTGTGCGACCTGGCTGAAGGCGCGGCGCATGCCGCCCACGATTACGAGCTGGTGGCGCGTTCACCGGTGCCGCTGCGCGACGTCGGCATGACCACCTTCGCGGTGTTCCGCGGTGGCGTGGCCCAGCGCGACCAGGTGGCGATCATCGTCGGCGAACCGGACCTGTCAGCCGTGGTACCGGTGCGGGTGCATTCCTCGTGCCTGACCGGCGACCTGTTCGGTTCACTCAAGTGCGACTGCGGCGATCAGCTGCGGCGTGGCCTGCGCAAGCTGAAGGAACTGGGTGGCGGCGTACTGCTGTACCTGGACCAGGAAGGCCGTGGCACCGGCATCGCCGCGAAGATGCGTGCTTACGGCTACCAGCACGACGGCCTGGACACCATCGATGCCGATGCACAGCTGGGCTTTGGTGCCGACGAGCGCCGCTACGGCAGCGCGGTGGCGATGCTGCGTGGCCTGGGCATCGCGCGCGTGGCCCTGCTCAGCAACAATCCGACCAAGGCGCAACGCCTGCGCAATGCCGGCATCGAGGTGCTGGACTGCATCCCGGTCACCGGCGAGATCACCGCCGAGAACGAGCATTACCTGCGCACCAAGGCCGACCGCGCCGGTCACATGCTCGATGTCGACGCGCTGATCCAGGCTGCCCAGTAATACGGCCGACCTGCTACCGTCTGCGCGGTGCGGTCGTCGCCGCCATCGCCTGCCCTGCTGCCTGACGGAGCCCGCGTGACCGAAGCCTCGATACCTGCACCGCTCACCTCTGACTGGCAGGCGCTGCCAGCACGCGCCGCGCGCCTGGCAGCACTGGAAGGCGCATTCGGCGGCCTGTTCGTGCCGGGCCTTCCGCTCGCAGCGGCCTGGTGGTTCTTCGATCTGCCCGCCGGCCTGTGGGGCGCCGTGGTCGGGCTGCTGGTGGGCATCGCCTTCGGCGCCTGGCTCGGCCGCCGGCGCCTGACCCGCACCCGCTGGCGCCTGGATGCGCAGGGACTGGGCCTGCGCCGCGATCTGATGTGGCAGCTGGAAACGCGCATTCCCATTTCGCGCGTACAGCACCTGGACCTGCGCCGCGGTCCGCTGGAACGCCGCGCCGGGTTGGCCACGCTGATCGTGCACACCGCCGGTACCCGCATGAGCGCGGTCACCGTGAGCGGCCTGGACGAGGCCGATGCCGAGCGCCTGCGCGACACCCTCTCGCACCAGCTCGACCAGGACGCCGACGCCCTGTGAGCCAGCCGCCACCCCTGCCCGCGTCGCTGCCCAACGGTGGCGAGGATCATCGCCTGCACCCGTGGTCGTGGCTGTTCGTGCTGCTGATGCAGCTGCGCCACTACTTCCTGCCGCTGGTGGCGCTACTGGTGTTCGGCCAGCGCGGTGACCGCGATCCGATGTGGGCCCAGCTCATTCCACTGTCGGCAATTGCCGTGCTGGTGCTGGTATCGGTGCTGCAGTACCTCAGCTATCGCTACCGCATCGGCAGCGATGCGATCACCGTGCGCAGCGGCCTGCTGGCGCGCAACCGGCGGGAAATTCCATTCGCCCGCATCCACAACGTGGAAGTGCGGCAGAACCCGCTGCATCGCCTGTTCGGCGTGGCCGAGCTGCGCCTGGAATCGGCTGGCGGCGTGCGTCCGGAAGCGGAGATGCGGGTACTGAAGCTGGACCAGGCACTGGCCTTGGAACGGCTGGTGCGCCAGCGCGGACAAGCACCGCAGGCTGGCGACGTGACCACATCCGGGCAGGTGGCCGACGCTGACAGCGAACATGTGCTGCTGCGCCTGTCGAGCTGGGACGTGGTGCGCATGGGCCTTCTCTCCAACCGCGGCTGGGCGCTGGCGATCGCCGCGTTCGGCGTGCTGTTCCAGACCGTGCCGCGGCCGGTGATGGACGACGCCCTCCAGCGCGGCGGCCGCGACGCCTTCGGCTATGCAAGCCACCTGCACCCCGGCGTGGCCGGCGCCTTCCTGCTGCTGGCCGCGGCCTTGCTGCTGGGCTGGCTGGGACTGCGTGCGCTGTCGGTGGTGCTGACCCTGCTGCGCTACCACGGCTTCACCCTCAGTGAGCAGGAGCGCCGCCTGACCGTATCGGCCGGACTGCTCAGCCGCACCCGCAGCAGCGTGGCGCGGCGCCGCATCCAGGCCTGGACGCTGCGCGAAAGCACCCTGCATCGTTGGTTCGGCCTGCGCCAGCTGCGCATCGACAGCGCTGCTGGTGGGCCGTCTCGCGATGAGGACCGCGCCCTGCGCGAACTTGCGCCGCTGGCGTCCAGTACGCGTTGTGAGCAGCTGGTGCAGCACCTGCTGCCGCAGCTGCAGTGGCCGCCGCTGCAATGGCACGCCATTCCGCAGCGTGGCTGGTGGCGGTTGTGCCTGGGCGCGCTGCTGCTGGTGCCCCTGCTGGCCGCGGCCGGGTACTGGCGCTGGGGGCCCTGGGGCCTGGTCGTGCTGGCCTGGCTGCCGGTGGCACTGCTGGTCGCGCACCGGCAGATGGCGCGCATGGGCTGGTACCTGGACGATCAATACGTCGCGGTGCGCGGCGGCTGGTGGAAGCGCTGGTGGCGCTGGGCCGAACTGGACAAGGTGCAGGGCCTTCGCCTGCAGCGTTCGCCGCTGGACAAGCTGCTGGGCACCAGCAGCCTGCAGCTGGATACCGCCGGCGCACATGGTGATGTGGCGCTGACCCTGCACCATCTGCCGCGCGCGCAGGCGCAGCAGGTGATGGAGCAGTTGGCTGCGGCGCTGGCACGGCGCAAGCTGCGCTGGTGATGGCAGGGTCGGATTCCGGACATGTAGCAGGTAGTGCCGGCCGCTGGCCGGCAATTGCAGACATTTCCCGGGTTGCCGGCCAGCGGCCGGCACTACCTCAACGCTGCGACCGGCCCCAATAACCCAGGTCCTTGCGGATCTGCAGATCGCGCAGCCAGGTGCCGAACGGCTTGCGGCGCAGCGCGCCCATTTCGCCAGCCAGGAAATCCTCGGTGGCGGTGATCACCCGCTCGCTGGACAGGCCATCGCGATACGGGTGGATGGTATCGGCGTAGCGCACGATCTCCGCCTGCAGCGCGGCGTCCGGATGCAGCGCACGCTGCAGCATTGCCGGCAGCTGCGCCGCATCGTCGAAGTCGATCATGTGCGGTTTGGGCACGCGGTTGCGGAAGGTCACCACCGGCTTGTGCTGGACGATGAACTCCGAAACGATCGACGAGGTATCCGACACCAGCACATCGGCAGCACGCTGCGCGGCCATCACCTGCTCAGGCTCGATGAAACGGGCATTGGCACCGGCCAGCGCGCGGTAGCGCTCGAACAGCTCCGGCGGGCACTTCGGGTGCAGGGTCAGCAGCCAGTAGCGCTCACCGGCGGCGATGTCGGCGGCGATCTGCGCATGCAGGTGCGGGGCCGCGCTGAGCCGCTCGGTGAAGGTCGAGCCAAACAGGATCACCGGGCGCCCACCTGCCGGCGCGCGCAGCGCAGCGCTCTCGCCGCCATCGTCGCGGAACAGCGGGTCCAGCTTCGGCCAACCGGTCTCTGCCACCGCGAAATGGCCCTGCAGGGCGGCGATCTCGCGGAACGGCGCGGTGGTCGCCGGGCCCTGGGTGCAGTACAGGTCGAACATGCCGCGCACCCGGAAGTGGCCGCGCGCACTGTCCCGCTTCTCCACATTGAACCCATGGAACAGCTGCACCTTGGCCCCGGACAGGAAGGTCGGCACCCAGTTGGCCGCGCTGAACACCGCTCGCGGACGCATCGCCAGGGCCTGCTTCAGGCCGATGTTGGGCACCCCCGGCAGAGCACTGCCCTCGGCGCCGTCCTCGAACCAGGCTGCCACCTCCTGCCCGGAGGCGTGCAAGGCCTGCGCCAACGGGGCGAGAATAGGCAGCGCATAACGCTCCGTCGCAAACAACAGGTACCCGGCCATCATGTCCTCCACGACCGCTCCCATCGAACGGCCTCGCATCTCGGCCTGCATTATCGCGTTCAACGAGGCTGGGCGCATCGGCGACTGCCTGGCCTCGCTGCCCTTCTGCGACGAGATCGTGGTGGTGGACTCGTATTCCACCGATGCCACCGTGGCCATCGCCGAGGCCGCCGGCGCCCGGGTGCTGCAGCGCCCGTTCGAGGGTTTCCGCAGCCAGAAGGCGTTCTGCGTAGAACAGGCGACGCACGACTGGGTGCTGTGCCTGGACGCCGACGAGCGCATCAGCCCGGAACTGCGCGCGGCCATCGAACAGGCCCGTGACGGTGGCTTCACCGGCCATGCTGGCTACCGCTTCGCCCGCCTGTCGGAGTACTTCGGCAGGTTCCTGCGCCATGGCAACGCCTACCCGGACCGGGTGATGCGCCTGTTCGACCGCCGCAAGGGGGGCTGGCGCGGCAAGCGCGAGATCCACGAGGCGGCCAGTGTCGACGGCAGCGTCGGCACCCTGCAGGGCGACCTGATCCACTACCCCTACCGCTCATTGCAGCAGCAGCTGGCCAAGACCGAGAAGTACGCGCGGATGATGGCCGAGCACGAATTCGCACGCGGCAAGCGCGCCACCCTGGGCAAGCTGGTGCTGGCGCCCGCCTGGCGGTTCTGGCGCGGCTTCCTGTTCCGCGGCGGCTTCCGCGACGGCTGGCATGGCCTGGTCTACGCCTATGTTCGCGCCAATTACGTGCGCCAGAAGACCATCATGCTGTGGATGCTGGGCAACGGTCAGGCCGTGGCCGACCCGGCGGTCCGCCCGGACCGGCCCTGAGCCTGCTGTGTCACACTGCCCGCGCGTTGCCTGAAGACTCCCCCATGAAAATCCTGTACACCAACTTCCACTACGGCGACGGTGGCGGCCACACCACGTACATCGTCTCGCTGGCGCGTGCGCTGCATGGCCAGCACACGCTGCATGTCGCTGCACCGGCCGACAGCCGCCTGCTGCGGACCGTGGCCGACGAGAGCATCGCCAGCACGCTGCCACTGGCCTTCGGCAGCGGCCTGCCCACCCTGCCGCAGCAGCTGGCCGAACAGCGCGCGCTGCGCCGGCTGGTCCGCGATGAAGGCATCGACCTGATCCACGTCAATGGCGCACGCGACCACCGCTTCGTGATGCAGGGCCTGCTCGGCATGCGCCACCCGCCGATCGTGCTGACCAAGCACAACAGCAAGCCGACCGGCACCTTCGGCAATGCGCTGCGTGCACGCTGGGCAACCGATCGCGTGATCGCGGTATCGGCCGACACCAAGCGCCTGCTGCAGCAGGGCCCGTACCGGCGCTGCCCGATCGATGTGGTGCGCAATGGTGTCGATCTGGAGCGCTACTCGCCGCTGCCCTCCGGAAGCGGCCACGCGCTGCGCCAGCAATGGACGCAGGATCCGCAGGCGCTGGTGCTGGTCAGCAATGCCGGCACCGACGATTACAAGGGCTGGATCGACCTGGGCCAGGCCATCGCGCGCCTGCCCGATGCGATCCGCCCGCACGTGCACATGGCGGTGGCCGGCCATCTGCCCAGCCCGCAGCAGCGCGAACAGGTGCAGGCCCTGGGGGAAGTCGCTGCGCAGGTGCACTTCACCGGCCTGCTGGCCGATACCCGCGTGTTGATCGCCGCCGGTGATGTCGGCTTCGTGCTGTCCCACGATGTCGAGACAATCTCCTTCGCCTGCCGCGAGATGATGGCCAGCGCCAAGCCGATGCTGGTCAGCGACTACGCGGGCCTGCCGGAAAACATTGAACAGGGTGTCGATGGCTGGGTTGTGGCCACCCGCAACATCGACGCCATCGCCGCACAACTGCAGGCGTTGTATGAGCAGCGCGATACGCTGGCGGAACACGGTCGGGCGGCGCGTCGCCACGCAGAGCGTGAGTTCGGCCTGCAGACGTTCGCTGATGCCACGCTGGCCAGCTACCAGGCTGCGCTGGCCGGGACCTGAGCGGCGGCACCGGCGCGCTCAATCCGCAGCGCCGGGCCCTGCAGGCGCCGCTCCCGTTCGAGTTCCGCCGCCGATGGCCTGCAGGGGCCCATGATCGCCGGCGTCGGCACCAGCCACCAGCGCCGCCGATTGGAGATACCGGCCATTTCCGCGCGCGACCGATCAATGCACGCCTGCATCGCATCCTCGTTGACCAGCAGCCAGCGTCGTTGCGGAACCAGCCGTTGCCAGCGCACAGCGGCCTGCAGTTGTTCATGCCAACGCTCCTCGAAGCCGAAGGTCGCCGCCGGGCGATCAGCCATCAACAGGTTCTGCTCCTTCCACGCCACCAGTCCAAGCTCGGCCTCCGGGCCGATGCGTGCACCGACTTCGCGCATCAGGCCACGTGCCGAACTGGAATCATTCAGCACCGGATAGCCCAAAAGGCTGTACAGCACCCAGACGGCAGCCAGGGTCGAGACCAGGGCGTAGTGATGGCGACGGCGACCGCACACCCACAGGCTCAGGGCCGCCCAGATCCCCATCGCCAGCGCCGCCCATGCCAGCGCATCGATGGCGCCGGGTGCCAGGCCGCGACCCTGGGTCAGGCGCACTTCGAAGGCCGGATCGCCCAGCAGCGCCAGTGCCCCGGCCACGACCAGCGCCGCAGCCAGCAATCCGGTGAATGCCGCCAGCACGCCCTGAACATCACGCCGCCTCAGCAGCCCCGGCAGCAACGGCGCCAGCGCCAGGCAGAACATCGGCAGTGCCGGCAGGATGTAGACATCACGCTTGCCGTGGGGAATCGAGAAGAACAGCACGACCAGCAGCCACCAGGCCAACGGCAGCAGGTAGCGCGGGTCGCGGCGGCGCAGGCGCCGGCACCAGGCCGGAGCCGCCCAGGGCAGCAGCAGGAATGCGGGGATCCACAGCGACGGCATGATCCCGAGGAAGTACCACCACGGTTGGTGATGGTCCCAGGATTGCGTATAGCGCTGCGCGGTCTGCCGGAACAGGATGTCTCCCGCGTAAGCACGGTACTGCTCCGAGCCCGTCGCCAGGCCAGCCAGCAGCATTGGTACCAGCCACAGCGACAACGCCAGCAGGAACGCCAGTGGTGCCAGCCAGAAGCGGCCCTCACCCACATGCAGTCGCACCCTTGGCCAGTGCAGCGCCGAGGCGATCGCCGCTGGCACGATCATCATCAGCGCGAGCACGCCCACGCCTTTGGTGATCACCCCGATGCCGGCGAAGAACCAGCCCAGCCACCACCAGCGCCAGGCCGGGCCCAGCAGCAGGTGTCGCAGCAGGCCGTAGTTGGCCAGGGTGATGAACAACACCACCAGCGGATCGATCTGCGCCTTCTTCGCCTGGAAGGTGAAATGCAGTGCGAACAGCAGCGCCCAGCCCGCATACAGACCGACCTGCCGCGTCCACAGCCGTCTGCCCAGGTCGATCACGCACCACAGCGTACCGAGCGCCGCGATCAGCGAGGGCAACAGGAAGGCAACCCGCCAGTGGCCGACCAGGCTATACAGCGTGGCCTGCCACCACATCAGCATCGGAGGCTTGTCCGAATACAGCTCGGTGCCACGCTGCGGGAACAGCCAGTGGCCACTGTCGACCATCTGTTTGGCCACCAGCGCAAAGCGTGGCTCGTCAGAGGGCCACGGATCGCGAAGGCCCAGCCCGGCCCCCAGCACCAGCAGGGCCATTACCACCAACAACCCGGTCTGGCGTGACGCGGGGGATTTCAGCATGGGCCTCGAAGCGGCAGCGGGGTCAGGCTGCTTTTAACAGACGCGCGTAGAAGAAACCGTCAGCATCGTCTTCACCCGGCAGTCTCTGCCGCGCCACACCTTCGCAATCCACGCCGAAGGTGTCATCAAGTGGCTGCGCCAGCGCGTCCGGATGCCACTTCAGGAACGCTCGGACCTGGTCGATGTTCTCGGCACGCAGGATCGAGCAGGTGGCGTACAGCAGCACGCCGCCCGGGCGCAGCATCGACCAGCAGGCTTCCAGCAAACGCGCCTGCACGCCGACCAGCGCATCGATGTCCTCGGCGCGGCGGTGGAACATCACATCCGGCTGACGGCGGATCACGCCGGTGGCCGAGCACGGCGCATCCAGCAGGATCGCGTCGAACGGCACGCCATCCCACCATGAACCTGGATCACTGGCATCTGCGGCCAGGGTCTGTACGTGCTCACCCACGCCAGTGCGGATGTAGGTATCGCGTGCGCGCGCCAGGCGACGGGCATCGATATCCAGTGCCAGCAGGCGCAGGCTCGGATCGCGTTCGAGCAGGTGCGCAGACTTGCCACCGGGTGCCGCGCAGGCATCCAGCACGCGCGCACCAGACGCCGGCGCCAGGGCATCGGCCGCGCACTGCGCCGACAGGTCCTGCACCGACAACGCGCCTTCGGCGAACCCCGGCAGCTGGTTCACCGCAACGGGGACCGCCAACCGCAATGCATCTGCACTGAGCGCACTGGCTTCGGCAGCAATACCGGCCTCGGCCAGCGTTGCCAGCACCTTGTCGCGGCCGCCATGCTGGCGGTTGGCCCGCAGCCACAGCGGCGCGGGCTGCAGGCTGGCAGTGAAGACGGCCTCGGCCTGGGCCGGCCAGTCGCGTTCAATCGCATCGGCCAGCCATTCCGGGAAGGCATCGCGTGCGGGCTGCTCCGGGAAACCCTCGCGCTGTGCACGGCGCAGGATCGCGTTGACCAGGCCGGCCTGGCGCTCGCGACCCAGCGCACGCGCGGCATCGACCGTGGCCGACAGTGCCGCATGCGCAGGCAGTTCCAGCACATCCAGTTGGGCAAAGCCGACCATCAGCAAGGTACGCAGGTCGGCATCGCGGGCCGACAGCGGCTTCTGCATCCAGCCCTGCAGGGCAGCGTCATAGGTGCTGCGGCGGCGCAGGACCGCGAAACACAGCGCTTCCAGCAGTGCACGGTCGCGGCTGTCAGCCAGCTTGGGCAGCGCCCAGGCAAGTTCGGCCTTCAGCGAACGGCCGCGGGTGAACACCTGCGCCAGCACGCGTGCAGCCAGCATGCGGGTGGCTGCGCCCGGCGCCGCCTTGGCGACGGAAAAATCGTTCTGCTTCGACACCGCTTATGCTCCCACGCGCAGGTCGCGGCGGGCGTTGAGGTAGTCGGCGGCGGTGATCGCCTTGCCACCTTCACGCTGCAGCACGCGCAGGCGCAGCGCGCCCTGGCCGCAGGCGATGTCGATACCGTCGCGGCTGGCCGCCAGCACCGTGCCCGGCGCCTGGCCATGGGCCAGATCCAGCGCCACTGCGCCATGGATGCGCACGCGTTCGCCAGCCAGGCTCGCCTCGGCAATCGGCCACGGGTTGAATGCACGCACGGTGCGTGCCAGCGCGCCGGCATCCAGTGCCCAGTCCAGCCGGGCCTCGGCCTTGTCCAGTTTGTGCGCGTAGGTCACGCCCTGCTCCGGCTGCGGCCGCGCGACCGGCTTGATGCCCGCGCGCAGCAGGCCCAGGCCGTCAGACAGCACCTGCGCGCCGAGTTCGGCCAGCCTGTCGTGCAGCTGCCCACCGGTATCGGTGGCGGCGATCGGCAGTTCCTGGTGCAGCAGCACCGGGCCGGTATCCAGGCCGGCCTCCATCTGCATCAGGCACACGCCGGTCTTCGCATCGCCGGCTTGGATCGCGCGCTGGATCGGCGCGGCGCCACGCCAGCGCGGCAGCAGCGAGGCATGCACGTTCCAGCACCCGTGGGTCGGAATGGCCAGCACCGCCTTGGGCAGGATCAGGCCGTAGGCCACCACCACCATCAGGTCCGGTTGCAGGTCGCGCAGCTGCTGCTGGGCCGCCTCGTCCTTCAGCGATTCCGGCTGGTAGACCGGGATGCCACGGGCAACGGCTTCCAGCTTGACCGGCGATGGCGCCAGGCCACGGCCACGGCCGGCGGGGCGATCAGGCTGGGTGTAGACAGCGACGACCTCGTGATGACGCGCGGCCGCGCGCAGCGACGACACCGCGAATTCCGGCGTACCGGCAAAGACAATCCTCATGGCTACCCCACTTGCAGGATGGATTCGTGCAGGAAAGAAAAACGGCGCCGTCGGCCGGCGCCGTACAGCCCGCGCTTGCCGCGCAGGCACGGGCCACCCCAAGGGCGGCCCGGATTGGCGATCACGCCACGTGCTTGCGCTGCTTGGCCAGCTTCTTGCGGACCATCTCGCGCTTGAGCGGCGACAGATAGTCGATGAACAGCTTGCCGTCCAGGTGGTCCATCTCGTGCTGGATGCAGGTGGCCAGCACTTCACCGGCTTCCAGCTCCTGCTGCTGGCCGCTGCGGTCCAGGTACTTCACGGTGATGGTGTCGGCACGGGTCACGTCGGCGAAGATGCCCGGCACCGACAGGCAGCCTTCCTGGTACACCCGGCCTCCGTCCTTGGCGACGATTTCCGGGTTGATGAACACATGCGGTTCATTCTTTTCTTCACTGACGTCGATGACCATGAAGCGCTTGTGCACGTCCACCTGGGTGGCGGCCAGGCCGATGCCCGGCGCGTCGTACATGGTCTGGAACATGTTGTCGATCAGTTCCTGGAAGGCCGGCGTGGTGACTTCGGCAGCGTCGATCAACGCAGCCTTGGTACGCAGGCGCGGATCGGGGAACTCGAGGATGGGGAGAAGAGCCATGGCAATTTCCGGATTGGGGGCCGGCACGCCGGCATACGTCGCAGATTCTAGCTGCAACGCTTGCCTTGCGCCCCGGTTTCTGGACTATAGTGCGCGGACCTGTTGGGGAATCAGGGCTTCACACCTATGTTGCTTCGTTTTCGTACGGTCGTCGCCGCGGCGATGCTGACCGTGGCTGCCTATGCTACCGCCGTGGAAGTGAATGGCGGGCACCCGGACACCTATGTGGTCCGAAAAGGGGATACGTTGTGGGATATCGCCGCACGTTTCCTGCAGAAGCCGTGGCTGTGGCCGGAGATCTGGCAGGCCAATCCGCAGATCGCCAATCCGCACCTGATCTATCCCGGTGACGTGCTCAGCCTGGCCTATCTGGACCGGGTGACCGTCGCAGCCAAGCCCGGCCCGCGCCAGGAAGCTCCGATCGACGCCATTCCGTTGGCCCAGGTCGAGCCGTTCCTGAAGCAGCTGAGCGTGGTCGACAGCATCGAGCAGCTGCCCGCCGTGGCCGGCCTGGAAGAAGAACGCCTGCGTGCCACCAGCGGCCACGCCGTCTACGTGCGCCTGGCCGACGCCCAGCTGGGCCAGCGCTGGGCCGTGGTCCGCCCGACCGTGCGCTACTCCCAGCCCAAGCCGACCGAGGACCTGACCGCCAATGGCGACGTCACCCCGGGCAGCGGCAACCTGTGGCAGGCCTACAGCGCGCCCAACCACCGCCGCGGCGTGCTCGGCTATGAGCTGGCCCAGGTCGGCACCGGCACCATCACCCGGATCGCTGGCGGCAAAGTCCAGGCATCCACCCTGGTCCTGGACAGGAACGAAGGCGGCCGCGAAGTACGTGTCGGCGACCGCCTGGTCCCGATCGAGGCCCGGCCCTACGACCTGCAGTTCGTGCCGCATGTGCCCGCTGCCGGCGTCGAAGGCGTCGACGTGCGCGTGCTGGCAGTGACCGACATGTTCACCGCCGGTGGTCCGCGCGACGTGATCGCGATTTCGGCCGGCCGCGCGCAGGGCGTGGACAACGGCACCGTGTTCTCGCTGTGGCGGCCAGGCCGCCATGTGGCGGACCGCATGAAGTACCCGACCTCGTCGCGTATGGACGATGCCCTCAGCGGCAACGTTGGCCGTGTTGCGCTGCCGGATGAGTACGCCGCGCACGCGATGGTGTTCCGTACCTTCGACAACGTCAGCTACGCACTGGTGATGCAGGGCGTGAAGCCGGTGCGCGTGGGTTACAACGCACTGCATCCGGACGCGAAGTAACCGTTGCCGGGCTGCCCCGGCCACCCCAGGTAGTGCCGGCCGCTGGCCGGCAGCCACCTCCGGGAAAACCTGACGATCACACGCGAAGGCGCCCTAGGGCGCCTTTGTTGCATCTGGTCGATAGTGGGGAATGACCAAGCAAGCTGAAGAGGCGCTGCTGCGCCTGGTGATGGCGGGGGGCGCATTGGCGCAACGGCGGGCGCTGCTGCAGAGCCAGGGCGATGCGGGCGCGGCCATCTCGCTGGGCGTGGCGGGATGGCGTGCACATGGCTGCACCCCGGAACAGTGCGCGGCATTGGAGCGCCCCGATACGCGGACCTGGGCGGCGGGCCTGCGCTGGCTGCTGGACGACAACCACCATCTGTTGGCCTTCAACGATCCGGCCTTTCCTCCGTCCCTGCTGGACGTCCCCAACCCGCCACTGGCACTGTTCGTGGCCGGCGACCCGAGCCTGGCCTGGCGCCCCTCGGTGGCGCTGGTCGGCAGCCGTTCGCCGACGCCCGGTGGGCGGGCGCTGGCGACACGCTTTGCCGGCTGCTTCGTCGAAGCCGGACTGGCGGTGACCAGCGGGCTGGCCGCCGGTATCGACGCCGCCGCCCACCTGGCCGCGCTGGAGGTCGGCGGTTGCACCGTGGCAGTGATCGGCACCGGCCCCGACCGGGCCTACCCGGACAGCCATGCCCGGCTGCAGGCGCGGATCGCCACAGAAGGCGTGGTGCTCAGCGAGTACCTGCCGGGCACGCCGGCACGCCCAGGCCATTTCCCGGCGCGCAACCGGCTGGTGGCCGGGCTGGCGCTGGCCACGGTGGTGGTCGAAGCAGCGCAACGCTCGGGCGCACTGATCACGGCCCGCCTGGCCGCCGAGGCCGGGCGCGAGGTCTGCGCCCTGCCCGGCTCGGTGCTCAATCCACGCGCGTCGGGTTGCCACCGGCTGATCCGTGAAGGCGCAGCGCTGGTCGAGCGCCCCGAGGAAGTGCTGGAGCTGCTGGCCCCGGCCCTGCGCCAACAGCTGCCGGGCTTGCAATCGCGGCTGGCCACCCCCACTGAACAGGCACCGCCGGCGCTCCTGCCGGCGCGCTGGGCCGACGACCCTGACTACCAGTGCTTGTGGCGGACCCTGGACCACAACCCAAGCGGTATGGATTCACTGATCACGCGCTGTGGATTGACGGCGTCACAGGTGTCCTCCATGCTGCTGGCCATGGAACTGGCGGGAATCGTGGTGTGCGTACACGGCCGCTACTGTCGAACTCCCTAGTTTCTTCACCTCCACAGCGTCGCGCGACGCAGGCCGAGGGGCAATGAAAGAGAGCATCCTGGACGTACTGCTGTACCTGTTTGAACACTATTTCAGCGAAGATGCGGACCTGATCCGTGACCGCGATTCGCTGCAGAACGGCCTGATCCAGGCCGGTTTCAGCCCAACCGAGATCAACAAGGCGTTCGACTGGCTCGACGCCCTGGCCGCGCAGCGGCCGAGCGTGGCCCAGGCGAGGGTCGATGGCCCCGTGCGCGTCTACCACGGTCCCGAGCTGGACAAGCTGGACGTGGAATGCCGTGGTTTCCTGCTGTACCTGGAACAGCACGGCATCCTCGACGCCGACCAGCGCGAGCTGGTGCTGGACCGGGCCATGGCCCTGGACCAGGACGAACTGGACCTGGATGACCTGAAATGGGTCGTGCTGATGGTGCTGTTCAACCAGCCCGGTTCCGAAGCGGCCTATGCCTGGATGGAAACGCAGATGTTCATGGACGAGCCAGAACCCCTGCACTGACCGTACACTTGGGGGCATAGCGCATTCAGGAGCGTCCCCGTGAGCGAGTGGTTCCACGCAGAAGGCAACCGGCAGCAAGGCCCGCTGCCGGCGGAACAGTTGGTCGAGTTGTTCCGCAACAACCAGATCTCCCTGGACACTCTGGTCTGGCGCGACGGGCTGCCACAATGGCAGCCGTTGCGCACGGTCGTCGACGAACTCGGCCTGATCGTACCGGCACTGGATGTCGCTGCGGCCGCCGCCGAACCCGAGCCGGAAGCGGTGGCGACAGCGCCGCCTCCGCCGCAGCCGCCCGTACTGCCGCCGTCCACACCGTATGCCACCAGCACGGCGACGACGGCCCTGCCGCCTCCGAAAAAGAAGCTCTCCGGCTGCGCGCTCACCGCCATCATCGGCGGCGGCCTGCTGCTGGTCCTTGTGCCGATCATTGCGATCCTTGCCGCGATCGCCCTGCCGGCCTACAACGACTACACCCTGCGTGCCAAGGTCGCTGGCGCGGTGACCGTGCTGCAACCGCTGAAGGACCAGGTGCAGCATTTCGCCGATGACGAAGGTCGTTGCCCGGGCGCCAACGACGCCGGCTTCCCGGCGCCGGGCGACTTCGCCCATGCCGGCCTGTCGGCGGTGAACATCGGCCGCTTCAACAACGGCCATTGCGGTATCGAAGCCACCCTGGCCGTGCCCGGCAAGAGCATCGACGGCGACCTGCTGTGGCTGGAATACGACCGCGACAGCGGCCGCTGGGAATGCACCGGCGAAAGCGACGACAAGTACCTGCCGCCGTCGTGCCGCGGTTGAGCCGCACGCACGCCAGCCCCTCCAAGGACGACCCAACAGGGAACATGCAATGACTGAGTGGTATTACGCCGAAGGACAGCAACGCCAGGGCCCCCTGCCGGTCCAGGAGATCCGCCAGCGCTTCCAGCGCGGCCAACTGAACCTGGACACCCTGGTCTGGCATGAAGGCATGGCGCAGTGGGCTGCGCTGCGCCAGGTGGTCGACGAGCTCGGACTGCAGACGCTGGCCGATGCCAGCACTGCCACCGGCAGTGGCGGTTTCGACCTGCGCGGCGACTATGCCGCCATCGACAACGGCACCGCGCCGCTGCCCGGCACCGGCGCCATCAGCAGCTCGCCGTACAACGCGCCGGCCGCCGCCGGTACCGCCGGCCATGTACAGCCGGTGATGGGCGGCGAAGTGATCTACGCCGGTTTCTGGAAGCGCGTAGCGGCCTACATGATCGACTACTTCGTGCTGGTCATCCCGGGCAGCATCATCGGTGCCATCCTCGGCGTGGTCCTCGGCGCCAGCATGGGCGCCGTCGGCAGTGGCGAATCGTCCATCGAAATCGTCGCGCAGCTGGCCAGTGCGCTGATCAACCTGGGCATCGGCATGGCCTACTACACCTGGTTCCATGCCTCGCGGGGCGGTGCCACGCTGGGAAAGATGGCGGTCGGCATCAAGGTCGTGCGCGGCAATGGCGAGCGCCTCACCAAGGCCCGCGCCTTCGGTCGCTACTGGGCCATGCTGCTGAGCAGCTTCACTCTCGGCATCGGCTTCCTGATGGCCGCGTTCACCGAACGCAAGCAGGGCCTGCACGACATGATATGCGACACTCTGGTGGTCGACCGTTGGGCCTATACCGACCAGCCGCAGCTGCAGCGTCGGGAACTGGGCACGGTCACCATCCTGGTTCTGGTCCTGACCGCCCTGCTGTCGTTGGCGGGCCTGGTCCTGCTGGTGGCAGCAGTCGGCTTCATCGCCAAGATGGCCTCATGAACGACCATCCTCACGCCTCGCTGCTTGACATGGGCTGGCCGGGCGTGATTCCTCTAATAAGGTGAAACCTGAACGCCCGGCACACTACCGGGCGTTCAGTTTATGGATTTGCCCGTGGCCGCTTCACTAATGCGGCCGTTTGCTCCACCCTAGCGGCCCCTTCCCCCGGTCCGCCCACAGACCTTTCCCGACATGCCCAAGCACCTGCTCATCGTCGAATCGCCGGCCAAGGCCAAGACGATCAACAAATACCTCGGCAAGGACTACACCGTCCTGGCCTCGTATGGGCATGTGCGTGACCTGATTCCGAAGGAAGGCGCAGTCGACCCGGACAACGGGTTCGCCATGCACTACGACGTGATCGACAAGAACGAGAAGCATGTCGATGCGATCGCCAAGGCCGCCAAGGGCGCCGACGACATCCTGCTGGCGACCGACCCGGACCGCGAGGGTGAGGCGATCAGCTGGCACATCGCCGAGATCCTGAAGGAACGCGGGCTGGTCAAGGACAAGCCGATGCAGCGCGTGGTCTTCACCGAGATCACCCCGCGCGCCATCAAGGAAGCGATCAGCCAGCCGCGCGCGATCGCCAGCGACCTGGTCGATGCCCAGCAGGCGCGCCGCGCGCTGGATTACCTGGTCGGTTTCAACCTGTCGCCGGTGCTGTGGCGCAAGGTACAGCGCGGTTTGTCCGCCGGCCGCGTGCAGAGCCCGGCGCTGCGCATGATCGTCGAGCGCGAAGAAGAGATCGAAGCCTTCATCGCCCGCGAGTACTGGTCGATCGCCGCCGAGTGCGCGCACCCGTCGCAGCACTTCAACGCCAAGCTGATCAAGCTGGACGGGCAGAAGTTCGAGCAGTTCACCGTCACCGATGGCGACACCGCCGAGGCGGCCCGCCTGCGCATCCAGCAGGCCGCGCAGGGTGCGCTGCACGTCACCGACGTGGCCAGCAAGGAGCGCAAGCGCCGTCCGGCGCCGCCGTTCACCACCTCCACGCTGCAGCAGGAAGCCTCGCGCAAGCTCGGCTTCACCACCCGCAAGACCATGCAGGTGGCGCAGAAGCTGTACGAAGGCGTGGCCATCGGTGACGAAGGCACCGTCGGCCTGATCTCGTACATGCGTACCGACTCGGTGAACCTGTCGCAGGATGCACTGACCGAGATCCGCGACGTGATCGCCCGTGACTACGGCATCGCCTCGCTGCCGGACCAGCCCAACACCTACCAGACCAAGTCGAAGAACGCCCAGGAAGCGCACGAAGCGGTGCGCCCGACCTCGGCACTGCGCACCCCTGCGCAGGTCGCGCGCTACCTGACCGATGACGAGCGCAAGCTGTACGAACTGATCTGGAAGCGTGCGGTGGCCTGCCAGATGATCCCGGCCACGCTCAACACCGTCAGCGTCGATCTGTCGGCCGGCAGCGAGCACGTGTTCCGCGCCAGCGGCACCACCGTGGTGGTGCCCGGCTTCCTGGCCGTGTACGAAGAAGGCAAGGACAACAAGAGCGCCGAGGACGAGGACGAAGGCCGCAAGCTGCCGGCGATGAAGCCCGGCGACCGCGTGCCACTGGAGCGCATCGTGGCCGACCAGCACTTCACCCAGCCGCCGCCGCGCTTCACCGAAGCGGCGCTGGTGAAGGCGCTGGAAGAGTACGGCATCGGTCGTCCCTCGACCTACGCTTCGATCATCCAGACCCTGCTGTTCCGCAAGTACGTGGAAATGGAAGGCCGCAGCTTCCGCCCGTCCGATGTCGGCCGCGCGGTATCCAAGTTCCTGTCCAGCCACTTCACCCAGTACGTCGACTACGACTTCACCGCCAAGCTCGAGGACGAGCTCGATGCCGTCTCGCGTGGCGAGGAAGAGTGGATTCCGCTGATGTCGCGCTTCTGGGGACCGTTCAAGGAACTGGTCGAAGACAAGAAGGAATCGGTCGACCGCGCCGAGGCCAGCGGCGCACGCGAACTGGGCACCGACCCGAAGACCGGCAAGCCGGTCAGCGTGCGCCTGGGCCGTTTCGGGCCGTACGCGGCCATCGGCAGCACCGCCGAGGACGCCGAGGAGAAGCCCAAGTTCGCCTCGCTTCGTCCGGGCCAGTCGATGCACACCATCACCCTGGAAGACGCGCTGGAGCTGTTCCTGATGCCGCGCGCACTGGGTGAGGACAAGGGCGAAGACGTCAGCGTCGGCATCGGTCGTTTCGGCCCGTTCGCCAAGCGCGGCAGCACCTATGCCTCGCTGAAGAAGGAAGATGACCCGTACACCATCGATCTGGCCCGCGCCGTGTTCCTGATCGAAGAGAAGGAAGAGATCGCGCGCAACCGGATCATCAAGGAGTTCGAGGGCAGCGACATCCAGGTGCTGAACGGCCGCTTCGGTCCGTACATCAGCGACGGCAGGATGAACGGCAAGATCCCCAAGGATCGCGAGCCGGCGTCGCTGACCCTGGCCGAAGTGCAGCAGCTGATGGAAGAAACCGGCAAGCCGGTGCGCAAGGGCTTCGGCAAGAAGGCCGCGGCCAAGAAGGCACCTGCGAAGAAGGCGGCGGTGAAGAAGGAGGCGGCACCGAAGAAGGCCGCCGCCAAGAAGGCCCCCGCCAAGAAAGCGGTGAAAAAGGCTGCTGCGAAGAAGGCGCCGGCCAAGAAGGCCGTCAAGAAGGCCGCGAAGTAGATCCGCGCCCTGCGTGGATGAGGGGTAGTGCCGGCCGCTGGCCGGCAACCCCCAGAAGCATCAGATGCCGGCCAGCGGCCGCCACTGCCGGGGTGCCTGGTTCCACCCCATCTGCACGCAGCGGGGGGATAATGAAGGCCCACGCCGGGCCGGTCGCCGCCATGAAAGAACTCACCCTGGACTCCGCTGTCGCCTCGCTCCGCGCAGGCGGCGTGATCGCCTATCCGACCGAAGCGGTCTGGGGCCTGGGCTGCGATCCCTCGCACGAAGCCGCGGTGCACATGGTTCTGCGGCTGAAACAGCGCCCGATCGAGAAGGGCATGATCCTGGTCGCCGCCGAGCTGGCGCAGCTGGAAGGCTGGGTACGCCTGCAGGCACTGCCCGATGCCCGCCAGCGCGCAGTGCTGGCCAGCTGGCCCGGCGCCAACACCTGGATTCTGCCGGCCGGCCCACGAGCCAAACCGTGGATTACCGGCGAGCACAGCGGCATTGCGGTGCGCATCAGTGCCCACCCGCTGGTGGCCGCGCTATGCCGTGCCTGGGGTGGCCCGCTGGTGTCCACCAGCGCCAACCTGGCCGGCGAGCCACCGGCGCGCAGCCGCGAGGAACTCGACCCACGCCTGTTGCGCCTGCTCGACGGCATCCTCGATGGCGAGACCGGCGGCCTGGCCCAGCCGACGCCGATCCGCGACGCGCTCAGCGGCAACGTGCTGCGCTCCTGAGCAGACGATTGCACAGCCACCGACAATCGCGCACCCTGCCGCCATGAACCTGCTGCGCGCCACCTTGAGCCTGTGCCTGCTGTTGCCTTGGAACTCACCGGCCGCCGAGGACGTGCGCGTATACCGCTGCGTGGCCAGCAATGGTGCCGTGGCGCTGCAGGACAAGCCCTGCAACAGCGGCCGCCAGGAAGTGCGCGACCTGCAGCGTCCGCGGGATCCTGCGCCGCGGGTGGTGCGTAGTGACGCCACGCCATCGCCGCCCAGCGATACCCCGGTCATCCGCGAGCGCGAAGTACGCCACGTCTACATCCAGCCGCCACAGCCGATGTACGAGTGCGTCACCGAGGATGGCCAGCGCTATACCAGCGACAATAACGAAGGCAATCCGCGCTGGGTCCCGTTGTGGACCAGTGTCTGGCTGCCGCACGGGCATCGTGGCCCGGCCTATCCCGGACCGCGTCCGGCATTCGGTACACCGGTGGGGACCCCCATCGGTGAAGGCGCGGGTTATCGTCCGCCCTCGGTGGGCATGGGGGTACAGGTTCCGGCCGGCAGCGTCCTGGTGCGCGACAGCTGCCATGCGCTGCCACCGCAGGAAGTCTGCGCGCGCCTGCGTGACCGCCGCTGGGAGCTGGACCGCCGCTACAACAGTGCGCTGCAGAGCGAACGTACGGCCATCAGCAACGAACAGCGCGGCATCGACGCTCGCGTGTCGCGCGATTGCCAGCGCTGAGCGCCGCGCCGCATCACCACCTGTACGCTGTACGCATGAACAAACTGATCTGGCTGGCCCTGGTGTTGCTGCCCGGCGCGGCACTGGCCGAAACAAGCGTGGTGTATCGATGCACCTCCAGCAGCAGCGACGTACCCACGCTGCAACGCACGCCCTGCCCGTCCGGCAGCAAGCAGCAGGTACTGCGCGTACCCGATCCGGCCAACGCACAGCCGGCGGTGGTCGCCCCCACCCCCGCCGTCGAGACGCCAGCCCCCCTGCCGGCAGGACCCGCGCCCGCGCAGGCGCCCTCTGCAACGCCACGCCGTGCGGACGAAGGCCGAACGATCATGGAAGCGGGAATGGTCGAACGCGAGGGCGGCAACCAGATCCTCGACAGCGCGACGCTGCGTCGTGACGCCGAGGCCCACGCCGAAGCAAAGGACGGCCCACCGAAGCCGCCCCTGCCCCCGATCTTCCAGTGCACCGACAGCCAGGGCGGCAGCTACCTGCACGAGTACGAGGCCGCGCCCGGTCGGTGCGAACTGATGACGGTACAGGGCCTGGGCGGCGTCACGCCGGTGAATGCGGCCGGCTGCGAAGTGGTACGTGATCGCTGCGAGGAACTGCCCGAAGCGCAGCGTTGCGGCGGCTGGCAGCAGCGCTTCCGCGATGCACGCGGCCGCGAACGTTTCGCCACGCCAGAGAACCGCGACGGCGCACGCAGCGAGCGCGAGCGGCTGCAGGGTGTGCTGGAGGCCAGCAACTGCCCGGTACCGGGGTGACGGCCACCCGGTAGTGCCGGCCGCTGGCCGGCAACCACAGGATCTTCAGATGATTGCAGTTGCCGCCCAGCGGCCGGCACTACCTGCTGAAAGCTCAGAATCCGTAGCGCAGGAAACCACCATCCACCGCGATGCACTCGCCGGTGACATAGCTGGCGGCGGGCAGGCACAGGAAGCCCACGGCCGCAGCCACTTCCTCCGGCTCCCCGATGCGGCGCATCGGCGTGCGGTTGATCACTTCCTCGTAGTAGTCCGGGTCCGACAACGGGCCGGACGTGCGCCGCGTGCGGATGTACCACGGCGCCACCGCGTTGACCCGGATGCCATCCTCGGCCCACTCGACGGCCAGGTTGCGGGTCATCTGGTGCATTGCCGCCTTGCTCATGCCGTAGACCACGCCGCTGCGCACATGGGTCAGGCCGGATACGCTGCCGACGTTGACGATGGATGACGAGGCATGGCGTGCCAGCAGCGGGTGCGCGTAGCGCGACAGTTCGAACGCCGAGAACAGGTTGGTCTCGAAGATGTTGCGCCACTCGTCCTCGGAATACTCGGTAGCCGCTTTGCTGATGTTGCCGCCGGCGTTGTTGACCAGGATGTGCAGGCCATCGCTATGGTCTTCCACCCAGTCCAGGATCTGCCGGCGGTCTTCGTCATCGGAAACATCGGCAGCCAGCGCGTGCACCTGCATCTGCGGATACATGTCCAGCAGCTCGTCGCGCGCGGTCTCCAGCATGTCTATATCGCGCCCGACGATCATCAGGTCGGCACCGAAGCCAGCCAGTTCATGCGCGATTGCAAGGCCGATGCCGGCACTGGCACCGGTGATCAGGGCAGTCTGGCCGTCCAGGCGCCACCGTTGCTGGGTCATGTGTCCTCCGGGGCCGCGCCCGCTGTGTTTCGATGCGGCAAGGATACGCGCTCACGGCAGCCCCCTGCCCGGAATGCGACACTGCACGCACGCCCACTGCGGAGAGCCGCCATGCGCATCCTGATCGTGTCCACGTCCCTGCTGGCCGCCGTACTGCTGGCGGCGTGCCAACGGCCGCCGACGCCCAACCCGGAGAAGCCACCGGCACCGCAGGCAATGACCCGTGCAATGCATGAGCCGCTGGACCGCGCCAAGAGCGCGCAGAAGGCCGTGGAGGATGCTGCAGCACGCGAGCAGAAGGCCGAGGCCGACGCGACGCAATGACCTGTGGGGTCAGAGCCCTTTGCGGAGCAAAGGGATCCGACCCCGTGAACGAAAACGCCCGGCCGGGGCCGGGCGTTTCCAATAGATCCACGCCATGCGTGGATGGACTTCCGATCAGAACCCGCAGAAGCAGTACGCCAGCGCCTTCACCGGCGCACCGTTGCCCTTGTCGCGGGCCGCGTTCTCGACGAAGCGCAGCTGCGTATCCACTTCCGGCATCGCACGCGCCAGCATCATCCGCGCCATGCCCGAGTCGGACAGCATCCAGGCACCGGCACGGCTGCCGGCGAAGCCGCTGACGAACTGCGCGAACGGCGTCGCCGCCTTCTCGATGTAACGCACGCGGTAAGCATCGGCCTTGCCCAGCTTGGCACGGCTGGCGGCATCGGCCACCGCATCCTTCAAGCCACCGAAGGCGTCGACCAGACCGCGTTCCTTGGCCTGCGCACCGCTCCACACGCGGCCACGGGCCACTTCGTCGACCGCCTCGACCGGCTTCTTGCGGGCGTCGGCAACGCGACCGGTGAAGTCGGCGTAACCCTTGTTGATCACCGACTGGATGACCTGGCCCACCGCCGGATCCATCGGGCGGGTGACATCGAAGGCACCGGCGAAGCGGGTCGTACCGACGCCGTCGGTGTGCACACCGATCTTGTCCAGCGCGCGGCTGAAGTTCGGCACCATGCCGAAGATCCCGATCGAACCGGTGATGGTCGACGGATCGGCATAGATGCGGTCGGCATTCATGCTGATCCAGTAGCCACCGGAGGCAGCCAGGTCGCCCATCGACACCACCACCGGCTTGCCAGCGGCCTGCAGGGCCACCACTTCGCGACGGATCTGCTCGGAGGCGAACACCTCACCACCCGGCGAATTGACGCGCAGCACCACGGACTTCACGTTCTCGTCGTCGCGCGCTGCACGCAGCAGCGCCGAGGTTGACTCGCCACCGATGCGGCCGGCCGGCAGGTCGCCACCGCTGATCTCGCCGGCTGCCACCACCACCGCCACCTGCGGACGGCTGTCGACCGGGTTGCGGCGCGCATCGAGCTGGCCCAGGTAGCTGCCGAAGTCGACGTTGCGGAAACCACCGTCGGCATCGTCGTCAGCCACGCCGCGCTCGATCATCAGATCCTCGAATTCCTCGCGGGTCTTCAGCGAGGTCACCAGCTTCTGCTGCAGGGCGAACTTGGCCAGGTCGCCACCGGCGGCGGAGATGCCTTCCGGCAGCGTGTCGATGCCGGCGGCCAGCTGTGCCGGATCCAGGCGGCGGGCTTTGGCGATGTCACCCAGGTAGCGCTGCCACACGTCGTTCATCCAGAACAGGTCGGCTTCCTTGGACGCCGGCGAAGCGGCGTCGAGCACGTACGGCTCGGCAGCGGACTTGTACTCGCCCACCTTGAACAGGTGCACGTCCACGCCCAGCTTGTCCTGCAGGCCGGTGCGGAAGTACTGGCGGTAGCGGCCCAGGCCCTCGAGCACCACCGACCCCATCGGGTCCAGGTAGACCTCGTCGGCCTGCGCGGCCAGCAGGTACTGCGACTGGCCCATGCTCTCGCTGTAGGCCACCAGCTGCTTGCCGGACGCACGCAGGTCCTGCAGCGCAGCGGCCACTTCACGCAGCGAAGCGAAGCCCGACGGCTGCAGCTTGTCCAGCTCCAGCACCACGCGCTCGATCTTCTTGTCTTCCTTGGCCGACTCGATCACCCGCAGCAGGTCACGCAGCTGGATCTCTTCGGCACCGTTGTCGCCCACCGCCTTGGCCAGCGCGCGGCTGACCGGGTCAGCGCTGAACTGCTCGACCAGGCGGCCTTCCGGCGCGATCACCAGGGTGGTGCGGTCCTGCAACGATTTGCTGGCACCGGCACCCATGCCGGCGGCGATGACGAACATCACCAGCAACAGGAACAGCAGGCCGAAGAACACCAGGTTGAGGATCAACCGGCGGGTGAAATTCATGACGTCCCACAGCCCGATGAAGAAACTGGTGACGGGGTTGCGACGCGCCGGGGGCAGCGGGGGCACGGGTTGATTCATGGAACGCTCCGGAAGGCTTCTTGCCGTAGTGCCAGCATAGCCGGTGCCGCGTGATGCGGCATCGGACACAAGTCAGGGGATCGCCCGCCACGGGTCGCCGGGGCGGGCAGGAAGGATCAGGACAGGCTGGACTGGCCGATGCGCAGGCTGCTGCGGCGCAGGCGCCAGCCCATCAAGATCGCCGCCGCGGTGAGACCGACGATCAGGCCGATCCACATGCCCTGCGGGCCCATGCCCAGGCCCAGGCCAAGCCCGGCGCCGAGCGGCATGCCCAGGCCCCAGTACGCGAACATGGCGATGAACATCGGCACGCGAGTGTCCTTCAGGCCGCGCAGCGCACCGGCCGACAACACCTGGATGCCATCCGGGAACTGGAAGGTGGCCGCGTACAGCAGCAGGGTCGAGGCCAGCCCGGCCACTGCCAGATCATTGGTGTAGACACCGACGATGGCGTCATGGCCGAACAGCAGCACCGCCGCCGACAGGGTCTGCGTGCCCATGATGATCGCGTAGCCGGCCCAGGCCGCGCGGCGCACGCCGAAGCCATCGCCACGGCCGACCGCATGGCCGACGCGCACGGTAGTGGCCTCGGCCACGCCCATGGGGATCATGAAGCACAGCTGGGCGACGTTGATCGCGATCTGGTGCGCAGCCGCTTCATTGGCACCCAGGCGACCGATCAGCAGCGCGGTGACGATGAACAGACCACCTTCCATCAGCACGGTGATCCCGATCGGCAGCCCGGTGCGCAGCAGATCCCAGATCGCCGGCCAGCGCGGCCCTTCGAAGTGCGAGAACAGCCGCAGATGGGCGAAGCGTTTGGTGAACCACAGGTAGGTGGCGAAGGCGATCGCCTGCAGCCACATCATCACCGCCGAGGCGATGCCCAGGCCTTCGGCACCCATTTCCGGGAAGCCCAGCTTGCCGTTGGCCAGCACGTAGCCCATCGGCGCCAGCACCAGCAGGCCACCGAAGCCGATCAGCATGGTCGGCAGGGTCCAGTGCATGCCCTCACTGAGGTAGCGCATGCAGAAGTACAGGGTCAGTGCCGGGCCACCCCAGCGCACCGCATGCAGGAACGCGGTCGCCCCCGGCACGATGTCCGGTGCGATGCCGAAGGCCGGCAGCAGCGGCGGCACTACGGTGAGGAAGGTGAACATGATCAGGCCCAGGCCCAGCGCCAGCCACAGCGCCTGGCGGAACAGCGGGCCGATCTCGCGCTCACGACCGGCGCCGTGCAGCTGCGACACCGAGGCGGTAAGCGAGATCAGGGTACCGATCGGGATCAGCATCGGCAGCCACAGCAGTGCGGTACCAATGGTCACCGCGGCCAGGGTCGCCGTGGCGTGGTGGCCAGCAATGACGTTGTCGACGAAGGAGATCAGACCGGTGGAGACATGCCCGAGCACAAGCGGCAGGGCAAGCAAACCGGTGGCGCCGACTTCCTTGCTGAAGCGCGGCGTGGAGGTTGCAGTAGACATAAGGTGCTTGACGCGAACTGCGGTTGCGCGCGAAGGGCACAGGCACCGGGTTGCGGCCGGTCATCTTACGCGCGCAGCGCGCGCATTCCCATGACATGGCGTGAATGCTGGGTTTCAGCAGCCCCCGGTTTACCGCGTTGCGATCGCGTTACGAACAGAAAAAAGGGGACGGAGGGGATTAAGTCGTTTCAAGCCCGACTGTGCCGAGTACGACTTAATCCCCTCCGTCCCCTTTGTTTACTGACCCGCCTGGCGCTTGAGCCAGCTGTCGCGCTCGGCGGCGGGCACGGCGAGGAAGGCGCTGCGCACCGCGTCGCGTTCCTGCGGCGGCGTGCGCTGTGCGACCAGGGTCAGCTGGGCCAGCTGCGCCAGGCTGAGCTGGCGCAGCACGGCCAGCGCGGCCTCGCGCTGTTCCGGCGGCACGAAGCCGAACAGGCCGTGCAGCTTGGGGAATTCCAGGCCCAGCTGCGGGCCCAGCCGCCAGCCTTCGCGAAACGCCTGGTCCTGCGCCTGGAACTGCTGGCGCAGGCGCTGCTGCTGATCGGCCGGCAGTGCATTGAAACGCGCCGCAGCCTGGCGGACGCGTTCACGCTCGCCTTCCGGCAACGCCCGCCACGTGGCGTAGTCGGCACGGCGCTGGCGCTGCTGCTGCGCATCCAGGTGGGCAAACGTCGAAGGTGCCGCGGCCGGCGCCGGTGGCGCCGTCGTGGTTCCGGGCGAGGGCGGTGGCAGCGGCACGTTCACGGTCTGCGGCGTGGCCGACAGCGACAACGGCAGGGCCAGCAGCAGGCTGGCGAACACAGTCTTATTCATCGGCAGCAGCGGTTTCCAGCGTGGCGCTGGCCGGCTCCGGCCGGCTCGGCTTGGATTGCGATTCGTCCACCGGCAGCGGGCCGCCAGCGGCCGTCCACGCATACAGGTCGGCATCGGCCACCAGCGGATAGTCGCGGTCGGCCAGCATCATGGCGTCGTCGGCAGCCTGGGCCGGGGTCGCATCCGGCGCGGCTTCAACCTTGCTCGGCGGCAGCGCCTCCACCGTGACCGGACCGGCATCGCCCACCACCCCTTCCGGCAGCGGCGCATCGCTGCCGAGCACACGGCCCTGCCAATGGCGCCAGCCCAGCGCGGCGGCCAGCAGCACCGCCACGGTCAGCAACAGGATCAGCGGACCGCGCCAGCGCGGCTTGGCATTCACACGGCGGCGCTTGCCGTTGGCGGCCGCGCGCTCGTCACGCTGCGGTGCACGCCAGCTGGAGGTCGGGGTTTCATTGTTGGCGGCCGGTGCGGCCGGTTGTTGCAGCTGCTGCAGGCGCTTGGCCGGCAGGTCACGGATGCGCAGCTGCACCTGCTCGGCCAGCTGCCGCCAGGCCGAGGCATCAGGCTGGCCATGGGTATCGCGCGGGCAGGCATCGGCCAGCAATTGCTGGTAGCCGGCCTCGTCCTGGTCGAGCACGCGCATGGCAATGCCTTCATCCAGACTACCGCCTACCCGCAGCAACAGCGCCAGGCGCGGCAGCGGCCCCATCTCACCCAGCGCAGCCAATGGCGGTGCCCACTGGCCGCCCAGCGGTTCGCGTAGCGCCTGGCGCTGGCCCAGCAGGGTCCAGAAGCGGGTCGGCCATTGCGCCATGGGCAGGTCGCTGGCGACGGCGGCAAAGGCGCGCATCACCGCCACCAGGGTCTGTTCGGCACGGGCGGCTTCACCGCACTGCAGTTCAGCCACCACCAGGGCACGGCGTTCGACGCCACGCAGGAACGCCGACAGCGCGCCGGCCGCGGTCGAGGGAACAGGGGCGGGCACAGCCGTCATCGGTTACTCCAAAGGTCTGCCGGCATGATAGCGGCAGGCCATCGGCGCCCGGCAGGACTTGCGCCCGCAGGTACTTCGTGCTGCAGGTTGTGCACAGCACCACGGCCCTCGCACGGGAAACTGCGGCATCCAGCTGAATTCACTCTGTTTCAGCAATGTTTCACACTTAAGTCATTGATTTTGATTGTTTTTAAAGTATGGCGATTTTTTGACCAACCCAAGCGTGAGGCCGTCGCCATCGGCCTCCCGCGCGCCCGCCGACCGTTAACGCACAGTCTTATCCACAGAACATGTGGATAAGACTGAATCTCCAATGGACACCGATATTTAGGTGACATTTATGATTCAACGGGCGTCGCCCGGGCGCCTTCGCGCCTGCCATCCGCGTGCGCATGGCCCGTTACACTGGCCCGATGCTTTCACCGATTCCGACCCTGCAGGTCGCCCTGCCCGTCCCCCTGCCCCGCCTGTTCGACTACCTGTCGCCGGAGGGTGAGGCTCCCGCGGTGGCGGTTGGCTGCCGCCTGAAGGTGCCATTCGGCAACCGCGAGCTGGTCGGCGTGGTGGCCGGCCACGGCCAGACCGACGATGGCCAGGGCCTGCGCCAGGCGCTGGCGTGGTGCGACCCGCAGCCGCTGCTGCAGGGCGAGCTGTGGCAGAGCCTGCAGTGGCTGTCGCGCTATACCCATGCGCCGCTGGGCGAGGTGCTTAGCACCGCCCTGCCTGGCCCGCTGCGCCACGGTGAAGCCCTGCCCGACACCCATCACTGGGGCTGGCAGCTGACCGCCGAAGGACGCCTGCAGCGCGGGAAGCTGCGCGCTGGCAGCCGCCCCCGGCAACTGGCCGAGCTGCTGGCCGAGGCCACAGTGGACGAAGACGTGCTGGGTGAACGCATGCAGGACTGGCGCACCGCTGCGCGCAGCCTGGCCAAGCGTGAGCTGGCCGAGCGCGTCGCCCTGAGTGTGGCCCCGCAACACGCGCAACCGCTGCCCGGCCCCACCCTCAATCCGGACCAGGCCGAGGCCGTGGCCGCGATCAACGCCACCGAGGGTTTCCAGCCGTTCCTGCTGGATGGCGTGACCGGCAGCGGCAAGACCGAGGTGTACCTGCAGGCGATCATCCATTGCCTGGCACAGGGCAAGCAGGCGCTGGTGCTGGTGCCGGAAATCGGCCTGACTCCGCAGACCCTGGCACGCTTTCGCGGCCGTCTCGGCATCGCCGTGCACGAGCTGCATTCGGGCTTGAACGACAACGAGCGCGCACGCGTCTGGGCGGCCGCCTCTCGCGGTGAAGCTCGGGTCATCGTCGGCACCCGCTCGGCAGTGTTCACGCCGCTGCCGCAGGCCGGTCTGCTGATCGTCGACGAGGAACACGACGGCAGCTACAAGCAGCAGGACGGCATCCGCTACCACGCGCGCGATTTCGCCCTGGTGCGGGCCAAGGCATTGGGCATCCCGGTGCTGCTGGGCAGCGCCACGCCGTCGCTGGAAACCCTGCACAACGCCTATGCCGGGCGCTACACCCACCTGCGCCTGAAGCAGCGTGCCGGCGACGCACGGCCACCGCGCGTGCGCATCCTGGATGTACGCAAACGGCCGCTGCATGACGGTTTGTCGGCCGACGTACTGGCCGGCATCGGCGAGCATCTCAAGCGCGGCCAGCAGGTGCTGGTATTCAAGAACCGCCGCGGTTACGCGCCGGTGCTGCTGTGCCATGACTGCGGCTGGACCGCGCCCTGCAACCGCTGCGATGCTCCGATGACCGTGCATGGTGGCGGTCGTCGCCTGCAATGCCACCACTGCGGTGCGCGGCAACCGGCACCGCTGGCCTGCCCGGCCTGCGGCAGCCTGGCGCTGCAGCCGCAGGGTATCGGCACCGAACGCCTGGAAGAGCACCTCACTGCGGCCTTCGCCGAATTCCCGGTGGTGCGCATCGACCGCGGCACCACGTCGCGACGCGACGCGCTGGAACAGCAGCTGGCGAAACTGGGGGATCAGCCCGGCATCCTGGTCGGCACGCAGATCCTGGCCAAGGGCCACGACCTGCCCAAGCTGACTCTGGTGGTGGTGGTGGGCATCGACGAAGGGCTGTTCTCGGCCGACTTCCGTGCCAGTGAAAAACTGGCACAGCAGCTGATCCAGGTCGCTGGCCGCGCCGGCCGCGCACGCGATCCCGGCGAAGTCTGGCTGCAGACCCACCATCCCGGGCATCCGTTGCTGGAAACGCTGGTGAGCGGCGGCTACCACCCGTTCGCGCAGGCCGAGTTGAACCAGCGCGAGGCGGCTGGATTCCCACCGTTCGCGCACCTGGCGTTGATGCGCGCCGAAGCCCAGCAGGTGGAGCACGCCAATGCCTTCCTGCTGGCCGCGCGGCAGTTGCTGGGAGAACAGAACGTGGTCGAGGCCTATGGGCCGATGCCGGCGCCGATGCCGCGCCGCGCCGGCTACCAGCGCACCCAGCTGCTGCTGTCTGCGCTGCAGCGGCCGCCGTTGCACGGTGTGCTTTCGCACTTGGTGCCGCAGTTGTACGCGCTGCCGGAAGCACGCAAGGTGCGCTGGTCGCTGGATGTGGACCCGACGGATCTGTATTGAGGGCACGCGGACGGTAGCGCCGGGCCATGCCCGGCGGATTCTGCGCGCACCGCGTCCGCCGGGCATGGCCCGGCGCTACCGTTTCCGCTTACGTCAGCGGCGACATCACGCCGCGCTGGTACGCCGGGCGTTCGCGCAGGCGCGCGTACCAGTCGGCCAGGTGCGGCAGTTCCGGGCGCTGGATCGGCAGTTCGAACCACGCGTAGATCAGCGAGCCGAGTGGGATGTCACCCATCGCGAACGTCTCGCCCGACAGCCACGGCTGCCTGGCCAGCGTGGCGTCGGCCATCGCCAGGTAGTCACCGGCACGCACGATGGCGGCGTTGATCCGTGCTTCGTCGCGGTCCGCCGGGGCGGTGCGCATGATGCCCCAGATCAGGTCGGTGTACAGCGGCGCCATCCGCGAAGTGCTCCAGTCCATCCACTTCTCGGCCTGGGCGCGTTCCATCGGGTCCTCGGCGTACAGCGTGCCCAGCGCGTAACGCGCGCTCAGGTAGCGCACGATGGCGTTCGATTCCCACAGCGGCAGGCCGTGGTCCTCGATCACCGGCACCAGGCTGTTGGGATTCATCGCCTGGTATTCCGGCGTCTGCGTGCCGCCGTGGCTGCCACCGACTTCGATGGACTCATACGGCAGGCCGATCTCCTCGGCGCACCACAGCACCTTGCGGACGTTGCTGGAATTGCGACGGCCCCAGATCTTCAACATTTCGGATTTCCTTGCCAGCAGCGGTGCGCCACGGTGGCGCGGAAACGCTACGATACGCCGATCCACAGGGAGAGACGACGTGACGGGATGGGATGCTCTGAACTATGTTCTGCTGGCTGCAGGGCTGGTGATGCTGGTGCTGGGCTACCGCCGTTCCAGCCGCAACCAGTTGCTGTGCGCCGGGCTGTTGCTGCTGGCCTTCAACGGCGTCGAGGATTTCGCCGCAGGGTTCGCCGAGGGCTATTCGAATTCCGATGCGCGTGAGATCTGACCGGCGGTATTGATTCGCCGGGCAAGGCCCGGCGCTACCGGTTCTTCTTCGGCAGCGCGCGCACGTAGGAGGACTTGCCGTCCTTTTTCAGCTCGAACAGGCCAATCGCGGCCAGCAGGTCGCTGAGCTTGCCGTAACCGTAGTTGCGCGGGTCGAACGAGGCCTGGTTGCCGATCTGGCTGCCGACCGGGCCCAGGTGCGACCAGCCATCCTCGCCCTCGGCCGAGGACACCGCGCGTCGCAGCATCTTCACCAGACGCGTATCGCTGCGCATTTCCGCGCCGCTCTTGCGCGGACGCGCATCGTCGTTGGCCACCGGCTCGTTCGGTGCCTGTTCGTTCGATGACTGTTCCGCATCCTGCACGCTGGCATGAGTCTGCCCCAACGCCTCCAGATAGGTGAACTTCGAGCAGGCGTTGACGAACGGCTCCGGCGTCTTCTTTTCGCCGAAGCCATAGACCTTCACACCATCGGTCAGCAGGCGCATCACCATCGGGGTGAAATCGGCATCGCTGGACACGATGGCGAAGCCATCCAGATTGCGCGCGTACAGCAGGTCCATGGCATCGATCACCATCGCCATGTCCGAAGCATTCTTGCCCTTGCTGTAGGCGAACTGCTGGATCGGACGGATCGCGTACTCGTGCAGCACCGCCTCCCATCCCTTCAACCGTGGGCTCTTCCAGTTGCCATAGGCACGGCGAACGTTGGCCACGCCGTAGCGGGCGACTTCGGCCAGGACCTCGTCGATTTTCGATGCCGGCGCATTGTCGGCGTCGATCAACAGGGCGATGCGCTTTTCCGGTTCGCTCATGGATTCCTCGCGGGCGGTTGCCTGAACCCGAGTATCGCCGATCCGCGCGGGCGCTGACGTGACAACCGCCTGCCGTGCGAAGATGCCAAGCGCTTCCCCCATGCCCCCACTGGAGTGAGTCGATGAGTCGCGAGCGCGTTCCCCACCTGGTTGTTGTCGGCGGCGGTTTTGCCGGTCTCTGGGCCACCCGTGCCTTGGCCCGCGAGCGCATACGCATCACCCTGGTCGACCGCCGCAACCACCATCTGTTCCAGCCGCTGCTGTACCAGGTGGCCACCGCCGGCCTGTCCGCGCCGGATATCGCCGCACCGCTGCGCCACATCCTCGGCCACCAGCGCAATGTGGAAGTCCGTCTCGGCGAAGTGGTCACCATCGACAAGCAGGCCCGACAGATCCGCATGGCCGATGGCAGCACGCTGGACTACGACACCCTGCTGCTGGCCACGGGCGCCACCCACGCCTACTTCGGCAACGACCAGTGGGCCGATGATGCCCCCGGCCTGAAGACCCTGGACGATGCCATCGCGCTGCGCCGCAAGCTGTTGCTGGCGTTCGAACGTGCCGAGGCCGAACCGGACCCGGCGAAGAAGGCGGCGTGGCTGAGCTTCGCCGTAGTCGGCGGTGGCCCCACCGGTGTTGAATTGGCCGGCACCCTGGCAGAAATCGCGCGGCATACGCTGCGCAACGAGTTCCGCCATATCGATCCGGCCAGCGCCAAGGTGCGGCTGGTCGAAGCTGGCCCACGCGTGTTGTCTTCGTTCCCGGAAGTGCTTTCGCTGAAGGCGCGCCGGCAGCTGGAAAAACTGGGCGTGGAAGTGTTGACCGGTACCCCGGTGAGCGACATCGACAGCCAGGGCTTCAAGCTCGGTGATCAGTTCGTGCCGGCGCGCACCGTGGTCTGGGCCGCCGGCGTGGCCGCCTCACCGCTGGCGCGCACGTTGGACGTGCCGCTGGACCGCGCCGGACGCGTACAGGTGCAACCCGACCTGACACTGCCTGGCCATCCGGAACTGTTCGTGGCCGGCGATCTGGCCGCACTGAACCAGGCCAACGGCAAGCCGGTACCCGGCGTTGCGCCCGCCGCCAAGCAGATGGGCAAGTACGTGGCCGAGGTGCTCCGCGCGCGCCTGCACGACAAGCCGGCGCCCGGTCCCTTCAAGTACGCCGACTTCGGCAACCTCGCCACCATCGGCCGCATGGCCGCGATCGTGCACCTGGGCCGGCTGCAGCTGTCCGGCGTGCTTGCCTGGTGGTTCTGGCTGGCCGCGCACGTCTTCTTCCTGATCGGTTTCCGCAACCGCATCGTGGTGCTGCTGAACTGGGCCGTGGCGTACTGGAGCTACCAGCGCAGCGCGCGCATCATCTTCGGTGATGACCAGGAAGACCGGCGGCCGAGGCGCTAGGGCCGCACGCATGTTCCTGTAGAGCCGAGCCCATGCTCGGCTCACGGCGCCTTCGGCTTCGGGTACCACAGCGCGTTGACGATCACCCAGCGCTGGTCGAAGCGCCCCATGTGGAAGTAGTCGACGAACCACGGCGTTTCCAGCCGCACCGAGGCCGCGTTGCCGGTCACGTCCAGCACGGTGCAGCGGCGGTCCCATTGATCCTTCGTGGTCTTCAGCGCGCCCTGCTTCGTCAGCGAGACCAGTTCTTCCTTCGACATCCGGCGCAGGCCCAGGCGTTCGTCCGGTGTATCACCGAGCACCGCACGTTTGGCCAGGTCCGGGTGCAGGGAACGGGCGACACGCTGCGGGTCGGCCTCCAGCTGGCCATCCACATAGTCATGGCAGGTGGCTTCGATGGCTGCGATCGTGGCGGCGTCGGCGGCAGGGCTTGCTGCTGCGGAAAGTGCGAACAACAGGGCAACGGTGGACATCCGGGTCTCCAGCGCTGAAGGCTGGGCGATCATGGCATGGCCTGATGCGCCCCATCCACGCATGGCGTGGATCTACTGCAACAGCCAGGCCAGTTTGCGTTCGCGCGGCTGCCGCTTGAGCTCCCATTCGGCACGTGAGGCCGCTGCTCGGTCCGGGTACTCGCGCACCGCCAGGACCCGCAGTGGTGGCCGCGACCGGGTGTAACGCGCGCCCTTTCCGGCCTGGTGGGCAGCGAAACGCGCGTCCACGTCGGTGCTGATGCCGGCGTAGTAGCTGCCATCGCGGCATTCGAGCAGGTACAGGAACCACGGGCGGAGGGACGGTGCCATGCCCGGATTATGCCGTGCTGCACTGCAGCGGATATACTGGCGCCCGAATGCAGGAGAGAGGCGCCGCGCTGGCGCCCGCCGAAGGCGCAGGCTCCCATGATCGCTCAGGCCGGTGGGCTGGAATCCCACCAACCATGCATTCGACTCGCCGAGCTGGAGAGAGGTCACCGGGCACGCCCGGGACGATCCGCCGAAGGGGCACGCGGCCCATGCCGCTGAACTCTCAGGTAAAAGGACAGCGGGAGCGGCACCGGTCATCGTCATCCCGTCATTGCGCAGGCAATGGCGATAGTGGCGCATGGCCGGCCCCACCGCGCCCGGAGCCTGTACCATGCTGTTGTCCATCATCTACCTGATCGCCATTTCCGCCGAAGCCATGACCGGCGCGCTGTCCGCCGGCCGCCGCCGCATGGACCTGTT
This sequence comes from Stenotrophomonas sp. GW821-FHT09E08, assembly GCF_059416125.1. Classification (NCBI taxonomy): domain Bacteria; kingdom Pseudomonadati; phylum Pseudomonadota; class Gammaproteobacteria; order Lysobacterales; family Lysobacteraceae; genus Stenotrophomonas; species Stenotrophomonas sp. GW821-FHT09E08. The sequence continues at coordinate 66,093 of NZ_JBWKOO010000004.1, forward strand.
CGGTGTGGTCATGATCGCCTGCGTCACCGCCCTCGGCGGCGGATCACTGCGCGATATCCTGCTCGGCCACTATCCGCTGGGCTGGGTGAAGCATCCCGAGTACCTGGGCTTCACCGTGTGTGCGGCGCTGATCGCCACCTGGGTCGCACGCTGGATGCACCACTTCCGCCGCACCTTCCTGGTGCTCGATGGCCTGGGCCTGATCGCCTTCACCCTGATCGGCTGCTCGATCGCACGTGAGGCCGGCCATGCCATGCCGATCGTGCTGATTGCCGGCATGCTGACAGGCGCCTTCGGCGGCGTGCTGCGCGACATCCTCTGCAACGAGGTACCGCTGATCTTCCAGAAAGAGCTGTACGCGATCATCGCGCTGCTGACCGGCGCGGCCTACCTGTTGCTGCTGCACTGGGGCGTGGCCGACGCTACCGCGATCCTGTGCTGCCTGGGCGGCGGCTTCGCGCTGCGCCTGCTGGCGATCCACTACCGCTGGGAAATGCCGAAGTTCGTCTATCACGACGAAGTGCATTGATTGCTTGACGGTAGTGCCGGCCGCTGGCCGGAAACACGGCACACGCCCGCAGATTCCAGCCGGTTGCCGGCCAGCGGCCGGCACTACCGATTGCGTTGCATGACGATGGTCATGCGGCATTGGCCAGGGTGATTGGCTACCATTGTCGCCCCGTCGCTGCCGCGACGGCATCCAGCCACGCCGCGCCCGCGGCCCCGCCAGACACTCCCTCCCCGCTGCCCGTGGTGCCGTGAACGCACCGACGGGCCCGCATGTCCCTGCGCGCGCAGGGCGCAGGATGCCCCATGTCTGTCGCCGAAAACTCCCGCTTCCGTCGTGCCCGCCCGTTGCTGATCGTGCTGGGCGTTGCCCTTGCCGGCGGCCTGCTGTGGGGGTTCTGGCCACGCACGGAGGCCGGTGCCGGCGACGATGCACCCGGCAAGACGGTACCCGTGCGCATCGCCCGCGCCAGCGCCGAGCCGCTGGTGCTGCGCCTGAAGGCGGTCGGTACGGTCACGCCGCTGCACAGCGTGGTGGTACGCAGCCGCGTGGATGGCGAACTGCTGCGACTGCATTTCCAGGAAGGCCAGCAGGTGAAGGCCGGCGATCTGCTGGCGCAGATCGACCCGCGCCCGTATGAAGTGAAGCTGGCGCAGGCCAAGGGCACCCAGCAACAGAACCTGGCCGAGCTGGAGAACGCCGAGCGCCAGCTGCAGCGCTACCGCGAACTGCAGAAGCAGAACTACGTGTCCGGGCAGGAACTGAGCGACCAGCAGAGCAAGGTGCGCCAGCTGCAGGGCCGCCGCCTCAGCGATCAGGCGTCTGTTGACGAGGCACGCCTGCAGCTGCAGTACACCCGCATCACCGCACCGGTCAGTGGCCGCGTCGGGCTGCGCCGGTTGGACGTGGGCAACCTGGTACGCGCCAGCGATGCCGAAGGCCTGGTGACGCTGGCACAGACCGCACCGATCAGCGTTCTGTTCACCGTGCCCGAACCCGAGCTGCCGGCGCTGCTCGATGCCGTGCAGGTGCAACCGGCGCTGGCAGTGGAAACCTGGGACCGCGAAGAAGGCCGGCAGCTTGCCAGTGGCGCGCTGTCCAGTGTCGACAACCGCATCGATACCGCCACTGGCACGCTGAAACTGCGTGCGCACTTCGACAACCACGATCTGGCGCTGTTCCCCAACCAGTTCGTCAACGTCCGCCTGCAACTGGGCGAGCAGCGCGCGCTGCTGATTCCCGATGCCGCCGTGCAGTTCGGCAGCCAGGGCAACTACGTGCATATCGTCGACAAGGACAACAAGGCACAGCGCCGCAACGTGGTGCTCGGTCCGGCCGACGATGGACGCGTGGCCGTGCGCTCCGGACTGGTGGCCGGCGACCAGGTGGTGATCGAAGGCATCGACGGGCTGGAAGACGGCACGGCGGTGGAGATCATCACCGAGGAGGCCGCGATCAAGGCCGGCGCATGAATCTCTCGCGCCCGTTCATCCTGCGCCCGGTCGCAACGACTCTCCTGATGGTGGCGTTGCTGCTGTCCGGTGTACTGGCCTACCGCCTGCTGCCGGTGGCCGCACTGCCGCAGGTCGACTATCCGATCATCCAGATCACAACGCTGTATCCGGGGGCCAGCCCGGAACTGACCACACGCACCATCACCGCGCCGCTGGAACGCCAGCTCGGGCAGATTCCCGGTCTGAAACAACTGTCGTCGACCAGTTCCGGCGGCGCCTCGGTCATTACCCTGCAGTTCGGGCTGGAGGTGTCGCTGGGCGTGGCCGAGCAGGACGTGCAGGCCGCCATCAACGCGGCAGGCAGCTTCCTTCCCGGAGACCTGCCGGTACCGCCGGTGTACCGCAAGGTCAACCCGGCCGACACACCGATCCTGACATTGGCGGTGACCTCGCAGGGACTGTCGCTGCCGCAGGCGCACGATCTGGTCGATACGCGCATTGCCCAGCGTCTGGCGCAGCTGCCCGGCGTCGGGCTGGTCAGCCTGGCCGGCGGCCAGCGCCCTGCGGTGCGCATCCAGGTCAATCCAGCGGCACTGGCCGCCAACGGCCTGGGCATGGACCACATCCGTACCGCGATTGCTGCGGCCAACGTCAACCTGCCCAAGGGCAGCTTCGATGGCCCGATCCGAGCGGTGATGCTCGACGCCAACGATCAGATGCGCAGCGTGGCCGAATACCGCGCGCTGGTACTGGCCTGGCGTGACGGCGCGCCACTACGGCTGGGCGATGTGGCCACCATCAGCGATGGCGCTGAGAACCGGCAGCTGGCCGCCTGGAGCGGCACTACGCCGGCAGTTCTGGTGAACATCCAGCGCCAGCCCGGTGCCAACGTGATCGCCGTGGTCGAGCAGGTGCGAGCATTGCTGCCGCAGCTGCAGGCCACGCTGCCGGCCGGCGTGCAGATGGACGTGCTGAGTGACCGCACCGAATCGATCCGCGCGTCGGTGCGCGGCGTGCAGAAGGAACTGGTGCTGGCCATCGCGCTGGTGGTGCTGGTCACCTGGGTGTTCCTGCGCAATCTGCCGGCCACACTGATTCCCAGCGTTGCAGTGCCGCTGTCGCTGGTCGGCACCTTCTCGGTGATGCTGCTGGCCGGCTATTCGCTCAACAACCTCACGCTGATGGCACTGACCATCGCCACCGGCTTCGTGGTGGACGACGCCATCGTGATGCTGGAGAACATCGCCCGCCATCTGGAGGACGGCGAAAGCCCCCGCGAGGCGGCGCTCAAGGGTGCAGCGGAAATCGGCTTCACTCTGGTCTCCTTGACGGTCTCGCTGATCGCGGTACTGATCCCGCTGCTGTTCATGGCCGACCTGGTGGGCGCGCTGTTCCATGAGTTCGCGGTGACGCTGGCGGTAGCCATCGGCATCTCGCTGCTGGTCTCGCTGACGCTGACGCCGATGCTGTGCGCGCGCTTCCTGAAGCCGCATGCGAAGGGGTCAGAGCCCCACGGGGATCTGACCCCGGTCCAGGGGTCGGATCCAGCCAGGGCTCCGACCCCAAAACAAGATGTCTTCGACCGCGTCATCACCCTTTACGACCGCCAGCTGCGCTGGGTGCTGCAGCGCCAGCCGCTGATGCTGCTGGCCACGGTGGCGACGCTGGCACTGACCGTAGCGCTGTACTTCGCCGTGCCCAAGGGTTTCTTCCCGGTGCAGGATGCCGGCCTGGTGCAAGGCATCAGCGAGGCACCACAGGCTATCTCGTTCCAGGCCATGCGCGAGCGCCAGCAGGCGCTGGCGGCGGCCATCGAAGCCGACGAGGCAGTGGCCAGCGTCTCGTCCTACATCGGCGTGGACGGCAACAACGCCACGCTCAACACCGGCCGCCTGCTGATCGAACTGAAACCGCATGGCGACCGCGACGGTGCCGCCGTCGTGATGGAACGGCTGCAGCAGCGCGTGGCGAAGATTCCCGGCATCACCCTGTACCTGCAACCGGTGCAGGAACTGGGCATCGAAGACCGCATCAGCCGCAACCAGTACCAGTTCACCCTGACCACGCCGGATCTGGAAGCGCTGGAAAGCTGGACACCGAAGCTTCTGCAGGCCTTGCGCCAGTCGCCGGCGCTGCGTGATGTGGCCAGCGATCTGCAGATGCAGGGGCGGCAGGCGCGCGTGGCGATCGACCGCGATGCGGCGGCGCGCCTGGGCGTAAGCGTGGAAGCGGTAGCCGATGCCCTGTACGACGCCTATGGGCAGCGCCAGATTTCAACCATCTTCACCCAGGCCAGCCAATACCGGGTGGTGCTGGAAGCCGATCCGTCGCGCCAGCCGGGACCGGAAGCCATCACCGGCCTGCGCGTGCGCAACAGCGCCGGGCAGACCGTGCCGCTGGGTTCGGTAGCGCGTGTAGAGGTGGGTCCGTCCGCGCTGCTGCGTAATCACGTGGGCCAGTTCCCGGCGGCTACGCTTTCGTTCAATCTTGCCCCGGGCGCTTCGCTGGGCGAAGCGGTGGATGCCGTGCTCGCCGCGCGCGCGCAGGTGAATCTGCCGCAGAGCATCGAACTTCGCCTGCAGGGCGCGGCGGCCGCCTTCAGCAGCTCGCTATCGTCCACGTTGTGGCTGATCCTGGCGGCCGTGGTAGTGATGTACATAGTGCTGGGCGTGCTCTACGAGAGCTTCATCCATCCCATCACCATCCTGTCCACCCTGCCCTCGGCCACCGTGGGTGCATTGGCCGCACTGTGGCTGAGCGGACGCAGCCTGGATCTGATCGCGGTGATCGGCATCGTGCTGCTGATCGGGCTGGTGAAGAAGAACGCGATCATGATGATCGACTTCGCGCTGGACGCGCAGCGCACACGCAGCATGTCACCACGCGAGGCGATCCATCAGGCCGCGCTGCTGCGCTTCCGGCCGATCCTGATGACCACGCTGGCCGCACTGTTCGGCGCGGTACCGCTGATGCTGGCCAGCGGTTCCGGCGCCGAGCTGCGGCAGCCACTGGGCTGGGTGATGGTGGGCGGACTGCTGGTCAGCCAGGTATTGACGCTGTTCACCACGCCGGTGATCTACCTGGCCTTCGACCGCCTGCAGCGTGGCCGTGCAGCGGCCCCGACGGGCGCTGACGAGGCACGCGCGTGACCCCCATCGCGCGCCTGGCCCAGGCCTGCGTGCAGCGCCCGGTAGCAACGATCCTGCTGGCGGTGGCACTGGTGCTGGCCGGCCTGCTGGCGCTGCGGCTGTTGCCGGTGGCGCCGCTGCCACAGGTGGACTACCCAGCCATTGAAGTCAGTGCCAGCCTGCCCGGCGCCTCGCCCGAATCGATGGCCGCCACCGTGGCCACGCCGTTGGAGCGTGCGCTGGGCAGCCTGCCCGGCATCTCGCGCATCGATTCGGCCAGCACCCAGGGCCAGACCCAGATCGAACTGAAGTTCGTGCTCGGCCGTGATATCGATGAGGCCGCACGTGAAGTGCAGGCCGCGATCAACCTCGCTCGCGGCCAGCTGCCCAGTGGCATGCCGGGCATGCCGCAGTACCGCAAGGTGAATCCTTCGCAGGCACCAATTCTGGCACTGGCACTGACTTCGGACACGCGCTCGCCAGGCCAGCTGTATGACCTGGCCTCCACCGTGCTGGCGCAGAAGCTGTCGCAGGTACCAGGCGTGGGCGAAGTGCAGGTGGGCGGCAGTGCCTTGCCGGCAGTGCGTGTGTCGCTGGATCCGAACGCACTGAACCACGCCGGGCTGGCGCTGGAAGACGTAGCCCAGGTCATCGCCCGCGCCAATGCGGTGCGCCCGTTGGGTGCGGTGGGGGATGCGCACCAGCAGTGGCAGCTGGAAGCGCCACTGCAGCTGCGCCAGGCCGCGCAGTATCGCGAGTTGGCTCTTAAGGTAAGCGACGACCGCACGCTGCGGCTGGGCGATGTAGCCGCCGTTGCCGATGGCGTGGAGGACCGCTATGCCAGCGGCTTCCACAACGAACGCCCGGCCGTGCTGCTGATCGTCAGCCGCCAACCCGGCGCCAACATCATCGCTACCGTCGATGCCATCCAGGCGCAGCTGCCCCAGCTGCATGCACTGCTGCCCTCCGGCGTGGACATGCGGCTGGTGATGGACCGCTCACCGGTAATCCGCGCCACCCTGCATGAGGCAGAGGTCACCCTGGTGCTGGCGATCGTATTGGTGGTGCTGGTGGTGCTGGCCTTCCTCGGCCACTGGCGTGCTGCACTGGTGCCCAGCGTGGCGATCCCGGTGGTGCTGTTCGGTACGCTGGCGCTGATCGCGCTGATGGGCTTCTCGCTCAACACGCTCTCGCTGATGGCGTTGATTGTCGCGGCGGTGCTGGTGGTGGACGATGCCATCGTGGTGCTGGAGAACATCGCCCGCCATCGCGAACTCGGCGCGGACCGCTGGCAGGCGGCGGTGCGTGGCGCATCGGAAGTCGGTGCCACGCTGCTGTCGATGAACGTTGCACTGGCCGTGGTGTTCGTCGCCATCCTGTTCCTGGATGACTTCGTCGAACGCCTGTTCCGCGAATTCTCGCTGACTCTGGTGGCGGCAATGACGGTCTCCGTGCTGGTCGCGCTGAGCCTGGTTCCGATGCTGTGTGCACGATTGTTCGTGGATGCCGCGCAGCAACCCTCGCGTTGGCAGCGCGGCAGCAATGCACTGTTCGAGCGCGTGCGCGGCGCTTACCTGCGCACGCTGCAGGCCAGCCTGCGCCGGCTGCGCTGGCCGTTGCTGGCCTTCGTTGCAGTCATCGCGCTCAACACGTGGCTGTTCCAGCAGGTGCCCAAGGGCATCGTGCCCAAGCAGGACACCGCGCAGCTGCGCGGCTTCGCCCGTGGCGATGACGGCCTGTCCTTTCAGGCCATGCAACCGAAGATCGATGCGTACAGGAAGCTGTTGCTGTCCGACCCGGCCATCGAGGACATCATCGGCTACATCGGTGGCAGCAACGGGGTCAACAACGCCTTCATCATGATCAAGATGAAGCCTCTGGCCGAGCGAAAGGTCTCCAGCCAAGAGGTGATTGACCGCCTGCGCGCGCGGCTGCCCAAGCTGCCCGGCGGCAATCTCTATCTGTGGGTGGACCAGGACATTCGCCTGGAGGGCGCAGGCAGCAGTGGCAAGTACGAGTTCCAGCTGCTGTCGGCCGATACAGCACCGCTGCGCGAATGGGCGCCGAAGGTGGCTGCCGCGCTGCGTGGCCTGCCCGAACTGGTGGACGTGGAAGCACAGGGCGAAGCAGGCATGCGCCAGGTGATGCTGGACATCGACCGCGAAGCAGCCGCGCGCCACGGCGTGGACCTGCGCACGGTGGCCAACATGCTCAACAACTCCTTCAGCCAGCGCCAGGTCGCCACGCTGTACGACAGCCTCAACCAGTACCGCGTGGTGATGGAGCTGGACCCGAAGCACACCCAGGACCCGGGCACGCTGTCACGCCTGCAGGTGATCGATGGCAACGGCCAGCGCATTCCGCTGTCGAGCATCGCCAGCTGGCGCTATGGCATGGCACCGGACCGGGTGTACCACAGTGAGCAGTTCGCCTCGATCTGGATCGAGTTCGCGCTGGCACCGGGGGTGGGCCTGGAACAGGCCACGCAGGCAATCGATGGTGCGATGTCGAAACTGATGCTGCCACGTTCGGTACAGGGCAGGCTGTCCGGTGAGGCCGGCGGCCTGGAGCAGCTGCGTTCGCGCCAGCTGTGGCTGGTGCTCGGCGCCACGCTGGCGGTCTACCTGGTGCTGGGCATCCTCTACGAGAGTTTCATGCAGCCGCTGGTGATCCTGTCCACCTTGCCCTCGGCCGGCATCGGCGCACTGCTGGCGCTGTGGCTGTTTGGCAACGAACTGAACCTGATCGCGCTGCTCGGTCTGTTCCTGCTGGTCGGTGTGGTGATGAAGAACACCATCCTGCTGGTGGACTTCGCGCTGGCCGGCGAGCGGCGTGGCCTGACTGCACGGGACGCGGTGATGGAAGCAGCGCGATTGCGCCTGCGGCCGATCCTGATGACCTCGCTGGCGGCGCTGCTGGGCACGCTGCCACTGATGCTGGCCAACGGCGAAGGCTGGGAACTCCGGCAACCGCTGGGAATCGCCATTGTGGGCGGGTTGCTGGTCAGCCAGTGGCTGACGCTGTACACCACCCCGGCGATGTACCTGGCGCTGTCGCTCATGCGCAGCGCCAGGCGCATCGCCGGTGCAGATGGGCCGGTCTCCAACTCCGACCGGCCCTGATCGCGGCCGCACCCCCGCAGGCGCTGGCCGCCATCCACACACGTGCCGCACTCAGGCGGCTTCGGACACCTTTACGTCGCGACGGGCGCGCACGGCCGCAGCCAGTCGCTCCAGCACCGTCACGGTGGTGTCCCAGTCGATGCAGCCATCGGTGATGCTCTGCCCGTAGACCAGCGGCTGGCCTTCCACCAGCTCCTGGCGACCACCGACCAGATGGCTCTCGATCATCACGCCAACGATGCGCTGTTCACCGTCTTCCAGCTGAACGGCGATGTCGTCGATCACCTTCGGCTGGTTCTCCGGGTTCTTCAGGCTGTTGGCGTGGCTGGCATCGATCATCAAACGCGTCGGCAGCTTGGACTTGGCCAGCACCTGGCAGGCCTCGGCAACGCTGCCCGCGTCGTAGTTCGGCTGCTTGCCACCGCGCAGGATCACATGGCAATCCGGGTTGCCGGTGGTCGACACGATGGCCGTGCCGCCCTGCTTGGTGACCGACAGGAAGTGATGCGGATTGGATGCCGCACCCACTGCGTCAGCGGCGATCTTCACGTTGCCATCGGTGCCGTTCTTGAAGCCGACCGGGCACGACAGCCCCGAAGCCAGCTCGCGGTGTACCTGGCTCTCGGTGGTACGCGCACCGATCGCGCCCCATGCCACCAGGTCGGCGATGTACTGCGGCGAGATCACGTCGAGGAACTCGACACCGGCAGGCAGGCCGAGCTTGTTGATGTCGCGCAGCAGGCCGCGGGCGATGCGCAGGCCCTTGTCGATCTTGAAGCTGCCGTCCAGGTCCGGGTCGTTGATCAGGCCCTTCCAGCCCACCGTGGTGCGCGGCTTCTCGAAGTACACGCGCATGACGATTTCCAGTTCGCCGGCCAGTGCGTCGCGCAGCGGCTTCAGGCGCTGGGCGTACTCAATGGCAGCGTTCGGGTCGTGGATCGAGCACGGGCCCACCACCACCGCCAAGCGGTCGTCACGGCCGTGCAGGATCTGGTGCAGGGCCGCGCGCGAGGCGCTGACGGTGTCGGAAGCTTCATCGTCACAGGGCAGCATCGCCAGCAGCTGGGCAGGCGGTGTCAGCGGTTCGATGGTGCGGATACGCAGGTCGTCGGTGTGCGGGGGCATTGCGGGAGATCTCCGGAACGTTGGGGGTCCCCAGCGTGGCGGCATGAAAAAAGCCGCCAGGTTCGCTGGCGGCTTTCGGGAATGCGTCTGAAGCTTTCTTCAGGGTGAGCGCAGTCCTTCCTCCGCCAGTGGCTTCGGAAAGTAATACCAGTAAAAGCTGGTGGGGGCTGCGTTCATGGGTTGTATTGATAGCACAGCTTTTGCGCAGTGCAAAATGTTTCATCCGCAACTGGGAACGCGGTTCAGCGATGGGCCCGTCTGGGACGACTACGCGGCGGCACGCATGCGAAGTCGCTCATCTGCCATGCACTTCCACGTCCAGCAGCAGGCCTTCATGGATGTCCGCCCAGCGCTCCAGCACGCGGTCCAGCTCCTGCCTGGCTTCGTCCAGCTGCTCGGGGTTGAGCAGGGAGCGCGCGGTGTAAAGATCGGAGACCAGCTGCCGCAGGGTCGCTTCCGGAATGGCCACCGACGGCCCTTCCTGCCCCGGCACCTGCAGCGCCGGGCTGGCACCAAGAGGGCCGAACAACGTGACCTGGAGCTTGCTCTGCATGATCAACTTCCCTGCGGACGGACATGGGCAATGCACTGTTTACCGTGTCTCGGTGACAGGCGCATGTGCCATCCATGCCGTGGGCTGGGCCATGCGAGCGCTCTTCGCGTCGTTACAGCGCAGCCAGATCAGCCAAGTGCTGGGCCATGCCGTCCACCGCGCCTACCGCATGGGTGGTGGTGAAGTAGTCGTGCCAGCCGGTGGCGGCGATGCCCGCCACCAGCGCGTCGGCCTCCTCGCGGCTGGCGCAGCGCCAGACCGCGTAGAACTGCTCACCACTGCCGCGCGGTACGCCCGTGGCAATGCGGCCCATCGCCAGCGGCATGATGCGGGCCGGATCGAACTGCTGCATACCGGCGCCGATGAGGGCGAAGAAGGCCGCGCGTTGTTCGGGAGGCAGCGTGGTCCAGGCGGGGGTGGCGCTGTAGAGCTCGATGAGCGTGTGCGGCATGGTGGTCTTCCCTGAGGTGGTCGATTGGCGTCCGCCGGGCATGGCCCGGCGCTACCGGGATTGCAGCGAGCGCAGTGCGCGCTTGCGGATGTAGGCATTGGCAGCGCTGTCGCGTTCGCGCTGCCAGCGTGTGCAGAGATCAAGCAGCCACTGCGGCTGCGTCCTGCCAGCATCGTTGAGCCAGTTGCCAACCGAATCCTGCACATAGCGCTCGGGATCGTCGGCGAGTGCTTCCAGCACCGGCAACGCAAGTTCCGGACGCTGCTTGAACAGCGCGATATGCGTGGCCCAGACGCCGCGCGGGCGCAGCGCCTCGCAGGCGAAGCGACGCAGGTACGGCGATGCGTCATGCGTCCACGGCTGCAGGTACTCAAGCGCCTGCATCGGCGCAGCAACGATGTCGGCACGCAATGCCAGCCACGCCCATTCGCGCACGCCGAAGTGCGGGTCATCGGCCAGCGGTCGCATCGCCTGCAGCTTCGTTGCCAGCGGTGTAGAGGCATCGCTGCCGATCAGATAGCAGGCCCAGCCGCGCACGGTGTCAGAGCTGTGAGCCTGCCAGCGCGCAGGTGTGCCCTGCCCCGCCCCGCGCAGCAGCTGTGCGGCCAAACCCATGCGTCGGGTGATGCCCTTTCCCGCAGCGTCGCGCACGCGTTGCAGCAGGTCCGGTCCAAGTGCGGGGGCTACCACCTGCAGCAGCGCAGCGAAGTCCACTGCAAGGCACTCGGCCAGATGGGTCGTCGCGACGCTGCCACGGTTGAGCGCACGCAGGCGCTCTGCGGCGATGGCACCGCTCATGCCGCAGCCTCACGCCCGGCGTCGGTGTGCTGCCAGACCTTGTGCAGCAGCTGCGAAAGCTGCTGCTGTTCGCCAGCTTCGAGCCCATTGAACAGGCCACCGATCCACTGCGTGTGCTGGTCGAACAATGACTCGGCCAGACGCGCGCCCTTTGCGGTCAGCACGATCTGCAGGCGGCGGCCATCCTCGGCATCGCTGCGACGCTGCAGCAGGCCTTCGCGCTGCAGGCCATCAAGCAGGCCGCTGATGGTGGCGCGGGTGACGCCTGCGCGCTCGGCAAGTTCATGCGGCGGCAGCGTGCCACCTGCACCGTGCAGCAGGAACAGCACGATGAAGCGCCCCTCGCTGAGACCCTGTGGCGCCAGACGTGTGGCGCAGTCGCGATCGATCGACGATGACAGCGACAGCAGCTGGAAGCAAAGGCGCAGCTGCGCGACGTTGGCATGGCCTCGTCGCTGTGCCTCGTCCAGCAGGGCATGGTGCTTGGCTTCGAGCATCATCGATACCCACATGATTAGACGCCTAATCATAAACCAGGAAGATGACGTCCAGTCAATCGACATGCGATGTCAGGAGGCCGATCCCAGCACCAGGCGTGCGATCAATCCCCCTCCGTCACGTTGCAGCAGCTGCAGTTCACCCGCATGCCGCCGTGCCACGTTGGCCGCGACGGCCAGACCGAGGCCGGTCCCACCGGTGGCACGACTGCGCGAGCTTTCGCTGCGCTGGAAGGGTTGCAGCAGGCGCACGCGATCGGCCTCGGCGATGCCCGGTCCGCGATCCATCACGTCCAGCTGCACGCGATTGCCTGCCATGGCAACCCGCAGGTGCACGGCACCGGCATAACGAGCGGCGTTGTCGATGAGGTTGTCGATGGCCCGCCGCAGCAGGAGCGCATCCCCCTGCCACGGCAGCACGTCCGGTCCCTCTGCTGAAATATCGACACCGCGCAGCAAGGCGCTCTGCACGCATTCCTCCAGCAACGCGGCCACGTCCAGTGCTCGCAACTCCAGCGGTTGCAGCTCCCCGCGTGCGTAATCGAGCACCTGCTCGATCATCGTGTCCATGCGCTCGATGTCGGCCACCATCCGCGCTGCCTGTGGCGGCGGTGCAAACTCCGCACGCAGGCGCAGGCCGGTCAGCGGCGTGCGCAGGTCGTGCGCCACGGCCGCCAGCATGCGGGTCATGTCCTGCGCCTGGTCGCGCAGGCGCTCACGACCGCTGCTGATCGCTGCGGCCAGCACCTGCACCTCGCGTGGGCCATCGTCCGGCAGCGGCGTCCCGTCCTGCAGATCAACCCGCGCGCTGGCTTCGGCCAAGCGGCGCAGGGGCCGCCCGATGCGGAGCGACGCCCAGGCCGCCAGCGGCGCCAGCAGCAGCGTGCCGGCCAACAGTGCAAGCAGAACCTGACCGCGCCAGGCCGCCAGATCACTGTGATCGCTGCCGACCACCTGCCAGCGATCATCGGCCCGGCGCACACCCAGCTCGAACGGCGGCCACTGCATGGCGGTCAGCAGGGCCGCCTGTGACGTCAGCACTCCGGCACGCCCTGAAGCATCCAGCACCGTACCGCCCTCGATGACCTGCACATCGGGGGCCTTGCCCTGCCCGGCCCAAACCAGGCGCACGTGATCCACCGGTACACCCAGCTGCAAGGCGGCCAGCTCGGTCAGCCAGTCGCTGCTGCGGCCTTCCGGTGCCGAACTGACGACCGATAGATGCAGCCCCAGCGGCGCCGCCGCACGTTCCCCCCGCAGCACCTGCAGAGCCTGATCCAGGCGCATCGGCGGCGGCGCCGGTCGTGGCATCCAGCCCACCACCGCCACGCTGACCAGGGTGGCCAGCAGCAGGCTGGTGAGAGCCAGCATCGCGATCCAGCGCGCAGTGGACCAACGGGCACTCACAGCACCTGGACCTCGGCATTGAAGCGATAGCCTTCGCCGCGCAATGTCTGTACCAGGGCTTCAGCGCCGGGCGCGGCCTGCCCCAGCTTCCGACGCAGGCGGCTGATTGCCAGGTCGATGGCACGATCCACGCTGTCGCTCGGCTCGCCGCGGCTCAGCTGCAGCAGCTGCTCGCGCGCCAGCACCCGCCCGGGACGTTCGGCCAGCACCAGCAGCAGAGAGAACTCACCGCGGCTCAGTACCAGCTCCGCTCCATCCGGCGCGATCAGGCGGCGTTGTTCGGGCAGCAGCCGCCAGCCGGCGAAGCGCAGCTCACTCGCCACCTGGGTGCGCAGCTTGTCCTGCCGGCGCAGCAGCGCACGCACCCTTGCCAGCAGCTCACGCGGGTCGAACGGCTTGGCCAGGTAATCATCCGCGCCCATTTCCAGACCGATCACCCGGTCCGGGGCACTGCCCATCGCCGACAGCATCAGGATCGGGATGGCCCGTGCCTGCAGCCGGCGGCAGACCGACAGGCCATCCTCGCCGGGCATCATCCAGTCGAGGATGATCACATCCGGTCGTTCGGCCTGCAGCAGCATATCCAACGCCATAGCACCGGCCGCCACGCGCACCTGGTAGCCATGCAGCAGCAGGCAGTCGGCGATGGCATCTCGGATGCTGGCGTCGTCATCGACGACGATGACCCGGGCGGGAGCGTTCATGTGCTCAGTATCAGCCAGCTGTGTATCAGGACGGTATCAACGCCGATATTCCCGCGATACGCCCGTGCCCGCCAATGGTCTCTCCACCCTCACTGCGGAGACATCCCGTGCGCCTCACCTTGCTTCCCCTGCTTGCTGCCTCGCTGCCTGCGCTGGCGGCCGATGCTCCCGAACACGTACTGCCGATGTGGATGCAGGGGGGTCATCCAGCCGTGGCTGTCTCGCTGGACGGGCGCGCCGAACCACTGCGTTTCGTGGTCGACAGTGCGGCCGGTGCAACCCTGGTGGATGACCGTGTGGCCCGGCGCTATGGCCTGGAAGACACCGATGCGGCGGTTTCACATGCCCAGGGTGCCAGCGCAAAGGCAGCCGCGCTGCGGAGGATGCGCACCACCTCCTGGCGGCTGGGCAGCTGGCAGCTGCAGGCCAGCGGCACGCAGGTCGACCTGTCCTCGTTGGCGAAGGACGATGAAGCGGCCATTGATGGCCTGGTCGGCAACGACCTGACCGGGCGCTGGGACACGCGCTGGGACTTCGGCCGTGACGAGCTTGCCTTGTGGGCGCCGGGGCGTCTCGCGCTGGATGGAAACGGCTGCCAGGCCAATGCCCTGCCCGATCGCAGTGCCGGGCTGCGCCAGTTCGGCTTCATTACGCTGGCACTGGGCGAGACCGGTGTGGAGGCCATCGCCGTGGTCGATACCGGCGCGGCGCAGACCGTGCTCAATGCCGAAGCCGCCCGTGCGCTGGGCGTGCGCACCGATGGCAGCGACATCCGCGTGCGGGTACGTGAGAAGGGCACCGAGGGCCTGGGCGGCGGGAAGCAGGCCACCTGGCTGTACACCCTGCCGAGCATGACCAGCGCTGGCTGGCGGCATCCACCGATGGAAGTGCGGATCAGCGAGCTTTCGGTGTTCAAGGCCCTTGGCCTGGAGGCGCGGCCGGCGCTGATCCTCGGCGCCGATGCCATGCGGGGTGGGCAAGTGGACATCAGCGCCGGGGCGTCACGCATCTGCCTGCGCCGGCCGGCCCGCTGAGCGCCGGCCGACGCCATTCCTACTGCGCTACCAGTCCATCACCCGCGGCGTCGGCCCAGGGTGCGACGGGAACAATGGCAGCACCTCTTCGGCCAGTTCCTGCAGCACCTCATCTGCGGGCCGCTCGGCGAACTGGATGCCCAGCGCGGCGTGGTTGACGCCTGCCCGCTGCCAGGCCTGCAGCAGGTCGATCAGGCCCTTGCGGCCGGTGCGCAGGGTATAGCCCCCTTGCAGCGGCGTGCGTGGATGATCCGGGTCATCCACCAGGTCGATCCATTCGTTGGTCATGTGCGGGCGGAAGCCGCCGTCCGGGATCAGCGCGCGCCACGCGCGGATCTTCGCGGCCAGCCGTTGCGGACCGGCATCGTCATGGGTGGCCTCGGGATAGGTCAACCAGCCATCGGCATGCTGGCCGATCCACTCCAGCGGCTGGCGTGCGCCACCGGTGACAACCAGCGGAACGCGGCCGTTGACCGTGGGCGGCAGCAACTGCAGGCCCTGTTCGGCCCAGGCATGCGTCATCCGCCCGTCCGCGCCCGGCTGCAGCCAACGCCGCATCTCACCCATCGCGCTGGCGAAGCGCTCACCGCGCGCCGCGTGCTCCAGGCCGTAGGCGGGAAACTCCAGCGGACGATCACCGGAGGCAACGCCCATCACCAGGCGCCCACCGGACAGCTGATCGACCGACGCCGCCGCCTTCGCCAGATCGATCGGATGGCGCAGTGGCAACACCACGCTGCCGGTGGCCAGAGCTACGCGCTGCGTGCGCGCCGCCAGCCACGCAAGGTAGGTGAATGGATCGAACAATTGGCCCGCATCGCCGAACATCGGGTCGTACAGCGGCACATCACGCACCCACACCGCGGCAAAGCCGTGGCGGTCGATGTCCTCCACCAGCCGCGCCTGGCCCTGCAGCACGGCCATGTCGCCCTGATAGAAGCGCAATGGCAGGTAGATGCCCAGGGTCAGTGCATCGGCACGGAACATGCGCTGGTAGCCTGGGTGCGTGGCAAAGGCCGGGGCTGACGCGCCCGGCATCACGATGGCGTCGTTCATGAGCGTTGCCTCCTTACGGGCCGGTGGCCGGTTCAGGCAGCTGCACGCCGCGCTGCACGGCAGGGCGTGCGGCAACGCGCGCGTACCACGCGCTCAGATGGCGATGCTGCGAGAAATCGATATCGATGATGTGGGCGATATGCAGCCAGCCGAAGTGGGCGATGTCGGCGATCGAATACTGATCACCGGCCAGCCACTCGCGCCCGTGCAGGCGCTGGTCGAGCACGGCGAAAAGATCGTCGCTCAACCTGCGATAGCGTTCGATTGCGGCCATGTCGGGCTGTTGCGCGAAGTGCTCGAAGTGCACGCGCTGGCCGAGGATCGGGCCGACGCTGGCGGCATGGAACATCAGCCAGGTCAGTGTCTGCCAGCGTGCAGACGGCTCGGAAGGCAACAACGCGTTGCCCTGCTCGGCCAGGTACATCAGGATCGCCGCGGATTCGAAAATGACGATGCCACGCGCGTGATCCTCCAGCACCGGTATGCGGCCATGCGGATTGAGCTGCAGGAAATCGGGATGTCGGTGCTCGCCCGCGTCGATGCGGACGTGATGCAGGCGATACGGCAGGCCCAGTTCTTCCAGCGCGATGGTGGCCTTGAAGCCATTGGGCGAGCTGTCGGTGTACAGGTGCAGCGAAGGTTCGTTCATGGGGTTCCTGGACGGCAGGGAGCGACGGCACGCGCCAGCCTTCGATGCACGAGGGCCGACGATGCGGAAACAGGCGCTGCAGCAGCCGTGCAGGCAGTCTAGGAAAGGCCGCCGTGGCGGGGAAACGATGTCTTCTGCACGGGGAGTTGAGCCTGGCTCAACTTGCGCGACGGGTGCGCGACAGCCTGCGCCGCGGTCGATATGCTGTCGCCGCGCGGTGGATGCCGGCGGAGCAACGGGAGAACGGAATGGGTGCGGTGTTGCCGCTGCTGGGCCTGCGGGCCTTTGTTGAAACCGGCCGCCACGGCAGCCTGACCGCTGCCGCCGAAGCGATGGGAGTAACACCCGGCGCAATCAGCCAGCAGCTGCGGCAGCTGCAGGAACGCCTGGGCGTGAACCTGTTCGATCGCACCCGTCATGGCGTGGTGCTCAGCGCGGCGGGCGCGCGCGTGTACCCGGAACTGCTGCTGGCTTTCGAGCAGATCGCACAGAGCCTGCAGACACTCGAACGCTGGGAAACGCGGCGCACGCTGCGTATCAGCGCCGCACCCAGTTTCGCCGCGCAATGGCTGGCGCCACGCCTGGGTGAATTCAGCGCACTGCAACCGCAGGTGGACGTGCAGCTCGATGCCAGCCCGGCGCTGGCCGACCTGCGCCGCGATGGCGTGGACATCGCGATCCGCCACGGGCTGGGGCGCTACCCCGGACTGCATGCCGAGCATCTGCTCGCGCCGGTGCTGCTGCCAGTGGCCAGCCCTGCGCTGCTGGCCAGCGCGCCCGCCGTGGGCACCGTGCAGGATTGCCTGCAGCTGCCGCTGCTGCAGGATGCCGATCGCAGCGACTGGCGGCTGTGGTTCCAGGCACAGGGTCTGGCGGCCGATGAGCGGCTGGAGCGCGGCCCTGCTTTCGATGACGACCTGTTGCTGATCCGTGCGGCGGTGGCCGGGCAGGGCATCGCGCTGGTACGCGACATCCATGCGGCCGAAGAACTGGCCAACGGGCGCCTGCAGGTGGTGATCGACCAGCCATGGCCGCAGGCCTTCGCCTACTACGCAGTGACGCGCGCCGATGCAGATGGCAATCCGGCGCTGCCTGCCTTCCTGGCGTGGTTGCGCGCAGCGCTGCAGGGCCAGTAGATCCACGCCATGCGTGGATGATTCCGCCGCCTACCGCGCCTGCTCGAAGAACATCAGGTACACCAGCCGGCCGTTCTCCGGCCGGTCGCCGAACGCCGGCCCGGCGGTGTGCCAGAACCAGGGCCGCAGCAGCACCAGCCGGTTGAAGCGCATCGGAATGCGCATCGTCATCTCCCACTGGCTGTCGTCGCTGCTGTCGCGCTCGATGATGTCGCGATGCATGTCGCCGCCATTGGCATAGCCCAATGCGGCCAGCTCGCTGGCATCCAAGGCCATGCGTTCGGTGTTGGTGCGGCGGTGACGGAAGAACTCGGTACCGCCTTGGCAATGTTCGGGCGCGCTCAGGTAGAGGATGCCGGACCAGTGAGAATGGTCTGTGTGCACTTTCGCGCGGCCGACATCCCCGGCCAGGGTCAGACGGAACTTGCCGTGCGACTGCAGTGGGTTGACCGGTCGCAATGGTTCATTGACCAGCCGCGACGCAGCTCCGGACAGGCCGTCCAGCTCCAGCCGCTCCAGGGAGTTGCGGCCGGGGAATGCGCCTTCCTGTGCCGGATAGGTCAGGCCCAGCGCCGCCTGGCGCAGGCCGTGCGCATCGGCGGGAGAAAGGAAGTCGTCAACGACGATGAACGAGGTAGGCATGGTCGCCGAGCGTAGCGATGCGTTGACGCGGCGGCAACCGGGCAACGAAAAACCCCGCCTTGCGGCGGGGTCTTTCACAGCAGCAGAGAAGCGTGCCGGCCCAAGGCCGGCCGCTTCCGGTGCAGCACAGGACCTTAGAAGTCCATGCCGCCCATGCCACCCATGCCGCCCATGCCACCGGCGCCACCCATGGCCGGCTCGTCCTTCTTCGGAGCTTCGGCAACCATGGCTTCGGTGGTGATCATCAGGCCAGCGATCGAGGCTGCGTTCTGCAGCGCCGAACGGGTCACCTTGGTCGGGTCCAGGATGCCGAACTGCAGCATGTCACCGAACTCGCCGGTGGCGGCGTTGTAGCCGAAGCTGCCGGTGCCTTCCTTGACCTTGTTTACGATGACCGACGGTTCTTCGCCGGCGTTGGCAACGATCTCGCGCAGCGGGGCTTCCATCGCGCGCAGGGCGATCTGGATGCCGTGGTTCTGGTCTTCGTTGGCACCCTTCAGGCCGGCCAGCGCGGAGACCGCACGGACCAGGGCAACGCCGCCGCCCGGGACCACGCCTTCTTCAACGGCTGCACGGGTGGCGTGCAGGGCGTCGTCGACGCGGTCCTTCTTTTCCTTCATTTCGATTTCGGTCGAGGCACCGACCTTGATCACGGCAACGCCGCCGGCCAGCTTGGCCACGCGTTCCTGCAGCTTCTCGCGGTCGTAATCCGAGGAGGTGTCCTGGATCTGGGTCTTGATCTGCGCAACGCGCGAATCGACCGCAGCCTTGTCACCCACGCCATCGATGATGGTGGTGTTTTCCTTGGAGACCTGCACCTTCTTGGCGCGGCCGAGATCCTTGATCGTGGCCTTTTCCAGCGACAGGCCCACTTCTTCGGAGATCACGGTGCCGCCGGTCAGCACGGCCATGTCTTCCAGCATCGCCTTGCGACGGTCGCCGAAGCCCGGAGCCTTGACGGCCACGACCTTGACGATGCCACGGATGGTGTTGACCACCAGGGTCGCCAGCGCTTCGCCTTCGACTTCTTCAGCGACGATCAGCAGCGGCTTGCCGGCCTTGGCGACGCCTTCCAGCACCGGCAGCAGGTCACGGACGTTGGAGATCTTCTTGTCGTGCAGCAGGATGAACGGGTCATCCAGGTCAGCGGTCTGCGACTGCTGGTTGTTGATGAAGTACGGGGACAGGTAGCCGCGGTCGAACTGCATGCCCTTGACCACGTCCAGCTCGTTGTCCAGGCCCGAGCCTTCTTCAACGGTGATCACGCCTTCCTTGCCGACTTCCTTCATCGCGTCAGCAATGATCTGGCCGATCGACTCGTCCGAGTTGGCCGAGATGGTGCCGACCTGGGCGATCGCCTTGTCGTCAGCGGTCGGCTTGGAGATGGTCTTCAGCTCGTTGACGGCGGCCACGACGGCCTTGTCGATACCGCGCTTGAGGTCCATCGGGTTCATGCCGGCGGCCACAGCCTTGGCGCCTTCGCGGATCAGGGCCTGGGCCAGCACGGTGGCGGTGGTGGTGCCGTCGCCAGCGTCGTCGTTGGTGCGGGAAGCAACTTCCTTCACCATCTGCGCGCCCATGTTCTCGAACTTGTCAGCCAGTTCGATTTCCTTGGCGACGGAGACGCCGTCCTTGGTGATGGTCGGAGCGCCGAAGCTCTTTTCCAGCACGACGTTGCGGCCCTTCGGGCCCAGGGTGGCCTTGACGGCATTGGCGAGAACGTTGACGCCGCGCACCATGCGCGAACGGGCGTCTTCACCGAAACGAATATCCTTGGCAGCCATTGCAGTTACCTCTTTGGTAGCGCCGGGCGATGCCCGGCGGCTGGGAATTGGAGATCAGGGGATGAAGCAGGTCGCGCCGAAGCTCAGCCGATGACGGCGAGCACGTCGTCTTCGCGCAGGACCTTGTACTCGACGCCTTCGCTCTTGTACGAGCTGCCGGCGTACTGGCCGTAGATGACCTTGTCACCGACCTTCAGCGACGGAGCGCGCACGCTGCCGTTGTCCAGCGGCTTGCCCGGGCCCACGGCCACGACTTCACCCTTGGTGGACTTTTCCTTGGCCGAATCCGGGATCACGATGCCACCGGCGGAGATTTCGTCGGCTTCGATCGGCTTGACCACAACGCGGTCGTGCAGCGGCTTGATGCTCATGAGAGACCTCTTAAGTTATTGATTGGTCTGAAAAAGTCTGGCGATGTTAGCACTCACCCAAGGTGACTGCCAGCATTGCTCGCGAAAAAGCCCGACGAATCGGGAGCAGGACAGAGATGGAGCTGGCCCCGGGCCTTTCAAGGCCGATCCCGCAAAAAAATTCACCGCCCGGCAAAGGCGCACCCAGGTGCTGCGTGAAGGCGGGGTTCCGCGTGCAACGCGACAAGCGGATGCCCGCAACCCTCGACATTTGGTGATACGCGTCGCACTGTCAGATATCTGACGTTCATTTACGACAAAGTGTCACTGGATCGGCCTTAGGCTCGGCCGCGCATTCCCAATCACAAGGAGTAGTCGATGCGATTGCTGTCCCCGCTTGCCGCTGCCTGCCTGCTGGCACTGGCCGCCGCGCCGGCCCAGGCCGAGGTCTTCATCAACGAACTGCACTACGACGACAGCACCGCCGCCGGCGACGTCGGCGAAGCGATCGAGGTCGTGGCCACCGCCGGTGAGGATCTGTCCGGCTACCGCCTGTACCTCTACAACGGCAGCAATCCGTCGGCCGCCACGGTCTACGCCAACAATCCGGTTCCCGCCGGTACCGCTGTAGGCTGCGGCAGCGCCAGCATCGCTGTGGTCACCTACCCCACCAACGGCCTGCAGAACGGCCCGAACGATGGCATTGCGCTGGTCGACGCCAGCGGCAAGGTGGTCCAGTTCCTCAGCTACGAGGGTGCCATCACAGCGTCCGGCGGGCCCGCGGCCGGCATGACCAGCCAGAACATTCCGGTGGCCGAGACCAACAGCACGGCCCCGGGCACCTCGCTGCAGCTGACCGGCAGTGGCAGCCAGTACGCCCACTTCACCTGGGCCGAGTCGGCCAGGCAGACCTTCGGCAACTGCAACAACGGCCAGACCTTCAGTGGTGGCGGCACCCCGGGCCCGAACACGCCGCCGTCGGTGTCCACCACCACCCCGGCCCAGGGCAGCAGCACCTTCCCCGCCGCCGCCGACCTGGAAGTGGTGTTCAGCGAGACGGTGAACCTGGCCAGCGGCGCGTTCGCCCTGAGCTGCGGCACTTCCGGCAGCGTACCGCTGACTTTCCCGTCCAGCGGCCGCAGCGTGAAGCTGTCCACCAACACTGCGCTGGTGGCCGGTGAAGCCTGCCGCTTCGACATCCGCGCCGCGCGCATCACCGACCTGCAGGGCGCACACCCGGCCGCCGACAGCCGCATCGCCTTCGCCGTGGCCAGCACCGGTGGCAATCCGGACCCGGGCAACCCGGGCGTGCCGGCCGGTTACTACTCCAAGGTCAACACCAGCAGCCCCAGCCAGCTGCGCTGTTCGCTGCACGCCACCATCAAGGGCCACACCGCCTACCCGTACAGCGGCTCGGGCACCAGCACCTGGACCATTCTGGAGATCGCCGACGAGGATCCGAACAACAGCGGCAGGATCCTGGATGCGTACCGCAACCGCAGCTACGCCAAGGTGACCGATCGCGCCGGCAGCGGCGGCGGCCTGAAGTACAACCGCGAGCACACCTGGCCGAACTCGCTGGGCTTTGCCAGCACCACCGGCGACAAGGGCATGCCGTACGCGCCATACACCGACACCCACATGCTGTACCTCACCGACGCGCAGTGGAACGCCGACCGCGGCAACAAGCCGTTCGGCAAGTGCGACGCCAACTGCGGCGAGCGTGCCACCGAGGCCAACAACGGCCAGGGCGGCGGCAGCGGAGGCTATCCGGGCAATTCGAACTGGGTACGTACGCCGGACGGCAACGGCGGCACCTTTGAGGTGTGGGGTGCGCGCAAGGGCGACATGGCGCGTGCGGTGCTGTACATGGCCATCCGCTACGAGGGCGGCAAGGATGCGGCCACCGGCCAGTCCGAGCCGGACCTGGAGCTGACCGATGACCGCAGCAAGATCGTCAAGACCAGCAGCTCGCCGGCCTACATGGGCCTGCTGTCGACGTTGATCGACTGGCACCTGGCCGACCCGCCGAGCGCTGCGGAACGCGCCCGCAATGACGTGATCTACAGCTTCCAGGGCAACCGCAACCCGTTCATCGACCATCCCGAATGGGCCACCCCCGCCCTGTTCACCTCGGCCAAGCCGGCCACCTGCCAGCTGGCCAACTGACCGCGCAACGCAGCGGTCCATTGCCGCCGCCGGGCCCTGACCCGGCGGCGGCCCTATACTCGACGGTCATGTCGACCGTCGATCCCGTCCTGCTGTTGTTGACCACCTGCCCGGACCGGGCCAGTGCCGAGCGCATCGCGCACGCGCTGGTTGGCGAGCGCCTGGCCGCGTGCATCACACGACTGGAGGGCGCGCAGTCGACCTACCGCTGGCAGGGCGAGGTCACCACCGACACCGAACTGCAGTTGCTGGTGAAGACCACCGCGAGCCGCGTCGATGACGCAATCGCCCGGGTCGTCGAACTGCATCCGTATGAACTCCCGGAGTGCATCGCGGTCGAAACCCGGGCCGGCCTGCCGGCGTATCTGGACTGGATCCGGGCACAGACCCGGGAGGACACTGATTGAAGACTTTGTTTGCGCGTGGCGCCGCCCTGTGCGCCCTGTTGTGGCTCTCGCTGCCGGCCTTCGCGCTGGATGAGAAGGACCTGCTGCCGGTGGACCAGGCGTTCGCGCTGACCGCGACCGCCCCCGAACGCGGCCAGGTGCAGCTGCAGTTCAAGATCGCACCGGGCTATTACCTGTATCGCCACCGCACCAGCGTCAAGGCCGACCCGGCCTTCAACGCAGGCGCGCTGCAGATGCCCAAGGGCGACAAGCACCACGACGATTTCTTCGGCGAGGTTGAAACCTATCGCGAGCGGCTGCAGGCCACCCTGCCCGGCGCACCGACCGATGCAGCCGGCACCATCAGCCTGGAAGTGCGTTACCAGGGCTGCGCCGACGCCGGTGTCTGCTATCCGCCGCAGAAGCGCGTGGTGCAGGTCACCCTGCCCGGCGGCGGTGCACAGGCGGCGGCCCCGGCCGCACGCCCCGGTGCGGCCAGCCCGTTCAACAACCCGCTGGCCGGTGCCGGCAACAGCGGCGGCCTGCGCCTGCCGGGTGCGGCCAGCAACAGCCAGGCGCTGCCACTGCCGTCGGAGCAGGCATTCGGCTTCGATGCCATTGCCAGCGATGGCAACACCCTGCTGCTGCGCTTCAGCCCGGCGCCGGGCTACTACCTGTATCGCGACCGCACCTCGCTGAAGCTCGAAGGCAGCGCCGGCGTGCTGGCCGACAAGCTGCGATGGCCGGCCGCTCAGTCGCATCGCGACGAGCACTTCGGCGATGTCTCGGTGTATTTCAACCAGGTGGAGGTGCCGCTGCCGCTTCGCCGCTCCGTCGCCGACGCGGTCGACAGCACCCTGGTGGTGACCTTCCAGGGCTGCCAGACCGACGGCATCTGCTACCCGCCGATGACGCGGCGGGTGAAGCTGTCGATCCCGGCCGGCAGGATCAACGCCAGCGCCAACCAGGCGCCGCCGCGCAGCGAGGTGATCAGCCCGCTGCCGACCGCCACCGGTGCTCCGCGCGAGGCTGCCAATGGCGCGCCGCTGCGCCTGCTGCCGACCGTGCCCAACGCCGATGCCGGCACGCCGGCCGGCGCTGGCAGTGCCGCCGCTGACAACGCGTTCGCCGCCGACGCGCGCGGCGACAACGCCATGCGCACGCGCCCGCCAGCGGCCACGCCGAACCCGGACCGTTCGTTCCTGTGGGTCCTGCTGCTCGCCCTGGCCGGCGGCCTGGTGCTGAACCTGATGCCGTGCGTGCTGCCAATCCTGTCGCTGAAGGTACTCGGCCTGGCACAGAGCGGTGAAAGCCCGCAGCGCGCGCGCAGCCATGCGCTCTGGTACACGCTGGGCGTGCTGGTTGCGTTCGCGGTGATCGGTGCGTTGATGGTCGGCCTGCGCGCGATCGGCAACGCGGTCGGCATCGGCTTCCAGCTGCAGCACCCGGGCGTGGTGGCCGCACTGGCCTACGTCATGTTCGCAGTGGGCCTGAGCCTGTCCGGGGTGTTCACCCTCGGCGGTGGCCTCGGCAACCTCGGCCAGTCGCTGGCCAGCCGCAGCGGCCCGGCCGGGGACTTCTTCACCGGTGCGCTGGCCTGCGTGGTCGGCAGTGCCTGCGTCGGCCCGTTCATGGGCGGTGCGGTGGCCTATGCGTTCATCGCGACGCCACTGCAGGCGATGACCGTGTTCCTGTTCCTCGGCCTCGGCCTGGCCCTGCCGTTCCTGCTGATCGGCTTCGTGCCGGCGCTGGCACGCCGCCTGCCCAAGCCGGGCCCGTGGATGGAAACGCTCAAGCACGTGCTGGCTTTCCCGATGTATGCCACCGCGCTATGGCTGCTGTGGGTGCTGGGCAAGCAGCGCGGCGTGGACGGCATGTCGCTGGTGCTGGGTGGCCTGCTGCTGTTCGCTTTCGGTCTGTGGCTGTTCGAACGCAACCGCTGGACCGGCCCGCGTGCCGTTGCCCTGCTGGGCGTGCTGCTGGCCATCGCCGCACTGGTGCCGGCCTGGGGCGTCACCCAGCTGGCACCGCCAGCGCGCGCCGCACAGGCGGCCAGCGACAACGTGGTCGAATACTCGCCGCAGCTGCTGGACCGCCTGCGCGCCGACAAGCGCGTGGTGTTCGTCAACATGACCGCCGACTGGTGCGTGAGCTGCAAGGCCAACGAGCGCGCTGTGCTGTCGCGGCCGGAGTTCAAGGAACTGCTCAAGCGCACCAATGCGGTGTACATGCGCGGTGACTACACCAATGTGGACCCGCAGATCACCACGTTCCTGGAAGAGCACAAGGCCGTGGGCGTGCCGCTGTACGTGGTGTACGGCCCCGGCGCGCCGCCGACCGTGCTGCCGACCCTGCTGACCCAGGCGGTGGTCGAGGAAGCGCTGCTGCGCACCGCACGATGAAATGGCAACGGCCAGCGCTGCTGTGGACAGCGGTGCTGGCCGCCGGCCTCGGCCTGTGGGCCGGGTACCGGCTGGCACCAACGCCGGCTGCACCTGCCGTAGCGCCGGCCGCTTCCCCTGCAGCCCTCGCGACGCCTGCGCTGCAGGTGGGTGACCCACTGCCTGCACTGACGCTGCCGGATCTCGAGGGCCGACCGCTCGACCTGCGCCAGCGCTTCGCCGGTCGCCCGCTGCTGATCAATGTCTGGGCCAGCTGGTGCGCCCCCTGCGTGGAAGAGATGCCGGAGCTGGCACGCTTTGCCCATACCCAGGGCAGCGAAGGCGTGCAGGTGCTGGGCCTGGCATTGGATACGCCGGAAGACGTGCGCCGCTTCCTGCAGCAGGTACCGGTGGACTACCCGATCGTGATCGAGACCCCGGGCCCGCGCGATGCCAGCGTGCAGCTGGGCAATACGCAGGGACTGCTGCCCTACAGCGTGCTGTTCGACGCACAGGGGCGATTGCAGAAGGCGAAGCTGGGACCGTTCACCCACGGCGAGATCGACAGCTGGGTGAAGTGAGGGTCTTGGCAGGGTTGCACCCTGCACCCGCGGTAGTGCCGGCCGCTGGCCGGCAACCTCAGAAACAACAGCCAAGGCAACAGCAACAGCGGGCTTTCCGAGGGGTGCCGGGCGCCGCCCGGCCGATACCCCCTGCTTGACCACAGCCGGAGCGCCACGGAGAATTCCGCGACTAATTCTCATTTGCTGTTGCGCAGGATGCGGGCGGCAGCCTTCCAGGCCCTCCTCCTTCGATGTTCAAGAACGTCCTGTTCCAACTGCACTGGCTGCTGGGCATCACCGCTGGTGCCGTACTGGCCGTTATGGGTCTCAGCGGCGCCGTGCTGTCCTTCGAGGACGAACTGCTGCGTGCCGCCAATCCCGGATTCGCCGCGATCGCCGAGCACCATGCCGACGGCCAGCCACCGCTGGCGTTGAGCGAGCTGATGCCTTTGCTCCAGGCAGGAAGCGAGCGCCCCCTGCAGCGCCTGCGGATCGACGCCACCGGCCAGCGGCCCTCGGTGGCGCGGTTTGCCGGAGGCAAGGAACACTGGGTGTACTTCGATCCGTACAGCGGCGAGCGCTTCAGTGCCCTGCGCGGGCAGGCCTTCTTCGACTTCATCGAAGACCTGCATCGGCACCTCGCTGCCGGCGAGCGGGGCAAATGGATCACCGGCAGCTGTGCGATCGCGCTGCTGTTCTTCACCCTCTCCGGTCTCTACCTGCGCTGGCCCCGGCGCTGGTGGCACTGGCGCAGCTGGTTGGCGGTGGAGTGGAAGCGCAGCGGCCGTGGCTTCCTGTGGAGCCTGCACTCGGTGGTCGGCACCTGGGTGCTGCTGATCTACCTGATGAGTGCGTTGACCGGCCTGTGGTGGTCGTTCGACTGGTACCGCAGCGCCGCCAACACGCTGCTGGGCGTGGCGCCGGCAGCGAAGCACAAGGTCGCCACCGACGCGGCACTGGACCTGGATCGCATCGAGGCCACGCTGTATGCGTTGCCGGGCGTGCGCACCGGGTACATCGACCTGCGCCTGCCGGAGAAGCCCGGGCAGCCACTCAATGTACGCGTGATGGCCGGTGATCCGGCGCGGCGCGGTGGCCACCACGATCGTGCACATGACCTGCTGCAGCTCGATCCGGCCAGCGGTGCGATCCTCGATGCCCGTCCGTATGCACGCCAGGGCGCCGGCGGACAGCTGGCCACCAGCGTGTTCGCGCTGCATTCGGGAAGTTACTTCGGTGCACCCGGGCGCGTGGTGGTGATGCTCAGCAGCCTGGGCATGAGCCTGTTCTTCATCACCGGCTGGATGCTGTACCTGGACCGCCGCCGCAGCCAGCGCGCCGCGCGCGGGCTTCGCCAGTCGCTGCCGGTAGCCACTGACGATGGCAGCAACATACCCTGGCTTGTGGTGCATGCCAGCCAGAGCGGGCTGGGCGAGCAGCTGGCCTGGCGCGCGGCGGCGCTGTTGCAGGCCGCCGGACATGCGGTGCAGGTGCTGCCATTGGACCGCGTCGACGGCTCACAGCTACAGCAAACCGTGCAGGCCCTGTTCGTGCTCAGCACCTTTGGCGACGGCGAACCACCGGATGCGGCGCGACGCGCTTCGCGACTGCTGCTCGCGCAGCGCGTGGACCTGTCGGGCCTGCAGTTTGCCCTGCTCGCGCTGGGCGATCGCCAGTACCCACACTACTGCGGCTTCGGCCGCCAGGTCGATGCCTGGCTGATCGGCAACGGCGCGCGCCCGCTGTTCGAGCGCATCGATGTCGATGCTGCCTCGGTACCGTCCCTGCGCCAGTGGCAGCAGCAGCTGGCTGCATTGACCGGCATCACCACCGATGACAGCGTGCTGCCGGCTGCCACGCAGATGCATGACTGGCGCCTGCTCGGCCGCGACCGTCTCAACCCTGGCAGCATCGGTGGCGCGATCTGGCGTATCCGCCTTGCCGCGCCCGCCGAGGTGCGGTGGCAGGCCGGTGATATCCTGCATATCGCACCCCGCCACAATGCAGGGCACGCCAGTGCAGTGCTGAAGGCGCATGGGCTGGATCCACTGCAACCACTGCTGGTGGAGGGCAACCCGCGCACGCTGTTGGCCCTGGCCAGCGAGCGCGAGCTACCCGATGCAGACGCCGCGCTGGCGGTGCAGGATGCCTGCCTGTGGCTGCGCGGACTGCCGTTGCTGCCCGGCCGCGAGTACTCGATCGCCTCGTGCACGGATGACGGCGCAGTGGAACTGGTGGTGCGCCTGGTACATGACGCCTCCGGTCGGGCTGGACTGGGTTCCGGGTGGCTGTCACTGCATGCACCGATCGGTGCCAGCATCGTCGCCCGCGTACATCGCAATCCCGGCTTCCACCGCGTGCCGGGTGCACCGATGGTGCTGGTCGGCAACGGTACTGGCATCGCTGGCCTGCGCAGCCTGTTGCGCGAAGCCGCCCATGCTGGCGAGCATGGGCATTGGCTGCTGTTTGGCGAACGCCAGTGCGCGCACGACTTCCTGTTTGCCGAAGAAATCGAGGCCTGGCAGGCCGATGGCCATCTGTCGCGGGTGGACCTGGCGTTCTCGCGCGATGGCGACGGTGGCTACGTGCAGGATCGACTGCACGCTGCAGTCGATGCGCTGCGCGAATGGATGCAACGTGGCGCGGTGATCCATGTCTGCGGTTCGCTGCAGGGCATGGCCGAAGGCGTGGACCAGGTACTGCGCGCTGCGCTGGGCGATGACGCGGTGGAAACGCTGCTGGAGAACGGGCGCTACCGGCGCGACGTGTATTGATTCCTGCCGCCGAACGCTGGCGTGAGCCGAGCATAGGCTCGGCTCTACAGTGTTCCTGCAGCCGATGTAGAGCCGAGCCTACGCTCGGCTGATTCCCCGCCAGCCGACAAGGAACCGCAAGCTAGGCCGCCGCAGCGCGCGCCCGCGGCATCGACTGCAGGCGGAACGCCCCCACCGCCTCGGCCAAGGCATGCACCTGCGCCTGCATCTGTGCGGTCGAGGCGCCGGCCTCTTCCACCAGGCTGGCGTTGCGCTGGGTGCTGGCTTCCATCTGCACGATGGTCTGGTTCACCTGCGCGATGCCTGCATGCTGGTCCTGCGACGCGCTGCGAATGCCGGCCAACAGCTCGGCCAGCTGCTGCACGCTGCCGACGATCTCGCCCATCGTGGTGCCAGCCTGTTCGGCCTGCTGGTTACCCTGGCCGACACGCGCCACCGAATCCTCGATCAACCCTTTGATCTGCTTGGCCGCCTCGGCGCTGCGCTGTGCCAGCAGGCGCACTTCGGCGGCCACTACAGCGAAGCTGCGACCCTGCTCTCCGGCGCGCGCCGCTTCCACCGCCGCGTTGAGCGCGAGGATGTTGGTCTGGAAGGCGATGCCATCGATCAGCTGGGTGATGTCACCGATGCGTCGAGACGCCTCGCTGATGCCATGCATGGTTGCCACCACTTGGCCGACCGCCTCACCGCCGCGCTGGGCCACTGCCGCCGCGCCCTGGACAAGTGCATCAGCGCGGCCTGCGGCATCGGCGTTGCGGCCGACCGTATCGGTCAATTCATGCATCGATGCTGCAGTCTCTTCCAGGTTGGCCGCCTGCTGCTCGGTGCGCTGTGACAGGTCGTGGTGACCGGCGACGATTTCGCCAACACCCGTATCGAGGCTGGACGTAGCCTGCTTGATGCGGGTGACGATGCGGCCCAGCTGCGCGACGGTGGTATTGGCATCGTCACGCATGCGCGCGAACACGCCCTGCAACTCACCTTCCATGCGCACGCTGAGATCGCCGCGTGCCAGTGCCGCCAGCAATGCCTGTAGATCGCCGAGATTGGTTTCGAAGGTCACCAGAAGCCGGTTGATGCTGGTCGACAGCGTACGCACGAAGCCTTGCTTGCCGTCCAGCGCAATACGTCCGTGCAGGTCACCGTGTGCGGCGGCATCGACCAGGGCTGCCACCTCGGTTTCCAGCAGGGTTTCCAGCGCGCGGCTGCGCCATTCCACCGCGACACCAAGGAAATGGCCCTCGTCGATGATGGCGTTGGCGATCAACTGGTAGCGCACGCCGGCGTGCCCGATCTCGCGCTCCTCGCGCTGGCGCACGCCGGCCAGGCTGGCCAGCGCCGGGTGCAGGCGCACCGCGTCACCGCCCACCAGGTCTTCGGCCTGCAGATCCAGCAGCTGCAGCAGCGCAGGGTTGGCATACGCCACCTGGCCTTCGGCATCGACCACCATCAAGCCGGTCTGTGCGCTGTCCAAGGCCTGTCGCACGCGGGTATTGCCGCGCGCTACCGCCCGCTCGGTTTCGATACGCGCGCGCAGGCGCTGCTGCATGTGGACCAGGCGCTGGGCCAGCTGGCCGATCTCGTCGTTGGCGTTGTACACACGCAGCATGGTGTCCAGGCGGTCTTCGGCAATGTCGCTGGCGAAGCGCAGGGTGTCCTGGATCGGCTGGCGTACCGCGCGCAGCACCAGTATCAGGCTGGTGATCAGCACACCGGCGACCAGCAGCAGGGTCACTGCGAACAGCACGCTCATGGTGCGTGCACCGGCCTGCTGGCGCGCCTGTGCCTTGCCCAGCGCGGCGACCTGGGCCTGCTGGAAGGCGCTCAGCGCCGGTGCGACGCTGGCCGCGGTGTCCAGCAGCGACTGTGCTTCCACATCCAGGCCAACGCGGGCGGCGGTATAGCCCAGCAACGCGACCTGATAGGCCTCCATGCCGTTGCGAAGGGCATCCTGCGCATCGGTCGGCAGGCCCACCAGCCCGAGATCGAATGGCAGTTTCTCTTCGCTCGCACGGTCGGCATGGGTGGAGTCGCCATCGAGCAGCAGCAGTGCTTCCTGTCGGCGCATCTTCTGCAGGGACAGCGCCAACGACGGCCGCTGCAGCGCATCCACCTGCGCCTGCAGGGTGTCAGCGGCCTGCTGCAGCTGCGCGGCAAGGCCGGCATCGCCACGACCCATCTCATCGACGCGTTCGAACAGGGCGGCCACACCCTGCGAGAACGCGCCGGCGGCTTCGGTCAGCGCCCGCAGCGCCTTGCGCCGTCCGGCGTCCATCGGCATCGCGCGAAGCGCCTGCAGATCGGCCTGCAGCGCCTTCTGCGTCGCCAGCAGCTGCGCGCGGTCGGCATCATCGAAACTGCGTGCATACTGGGTCTGCAGACGACGCGCCTCGGCCACCCGCGTGGCCAGGCTCGCGGCCAGATCGCTGCCGTGCTGGTAGCTGGCCTGGCTGCGCGCTGCCTGCGTGCTGGCATGGCCGGTCCACGCGTAGACGGCGGCAATCGCGATCAGGCCCAGGCCACAGACCCACAGGGTCGCCTTGAGCTTGTTGGCCACGCTGAGCCGGTGCGGCTGCAGCCACAGCAGCAGGCCGGGGGACGCCGAGCGCAACGCGGCAAGCCGCATGCGCAGGGACCGGAGGTGGGGGACAACGGCCGACATGACAGACTCCAGGCGGAAGGACGCACCTGTATCGGCTGGATATGGGGCAACTTTAGGTTTTTTTTGGTTCAGTCCCACCGGTTGCTGGCGGACGCGGCCTTTGTACCCGGCATAGGCGACGGGGGGATGACACCCGCGCACTGCTTGACCTCAACCCCGGTTGGGGGAACACAGTGGACCTCCCCCCCCCCCGACCGGTGGCCGCATGACGACGCTCGATGTCCCCCGCTACCTGCAGCGCCTGCAGTTGGATGCACCGCCACCGCCAACGCTGGCGGGCCTGGCCCTGCTGCAGCAGCGCCACAACGCACTGCTGCCATTCGAAACCCTCAGCTGCCTGCTGCGCGATGCAGTGCCGATCGACCTGGACAGCGTGCAGCGCAAACTGCTCGATGAACGTCGTGGCGGCTACTGCTTCGAACTCAACGGCGGCCTGCTGGCGCTGCTGCAGGCGCTGGGCTTCGATGCGCAGCCGCTGAGCGCGCGCGTTCTACTGGCGGCACGGGACGGCGAGCTCACGGCGCGCACCCACCTGCTGCTGCGCGTGCACGTGGACGGTGACGAATGGCTGGTGGACGCCGGCTTCGGCAGCCTGACCCCGACCGTACCTCTGCGCCTGCAGGGTGCGCAGCCGCAGGCAACGCCGCACGAACGCTATCTGCTGCAGCGGCTGCCCGGCGACGGAGACTTCGTGCTCTCCGCCGAGTCCAACGATGGTTGGCGGGCGATGTATCGCTTCGACCTGCAGTCACCGGCCCCGATCGACAACGTGGTGGGCAACTGGTACGTGTGCACCCATCCGGATTCGAGCTTCCCCGGCCAGCTGCGTGCGTCGCTGACCGGACCGGACTGGCGCCGCACCATTGGTAGCGGCAACTACACCGAGTACCGGCCCGGGCAGGCACCGGACAAGCGCCCGTTGCACGATGTCGGCGATGTGCGCGAGGTGCTGCAGCAGCACTTCGGCATGCAGCTGCCGAACGACCCGCGGCTGGACCCGGCGATCAGCGAATGGTTGCAGCGCTCGCGGGCCGCGACCCACTTGTAGCGTCGAGCCAGGCTCGACTGGTGCATTGACGGCGCGACCAACAGCAGCCGAGCATGGCTCGACTCTACAGAATCGCGCGCGCCTGCAACGCAATGCGGTTGCCTTCGCTGTCGCGGATCTCGGCCACGCGCCAGTCACCGGCATCAGCGGGGCCGAAACACAGTTCGGCTCCAACCTGCAAGGCTCGCTCGAGGCTGGCATCAAGGTCATCGACCCCGATGTAGATGCGCGCGCCCTGTTCTGACGGCCGGTAGTCCGCCCCCTGCACCAGCGCCATGCTGGCCCCTGCCGCTTCATCGCCGAACGGCAGGTAGGCCATCCGGCAATCGTGCAGCAGGATCGGTTCGTCCACCTGCACCTGCAACGACTGCTGGTAGAAGGTGATGGCACGGGCCAGGTCACTGGCTGGGATCTCGACATGCAGGATCGGATTCATCCGCGCAGGATAACCGGACGCTGACGCTGCCTGCGCAGCAGCACTGGCATGCTGGACACCCCCCCTGTTCCGCGGAGCCCTGCATGTCCCTGGCCGATCATCGAAGCACACTGGCACCGCGAGGCTTTCTGCGCGTAGCGATCAACCTGGGCAACCCAGTGCTGACGCAGGGTGATGCCCGTTCACCGCGTGGCCCTTCACTGGAGCTGGCCACAGCGATGGCGCAGCGGATGGGCGTGCAGGCCCGTTTCACCTGCCACGACGCTGCGGCGTCGGTGGTCGCCGCAGCGGCCGAAGATGCATGGGACCTGGCCTTCCTGGCCATCGATCCGGCGCGGGCCGACCGCATCGCCTTCAGTGCCCCATACGTGGAGATCGAAGGCACCTACCTGGTGCGCGAGGACAGCCCCTCGCAACAGGTGGCCGACCTGGACCGCGACGGACTGCGCATCG
This sequence comes from Stenotrophomonas sp. GW821-FHT09E08, assembly GCF_059416125.1. Lineage (NCBI taxonomy): Bacteria > Pseudomonadati > Pseudomonadota > Gammaproteobacteria > Lysobacterales > Lysobacteraceae > Stenotrophomonas > Stenotrophomonas sp. GW821-FHT09E08. The sequence goes on from NZ_JBWKOO010000004.1 coordinate 99,363, forward strand.
CGGTCGGCCGCGGTGCGGCCTACGACCTGTTTCTCAGCCGCGAACTGCGCCACGCCAGGATCGAGCGGGCAGAGACGTCGGCGGCGGCGATCACCCTGTTCGAGCAGCGGCGCCTGGATGCCGCCGCCGGCGTGCGCCAGCCGCTGGAAGCCTGGGCACAGATCCATCCTGGCCGCCGCGTGCTGGCTGACCGCTTCACCGCGATCCAGCAGGCGGTGGCAGCGCCGGCCTCCCGCCCGGCCGACGCGCTGAGGGCGTTGTTCGAGGAAGTGGAGGCGATCAAGGCCGGCCCGTTGCTGGCTGAGGCCTTCGCCCGTGCCGGGCAGGCGGTCACGCTGGTGCGATGATTGAAGAGCAGAAGCAGTCGAGCTTGGCTCGACTCTACAGAACGCCGGTACGGCTCACTGGAACAGATACTTCAGGCCGATCTGCGCACGACGGCCGTAGTACTCCACCTGCAGCGGGCGCTGCGGGCTGCCTTGGTAGTACTTCAACGGCTCGTTGGTGAGGTTGCTCAGCTCGGCGAACACCGTCCAGCGATCGAAGGTATAGGAAGCGCTGAAGTCGACCGAGGTGTTGGCGCCGTACCAGGCGTCGGTGACGCTGCTGTCGCCGTGCGCTTCGATGTAGGCACCCTTGTGATTGGTGGCCAGACGGGCAGCGAAGGCGCCGTCGTCGTAGTACACGGTGACGTTGTACAGGCGGTCGGCCTGGCCGGTTATCGGCACGTTGCCGTTACGAGCCGGAATGCGCATGCGCGAGTCCATCAGGGTCAGGTTGGCATTGATGCCCAAGTTGCTCCACAGGCCTGGCAGGAAATCGAAGCGGCGCACGAAGGCGAACTCTGCGCCCCACAGCTTGGCATCGTCACCATTCTCGGGCCGGTAGAAGGTGACGTTGGGGTTGCCGTTGAAGCTGCCGGTGCTGCTGCTCTGGAACACCGGATTACTGATGTTCTTGTAGAACACCCCGCCGGACAGCAGACCCAGCGGACCGGCATACCACTCGGCCATCAGGTCCAGGTTGTCCGAATAGGTCGGGTCCAGGTTGGCGTTGCCGGAGGTGAAGGTGCCATCGGCTTCCATGAACGAGCCACCCGGGTTGATGTCACCAAAGTTCGGGCGGGCGAAGCTGCGGGTCAGGCCCAGCCGCAGGTTGAGATCGCTGCGCGGTGAGAAACGCACGTTGAGCTGCGGCAGCGCCGAGGTGTAGCGCTTGCGGCCCAGGTTGGGCACCAGCGCGCTGCTGCCATCGGCGTCACGCTCCAGCACCAGACCGCGCACGTCGGTGGCGGTGCGTTCCAGGCGCACGCCGCCAACCACGTCCCAGCGCTCGTCCGGCTTCCAGGTGGCCATCGCATAGGTCGCGTACTGCTTCTCGGCCACGTCGAAGTTGCGACCCAGCGCCGCGCCGTTGGCCACCAGTGCCGAATCGCCCGGCACCAGCACCAGGTGCTGCTTGTTCTGCCGGTACCATTCGGCCAATGCCTGCACCGGTACCACCTGCGAGAAATCGCGGGCGTAGTCACGTCCATTGCCGACGTCGTAGCCACTGCGGTCCGGCTGGTCCATCAACGGGAAGTCAGCCAGGGTCGGTACCGGCCCGCCGGTGGCGGAGTTCCAGGCATAGAACTCGTCGGAGAAGCGCGCGCGGCGCTGCTTGTCGCGGTACTTGGCCCCCATCTTCCAGGTCAGCGTGTCGCTCGCGTCGAAACTGAAGTCCAGCTGCGCGACCGCCTTGTCCTTCTCATTGATCGCCACCCGATACAGCTCCACCGCGCTCAGCGACATCTTCCGCGGATCCATTGCGAAGCTCGGCGGCAGATGGGTTTCGGGGGTGTCGGCGGCAACGTTGCCGCCATCGAGGGTGTTGTACGAGTTGCGGCCCACACCACGGTCCTGCAGGCCCTGGTAGCCGACCTTGCCCTGGTTGAACTGGACCACGAAGTACGCGTTGTCGGCACAGGTGGGAATGCAGCCATAGCGGAAATCGTTCTCGGCACTGGCCAGCTTCCAGTCCACCTGGACCCGGCCGAAGGTGTGCTGGCCGCCGAATTCGAACGTCTTGAATTCGGTGATCAGCTCGTTGTGGATGTTCTGCAGCTCCACGCGGTCCTTGTCGAACCGGTAGCGGTGCTTGTAGTGGGTCTCATCGTCGCTCAACTCGCCATACTGGCCACGCACGTACAGGCGATGGCCATCGGCCGGAAGGAATTCCATGCCACCGTTGACGCCGCGCGTGGTGCGCTCGCCGGTGTAGTCGCGCAGCTCCAGCCGGTAGACGCCCAGGCCGTCGGCACTGCGGCGCGGCTCGAAGTTGTCGGTCGCCCACGGGCGCTTCCAGTAGGTACCGTTGATCAGGAACCCGAAGCGTCCATCGGCGCTGCGGTCGCCGTACAGCACGTTCGCGCTGGTGCCGGTGTCGACTGCCTTGTCGTTGTAGTTGCCGGCCACGCTGGCGGCAAACGTGCGCCGTGTCGGTGCGGTGCGGGTGACGAAGTTGACCTGGCCACCGATGGCGTCGCCTTCGCGGTCGGGCGTGAGCGTCTTGCTCACTTCGATGCGCTCGATCAGCTCGGTCGGGAAGAAATCGAATGCCGTGGCACGGCTGGTGGTTTCCTCTTCGGCGGTCGGCAGACGGTCACCGTTGAGGGTGGTTGAGTTCCACTGTGCCGGCAGGCCACGCACGGCAACGAAGCGGCCTTCGCCCTGGTCGCGTTCGATCGACACACCGGGAACCCGCTGCACGGCTTCGGCAGCGTTGTGGTCGGGCAGCTTGCCGATGCCGTCGGCACTGATCACGTTCATCAGATGGCTGGCTTCGCGCTGTGCATCCAGCGCCTGTTTCTCGCCACTGACGATGCTGCCGACCACGGTGACGGTGTCCAGGTCGACGGCGGAGGTGGTGGGCACGGTGTCGGTCGCGGCTGGCGTGGCGGCCTGGACGGCCAGCGGGGCATGCAGCAGGGCGAGCAGACCCAGGGTAAGCGGATGGCGCGAAGGCAGTGTGGACATGGCGATGGCGGCGGCAAGGGAAAGTGGGCCACTCCGGCGGGAGCGGCGATGGCGGCCACTTTCGATCAGTGCGGTGAAGCGCAGGCGGCATCCACTAGGCAGGTCGGGGCAGCTGTCTAGGTGTTCGCACCGCGGCGGCTACTGGGCCAGCAGGCGACGGCCGGCCACCCAGACCTCGGCCACGTAGTCCGGCGTGGACCCACGCACCCGCAGCAGGTCGGCGCGCAGGCCTTCGCCGATGCGACCGCGATCCTGCAGGCCCAGCGCCTGCGCCGGCGCATGGCTGACCGTGGCCACCGCACGTGGCAGGCTCCAGCCCAGCTGCGCGCACAGCACGCCCAGCGCCGGCAGCAGGCTGGCGGGCACATAGTCGGAGGACAGCACATCGAGGCAGCCGGCACGTGCCAGTTCCAGCGCCGCCACGTTGCCGGAATGCGAGCCGCCCAGCACCAGGTTGGGTGCGCCGGCGACGATTGTCAGACCGGCTGCACGTGCGGCGGCAGCGGCCTCCAGCGTGGTCGGGAACTCGCAGATGCGTGCACCACAGGCCACGGCTTCATCTACATCCGCAGCCACCGTGTCGTCGTGGCTGGCCAGGCACAGGCCGCGGCTGCGCCCCCACTGCAGCACCTGTTGCAGGTGTGCTTGACGATAGCGCGCCTGTTGCGCACGGCGTGCCTGCAGCAGCTTATCCAGGTAACCGGTCTCCGTGTCGGTCGGCAAACCGTAGTAGGCCGCATAGCGCTGCAGATTCCGGAACTGGCGCTGCCCCGGCGTGTGATCGGTCAGCGACAGAAGGCGCACCGCCGGATCATCCAGCAGTGGCTCCAGCAATGGCAGCAACCCGGAATACGGCAGCTCGGCACGCAGGTGCAGGTAGTGGTCGCTGCGCAGGCCGCCGGCGCGGTGCGCCTCAACCAGCGCCGCATGGGCGGCCTGCAAACTGCGCACGCGCACGCTGTCGGCTTCCACGTCGCCCACCGCCAAGGCATCGCAGGCCGTGGTGATGCCAGCAGCCAGCAACTGTGCATCGTGCGCCTGCACGGCCGCCGCGGCGGGAAACGCCACGCCCGGGCGCGGCACCAGGTGCTTCTCCAGATTGTCGGTATGCAGCTCCACAAACCCCGGCATCAGCCAGTCGCCGCCACAGTCTTCTGCGCCCGGCAGCCCCACCCGCCCCCGCCCCACCGCGCGGATACACGGCCCGTCCAGCACCACGTGGCCGTGCACGACCTCGTCGGCCAGCACCAGCTTCAGGTTGTCGAGAATGCGCTCGCCCATGGATTTCGCCGTCTGTGTCATGCCGTTGCAACCGCAACGCGTTGATATGCCCGCACGTGCAGTGCACCTGTCTAGTCCAGCAGCCGCAGATGGAGGTTTGATGACCATGACCGACCCGGCCTTGACGCCGCGCGATTCGGCGCTGCCGCTGTGGCAGCAGATCGAACAGGCGCTGCTGCGGCAGATCCGCGAACGCCAGCTGGTGGAAGGCGACCAGCTGCCCTCGGCGCAGGACCTGGCCACGCGCTTCGCAGTCAACCGCCATACCGTGCGGCGCGCGATCGAGGCGTTGGAGGAGCGCGGCTACATTCGCACCGAAACCGGCCGCGGCAGCTTCGTGCAGGAGCATCCGTACCACTACCCGATCAGCCGACGCACGCGTTTCGGCCGGGCCATGCATGACCTGAACGTAGAAAGCCACTACACCCTGATCGATACCCGGGTGCAGGTGCCCAGCCGCCAGGTAGCGCGCGCGCTCGGCCTGATCGCTGGCGAGCGCGTGCATCGGGTGGTGTACTCCAGCCAGGTGGAAGACCGTACTGTGGACCACAGCGAAGCCTATTTCCCGGCCACCCGCTTCCCGGGGCTGGGCGAGGTGTTCGCACGCACGCCATCGGTGACCCGCACGCTGGCCGCATTCGGGGTGACCGACTACCTGCGCCGGCACACCACGGTGATGGCGCGCCTGCCCGATGCCGAGGTCGCGCGCGTGCTCGGGCAATCGACGCGACGGCCGGTGCTGTGCGTGCATTCGCTGAATGTCGATCCACAGGGGCAAGCGGTGCAGTTCGGCATCACCTGCTTCGCCGGTGACTGGGTGCAGCTGATGGTCAGCAGCGACCTCTAGCGAAAGCGCGGCGGGCATTGCACCCGCCGCGTGCAGCGCCTCAGGCTGCGCGCCGCAGCGCCGTGTAGCGGCCGTCCACCAGCTCTTCGGCCAGACCGAAGCTGAGCGTCATGCCCAGACCACCGCCACCGATGGCGTTGACGATGGTCACGCCCGGTGCCGGCTCGGCGACGAATTCGCTGCTGCCATCCAGCAGCTTGGGATAGATGCCGTGCCAGGTCTGCGCAATGCGCGCGTCGGGTACCTGCATGAAACGGGACAGGTAATCGAGCACCTTCTGGTTGATGGCGTGCTCATCGAACGGATCGTGCGTATGTGCGTAGGCATGCGAATCACCAATGGTGATTTCACCCTGGCCGTTCTGCGCGGCCATCACGTGGATGCCGAGCTCGATCAGGTCGGCATGCTCGGCCTGGTAACGCGCCTGCAACGGCGCGACATCGGCGGCCTCGCGGAATCCGGCGTAGTGCACCAGCGACAGGCCGCCACAGAGGGCCGCACCCAGGCGGAACCCGGACGGCTGTGCGGCCAACCGCAGCATCTGCAGCTTGCAGCGGGTCAATGGTGCTGCCGCGTACCGCTCCGGATACAACTGCTCGAACTCCGGACCGCTGCAGACGAACACCTGATCCGCCTCGAACAGGCGGCTGCCGGACCACACCCGACCGCTCTCCACCGCCGTTGCCGGCGTGCGCCAATGGAACTGCACACCGTGCTGTTCATGCAGCACGTCCGGCAGCGCGCGGATCGCCTGGCGCGGATCGACCACCAGCTCATCGGCATTGAACAGCGCGCCGCGCAGCTCGCGCGCCACCAATGCCGGCGACTTCGCCAGCGCCGCATCCCGATCCAGCAGGCGGCATGGGCGCAGCTGCGCATTGGCCGTCGCATACTGCTGCAGCACGGCCCATTCGTCGTCGGCATGGGCCACATGCAACGAGCCACTGGGATCGTGCCAGAGGCCGGCCACGTCGATCAGCTCCTGCCAGATCTGCCGCGAGCGCAGCGCGCGCTCATACAGCGGTCCATTGGGCACGCCGATCGGCCAGACCATGCCGAAGTTGCGGATGGAGGCGCCGACAGCGCGTTCATGGCGCTCCAGCACGGTGACCTTGCAGCCACGCACGGCCAGCGCGCGGGCCACGGCCAGGCCGACGATGCCGGCACCGACCACGAGGGCGGTTGTGTTCTTCATGGGGGATGGACTCAGACGGAGGCGAGTGCTGGCATGCGGGCCAGGCGCAGCGCCTTGTGGTGGAAGTACAGCAGGGACAGCAGCAGGCAGGCACCGCCCAGCAACGACAGATGGATGACCGCACTGGAGAAAAAGCGCACCCACGACAGCTGCAGGCCAGAGAATTCGTGGCCAAGCAGGACCAGCACACTGCCCAGGTAGCCGAACGCATCGGCCAGGTACATCACGAAGCCGACGTTGCCAGCGACCTTGAAGGTGGCGATCAGGCGTTCGAAGAACACGCAGTTGAAGGGCACGTAGGCCAGGTACAGGCCGAAGCCCACCAGGCCCAGCCACGCCAGCGGATGCAGCATGCCTTCGCGGAACGCCAGCGTGCTCAGTCCTGCAGTGGCCAGGCCGATGAACATCAGCGCGTGCAACGCCATCAGGCCGTTGAGGTTGTTGCGGAACCAGGTCAGGCCGGCGGTCAGTGCCAGCACCGCGAACGCCACCGGCGTTTCGATGGCGGCGAACACGCCGGCGCTGCCACCGTAGCCCAGCTCGCGGAACAGCTCGGCTTCAAAGCTGTCGCGGAAATCGCGGACCACGGTCAGGCACACGTAGCACAGGATCATCAGCGCCAGCCCCGGCAGGAAGCGGCGCACGAAGGCGCGACGCTGCGCGCGGTCCATCGGTAGCCGCGGCGAGCGCTCACGCAGGTCGGCGGCATCCGGGGCGGGAATGCGTTCCAGCATGCGTACCGACACCAGCAGCAGCGGCAGGAACAGCAGGCCGCACAGGAACGGCATCCAGAACTCGCTAACGCCCTGCAGCAGCAGCCATTTTCCGACCGACTTCACCACGCCGGAGGCCATGATGAAACTGGAGGCAAGGATCGCGCCCATCGCTTCGGTGGTCCGTCGCCCTTCCAGGTAGCTGAACACCAGGCCCCACACCATGCCCAGCGGCAGGCCGTTGAGGAACAGGAACGGGATGTTCCACGGCGCCGGCACCAGCGCGAAGCCGAGCAGTGCCAACCAGGAAATGCCGATCAGGCCCAGCAGCAGGCTGGCGCGGCGCTCGGCGCGCAGTTCGCCGATCACCCGCACGCCGATGAACTTGCTGCACATGTAGCCCAGCACCTGCGCCACCACCAGCCACACCTTGTAGTCGGCGCCGAACAGATGCTGGTCATCGAACGATGCGGCGGCGAATGGCTTGCGAAAGGCATACATGCACGCATAGGTGGACAGCGCGGCACTGCCGGCGAACACCGTCAGCGCCAACCGATGCCCCTGCAGCCGAGCCCGCAGCGAGGGCCGGCTCATGCAGCGGCGACCGTGCCGGAACGTGCCAGGCCGAGCAGCGCCGGCAGGCGGTCGAGGTGGTCGATGATGTGATCCGGACCATGCGGCAGCAGTTCGGAACGGGTGAACGCACCGGTTGTGACCGCGATGTTCAGGCCGACGCCGGCATTGCGGCCTTCGTTGATGTCGACCTCGGTGTCGCCCACCTTCACTACAGCGGCGGCGTCATCCACATCGGTGCGCTGCATCAGCGCATGGATCATGTACGGCGCGGGGCGACCCATCGGGACCTCATCGCTGGCCACCAACGCATCGATGCGATCCTGCCAACCGAGCCGCTCGATGATCACCTCGGCAATGTCACGCGAGAAGCCGGTATCCAGGCCGATGCGGATGCCGTGCGCGCGCAGTGTTTCGAACAGTACCTCGGCACCCGGCAGCGGCGCGATGCCCGATGCATGGCGGTAGCACTCGAGCATGCGCGCCACGAAGTCGGCATGGATCGGCGCCACGTGCGGGTCGTCCACCGCAGTCCCCAACAGGCGGGCGATCGCCTGTGGCTTGGGGTAGCCCATCAACGGGCGCACGTGCTCTACGTCGATGGCGTGGCCGGCGGCGGCCATCGCTTCAACGAAGGCGCGGGCGACCAGTCCCGGGTCGGCAACGGTGGTTCCGGCGATATCAAGAACGGCGAGGCGGTAGCGCATGGCGGCAGGCGGTGTTGGGTGGAGGTGCCCAGCTTCGCCGCGGCCGGCCACGCCCTGATGACAGCAGCCGGACAGGCCGGTGCACCTGTCTAGCCGGGCGGCCCTTGCCCTGCCATGTGCCGCACGTGCTCGGCGGCCTGCGCATGCAGCCAGTCGCGGAAGGCAAGGAAGCCACGATGGCTGGCCGAGCGCTGCGGGTACACCAGCCAATGCGGCCACGCCGTCTTCAGGCGCTGGCTGGACAGCGCAACCAGCTGGCCGGATTCCAGCAGCAGGCGTGCCCGGGTCACCCGTCCGAGCGCCGCGCCCACGCCATCCAGCGCCGCGCGATGGTGCGCTTCCGAATCATCCAGCACCGCCACGAAGCGCGGCGGCGGGCTCTGCCCGCTCAAGGCGAACCACGCGCCCCACGCGCCGTCAGGATCACCCAGCAGTGGCCACTGGGTCAGCGGTACGCGGTCGATACCGCCCATGCGTTCAATCAGCGCCGGGCTGGCCATCGGCAGCAGCCACTCGTCAAACAATGGCTCCACCACCAGCCCGGGCCAGTGCCCGCTGCCCAGCCGCAGCGCCGCGTCGAACTGCCGCTGACGCTCGAAATCCACCAGGCGCTCACTCGACTGCAGGTTGATCTCGATCTGTGGGTGCTCAGCCACGAAGTGGCCCAGGCGCGGCACCAGCCAGGCCGACGCCATCGATGGCACCGCGCTGATCGTCAGCACGTGCTCGGCACGCGCGGCATAGGGCTGGAAGGCTTCGTTGATCGCATCCAGGTGCGGACCCACCTGGTCGAGCAGGCGCTGCCCCTCAAGGGTGAGGGTGACACCACGTGGCTGGCGGACCAGCAGCGGCTGCCCGAGCCGCTCTTCCAGCTGGCGCATCTGATGGCTGAGTGCACTGACGGTCAGGTTCATCGACGCCGCCGCGCGCGACAGGTTGCCAAGCCGGGCGGCAGCCACGAAACCCTGCAGGGCATGGAGGGGTGGGCGGGACATCAGGCTTGAATTCCTCTCAAGGCAAGCTTGCGGAAATGTCGCTTTTTCGCCTTCCATGCTGCCCGTATCGTGCAATCCACTCAAGTGGAGGTACGCACATGAACATCTTCAGCGGCCTGTTGTTCCTGCATGGCCATGTGACCAACGCCGAGCTGGCGCGGCAACTGGCCAGCCCTTCCCCGTCGCCGTCCCCGCCGCCCAGCAGCACTCCCGGTAGTGCCGGCCGCTGGCCGGCAGCGGCAAGATGCCCGGTCACCGAGGTTGCCGGCCAGCGGCAGGCACTACCCTAGCGCTGCAGTGCTTCCTGCACCGCCGCAGCCACGTCGGTGTTGTCGATGTAACTGCCGTCGTTCCAGCGCACATGCTGGCGGTAGCCCTCGTCGACGCCCCGCACGCGCTGGCCCAGCAGCTCCGACCCTGCCCCCTTGGCCCACAACGGCACCAGTGCATTGGAATGGTTGCCGGTGGGACGGAAGCTCATCCCCGGCATGCGTCCACGGCCGTTGTTGCGCACCGGCTCGAAGGCCACGCTCTGTGCATCCGGGCCCATCGGCATGCTGTTGTCGTGGTCGGTGGTGACGATCAGCAGGGTGCGTTCCCAGCCACCGTTGCGTTCGATCCACTCGATCACTGCTGTCACCGCGTCGTTGAACTCCACGGTTTCCTCGATCAGCCGGCCGTACTGCGGCTGGTCGCCGCACTGGCCGTAGTGCCATTCGGTGCCGCAGGCGCTGGTATGCGCGGCCCAGTCGGTAGCGCCACCTTCCACCATCAGGAACAGGCCCTCGGCCGAACGCTGCTGCAGGAACTGCAGCGCACCGCGGGTCATGGTTGCAAGATCCGGCACGCTGTCGATCTTCCTCACACCAGAAGGCGTGGCCGCATCCTTGCCCAGCACCTGCAGCTGGCGCGCCTGCTGCAGCGTGTTGGCCACGCGCGGCACGCCGATCAGCGGCCGGTCGGTCGGCAGCCGTCCCTGCGCCAGCGCAGCGAACGCCTCCTTGCTGCGGATCAGGCGCCACGGCCCGGACGGATTACCGGCGATGGTGCTGCCCGCTTCCAGCTGCTGCCAATCCTGCTGCGACACCCACTCCCACGGGTTCGCACAGCCCTCGGCCTTCACCGCGCCCGCGCCCGCGCCTTCGTCACAGGCATGGCCATCAACGCTGTAGCCGGGACCACCAGTACCCATCACCAGGTCCATGTGGCCCTGCGCCAGCATCTGGTGCGCAATGGCGTGATAGTTGTTGCGCGATTCGTTCTGCGCAGCGAACGCGGCCGGCGTGGCATGTGCGAACGGCACCGAGGTGACCACGCCGGTGGCCATGCCCAGGCGCTTGGCATGCAGCGTATTGAATTCGACCGCGTTGCCATCGTTGCTGTAGTTGATGGCGTTGTTGTAGGTCTTGATGCCCGAGGACAACGCCGTGCCCGCCGCTGCACTGTCGGTGGCGACCGCGGCCAGGTACTGGTAGCCGGCGAACGGCAGGTCCTGCGCGGGAACCGGGGAGTCATCCCATGCTTTGGCCGCGTCGTAGCCGAGGGTCTGCGCGTTGTCGCGGGTCGGCTGGCTGCTGGCGTTCAACGGATAGGTGGTCACGGCGAGGCGCTGCGGGAAGTCCGCATAGGGGGCGCCTTCGCGGCTGCCGTACTGCCAGTAGGCAGCCGCGTCCCAGGTGCCCCAACCGGCACCGTCGTTGATCATCACGATCACGTTGTGCGGGCGCGTGGTGCTGGCCGCAGCGGTATCGGCGCGCAGGTTCGGCTGACAGCCACCGAGCGCGAACAGCGCGAGCAGCAGAGAGGAAGGGAGCCAACGGCGTGGCATGTGTGCAGTCATCGGAGGTCCCGTCAGGCCAGTGGCGGCCCATTATTTCGAACGTTATATCATTTCAATATTGCAGCTTCATGCAGCCGATGCGCACTATCCTGCGAGCTTCCCCTCGCCGCCGCAGCATCCATGCCGTCTTCTTCCCCTGCACGCGCGCCTCTCTCCTTCATCACCCTCGATGCCGCCACCTTCGAGGTGATCCATCAGGACAACGCCGGGGTCGCGCGGCAGCCGGCGTCGCTGACCAAACTGATGACCGCCTACGCAGCGTATGCGTGCATCGAAGAAGGGGGTCGCACATGGGACGAGGCGGTCACCATTGCCGCCGAAGACGTGCACGCGGTGGCCGATGATGAAACGCGGATGGGCCTGGTGCCCGGCGAAAGGATCAGCCTGGCACGCTTGCTGGAAGGGTTGATGATCGTCTCCGGTAATGATGCGGCGCTGGCCATCGCGCGTCATCTGGACGGATCACAGCCTGCATTCCTGGACCGCATGAACCGGCACGCACGCCAGCTCGGCCTGCGCAGCACCTGGTTCGCCAGCGTCTCCGGCATCACCACGCCACACCATGCGTCCAGCGCCCGCGACATGGCAGTGCTGGCGGCCTGCCTGCTGAACGATCATCCGCAGATTCTGGCCGTCACCGCACAGCGCGCGTTCGCGCACGGCAGCTTCAGCCGCAACAACCAGAATGCCCTGCTTGGCGATGACGGCGTGGATGGCTTGAAGACCGGCTACACCCAGGCCGCGGGCTTCTGCCTGGCCGCCACCGCCTGCCAACCTGTGCCACGGCGCGCGCATCCGGTACGGCTGATCACAGTGGTGCTTGGCTCGGACAGCCGCGACGCACGCGATGCTCTGGTACGCGAACGGCTGGCCGCCGGATTCGCTGCGCTGGCCGGCAGCAGCGCCGACGCCTGAGCGGCTCAGCGCCGTTTGACGGTGGCCACGATCAGGCGTTGCAACTCATGTTCGGCCTCCATCTTGTCCAGGGCACCGGCGGCTACCCCTTCTGACAGGGTTTCGGCAGCACCGAGAATCGCCCAGCGTCCCGCCAACGGCACGGTGCCATCGGCGGCGAACGGGCCCAGCCAGGCGTCGCAGTTGTTGATGAAGTCCTGCTGGTAACGCCGCCGCACTTCGTGCAGTTCCGGCGCGCCCACCAGCGCTGCGAGGATGCCCTGCACTTCACTGCCCTGGCTGAGGATGCAATCGATGTAGCCGGAGGCGACGGCTGCCGCGCGGTCGGCCAGCTGCGCCCGGGCGCGGCCGATGCGCTCGTGGAACACCATCGTCTGCCGGCCGTCGTAGTCATCGTAGAGCGCGGCCAGCAATCCGTTGCGGGTTACGAAGTGATCGTAGGCCACCGGCTTGGTCACGCCCGCGGCCTCGGCCAGCCGCCCCAACGTCAGCGCGTCGGTACCTTCGTCGCCAACCAGCGCCCAGGCCACATCCAGCAACTGGCGGGCGCGTTGCTCGCGGGTCAATCGGCGGCGCGTGGGAGCGGCGTTGGCAGGCATCGGCGGGACACGGCGATCAGTGCATTGGAGTTCCGATTTTACGGCCGATCTCCCCTGCCGACTGCAGATGCGCTTCGGCCGCACCGGAATCAGCGTCCAGCAACAGGTCAGACGACAGCACGCGCGCGCCGCAATAGTCGAAGATGCCCATGTCGATCTGGGTCTTCATCGCCGCGCCGTAGCCGCGTCGTTCGATCATGTCCGCGCCCGCGCCGCCGATCCCGACCAAGTGCACGCGCAACCGTCGCAGCTTCTTCTGCACCTTGCCATCGGCACCGTCCTGGTAGGCCCAGCCTTGGGCGAATACACGATCGATCCATCCCTTCAGCAGCGCGGGGAATGACCACCAGTACAGCGGGTAGACCAGTACCAGTGTGTCGGTGGCGTCCAGCCGCGCCTGCTCGGCGGCGACGTCGGCCGGAACTGCGCCGGTGCCACGGAACAGGGCCTGGTCCTGTGGGTTGAAGCGTGGATCGAAACCTTCGGCCATCAGGTCGGCGTGGGTCACGGTGTTGGCGGCATCCGCCGCGGTGATGGCTTCGCCGATGCGCTTGGCGATGGCATGGGTCAACGAGCCGGATTCAGGATGGGCGGTAACGATGAGGCTGTGCATGGGGGATGTCCGGAATTCACTAACTACCAATAGTAAGTAGTGATTGTCGGGATACCAGCGCCATGCGTGGGACGCTGTTTCCGCATCCGCCGTATAGTGCGGCGGTTCCCCCCCAGAGATAGCCGAGAATGGATCGACGCCCGCTTCTCCCATTGCTGGCCCTGCTGCTGTCGGTAGTGCTGCCATCGGCCTTCGCAGGCGAACTCAGCCCCAGCGATTCAAAGGCATTGCGTCAGGACGTGCAGGCGATGCTGGATGCGTTCGGTCGCGGCGATGCGGAGATGATCATCGCGCGCACCCACCCCAGCCTGAAGCAGCTGGCCGGCGGCGATGATGCCTATGCACGGATGACCCGCGATACCGTGAAGGAACTGCGCAAGTCGGTCACCGTCATCAGCGACGAAGCCGGCATGCCCGGCCGCACCTACGCCGCTGGCGGCGAAGAGGTCAGCTTCGTGCCACGCCAGTCACTGTTGCGCGTGCGTGAATCGCCGATACGCAGCACCTCGTTCATGGTCGCTGTACGCCGCGTGGGAACTGCGGACTGGCGTTATCTCGATGGCACTGCGCTGCTGGACAACCCCGGGCTGCTGCGGCAACTGCTGCCGGCGCTGGAGCCGGAAGTGTCCATGCCCAAGGGCGGGATCGAGGCGCTGTAGTCGCGGGCTCATCCGTCCACGCATGGCGTGGACCTGCTGCCAATCTGCTCACCTGGGCCGGCACCCAGGTTTCCGTCAGCGGAACAGCGTATTCAACGCCGCGCCCGAGGCCGCGTGCTGCAGGCCATCGAAGCGGCCGTCCTGCACGATAGGCTGGGTGGCCTGCATCAAGCCACCCCACGCCGCACGCGCCAGCGCACCGCCGAGACTGACCCGGCGCACGCCGAGTGCGGCGATGTCCTGCAGGCTCAGCGGCGTCGGCCCACCGACCAGCAGGTTCACCGGCTTCGAGCCCGCAGCGGCGACTACCGCATTGATCTGTTCGCGTGTACTGATGCCCGGTGCATACAGCACATCGGCACCCGCTTCGGCATAGGCGCGCAGCCGCTGCAGTGCGTCCTGCAGATCGGGCACTCCGACGAAGAAGTTCTCCGCCCGGCCGACCAGCAGCACCTCGCCGCCGGCACGGTCGATGGCCGAGCGCGCTGCACGCAGGCGCTGGACCGCCTCGTCGATCGGCCTCAACGGCGCATCGGCCACGCCACTGGCGTCCTCGATCGACAACGCGGCTACGCCAGTATCGATTGCCGCCGCCACGGCCTCCTCCACCGCGCGCGGTGTGGCGCCAAAGCCATCACCGAAATCGGCGTTCAACGGCAATGGCGTCGCCGCCACCATCAGCCGCAGATGTTCCAGCGTGGCCTGCAGCGAAACCGCGCCGTCTGGCCGCCCCTCGCTCCAAGCGCACCCGGCGCTGGTCGTGGCCAGCGCCTGGAAGCCCTGCCGCTGCAGGTAGCGGGCGCTGCCCACATCCCACGGATTGGGCAGCACGAAACAACCCTGTGCGTGCAGTTGGCGGAAGGTCGCGCGCTTGCGCCGGGTGTCGGCATCGGGCGAGGTCATGGCGGGCTCCAGGGCGGCAGACCTGCACCCTAGCCCGTCGATCGGCCGCGCTCAATGACAAGGGGTGAACGGGCATGAGGTGATACCGCCTGCTTATTGGACGCTGCCGAGGCAGGTGCCTGAGCGTGCTTGCCTGCCCCCGCTGCACGCTGCCATGGAGCCCTTCATGCACCCGGACCCACAGACCTCCGCCACCAACGCCCTGTTTGCTGCCGACGACGATGCCCAGTGGGCCGACCTGCTCTCGCCCACGCGCCGCCGGCTGATCGCCTCGGCCGGGCTGGCCGCCGGTGGCCTGGCCAGTGCCAGCGCGGCGGCCGCACCGGCAGCCGCGCGCGCCGAAGCAGCGGCGAACACCACCGAGCCGGGCCGCCCCGGTTTCCGAGCCATTGTTCCGCCCGCGCCCCAAGCTCGCAGCCCTTGGGGCGAGGCCACGGTCAGCGAGTCGACTCCGCGTCCAACCAGTGTGCGCCCCGGCGAGGCCACCCTGCCGGCCACCCCGCGTGCCTACACCGATATCAGGAGCTATCACGCGCATATCTACTTCGACGAGGACAGCTTCGAGAAGGCGGCCCTGTTGCGGCGCTGGGCGGCCGAGCGCTTCCCGGTGGAGCTGGGCAACTGGAACCTGGAGCCGCGCGGCCCGCACGTCACGCCCTCGTTCTACTTCGGCTTCACCAACGACCTGCTGCCGGTCCTGGTGCCGTGGCTGCAGCTCAACAGCCTGGGCCTGACCATCCTGATCCATCCCAATACCGGTGATGGCCGCGCCGACCATCTGTATTACGCGTTGTGGGTGAACCGCGTGCAGCCGGTGAACGCCTACAACTGGCCGGCACCAAAGCAGGGGGAACGAGAGCCCTTGGAGGAGGTGTTCCCGAACGTTGTACCGACGGTGCCGCTGGAGACCTGAGCGGCCGGGTGCCGGAGTGCTCCGTGGTGGGTACGTCTTTTGCCGCGCACCGTACTCCCACATCCACGCATGGCGTGGATCTACTCATCACGGCCCATGGCAGCATGAGCCCTCTCCCTGCCTGCCGCCATCGTCGGCCTACGTGCACGCATCCCCCACCTGCACGGCGTTCAGCGCGCCTTGATCCAGCGCCCGCCATACAGCCACAAGCGCTCCGGCAGATTTCAAACGATCGATTGAAACGCTGCAAACTTCGCCGAACTGGACAGCATCCACCGGTTCCGCCAGACTGCCGCCCTTTCCCGTCTTCCGGATCCCATGGCGAAGCTGCTGGTCTTGCACGGCCCCAACCTCAACCTGCTCGGCACCCGCGAGCCGGAGGTCTACGGCCACACCACGCTGGCCGACATCGACCAGGCCCTGGCAGCCCAGGCGTCCGCTGCCGGGCACGCCGTGGAGAGCCTGCAGTCCAACGCCGAGCACGTCCTGGTGGACCGCGTGCAGGCCGCGCGCAATGACGGAACCGCTTTCATCCTGATCAATCCGGCCGCCTTCACCCACACCTCGGTGGCCCTGCGCGATGCGCTGGCAGCGGTGGCGGTGCCGTTCATCGAGATCCACCTGTCCAACCCGCATACCCGCGAACCGTTCCGCCAGCACAGCTACTTCAGTGACAAGGCCGTGGGCGTGGTCTGTGGCTTCGGTGCCGACAGCTATCGCTATGCGATGGATGCAGCGCTGGCACGCGTGCGGGTGGCCGGCGCGTGATGATGCTGCCGCGCGTGCTTGCCAGCGTCGTGCTGTGGGCCGGCATCTGCGGCGCGGCCACGGCGTTCGACCGCAAGGACGAAGGCATCGACTGTGCGCACCCGACCACTACGATGGAGAGCGACCTGTGCGCCTCGGACGTAGCGGCGGCTGCAGACGCTGAACTCAATACCGTGTACGCCCAGGCGCGCCAGCAGCTGCGCACGCCGGACCACGGTGGCAGCTGCAGCTACTGCGGCGAGGCCGAACAGCAGCTGGTGCTGGCCCAGCGTGCCTGGATGCAGCTGCGCGACCACGACTGCAACGCCGTCTATGCCCTCAATTCCGATGGCACGGCCCGCAACGGCGCACAGATGCGCTGCCTGATCACCCTCGCGCGCGACCGTACGCGGCAGCTGCGCGAGTTCTACGAACTGCTTTGACCCGAGCGCACCGCGCTTCCCACCCCACTGACATCACGAGCCAAGAGGCCACCATGGATCTCCGCAAAATCAAGAAGCTGATCGACCTGCTGGAAGAGTCGAACCTGGCCGAAATCGAAATCAAGGAAGGCGAAGAGTCGGTGCGCCTGTCGCGTGCCCCGGTGGCCGGCTATGCCGCACCGATGCCGGCACCGGTGTATGCCGCCCCGGCCGCCCCCGCACCGCAGGCGATGCCGATGCAGTCGCCGACCGAAGCCTCCACCGGCGGCACCGCCAAGCCGGGCCCGGCGCTGCCGGAAGGCCACGTGCTGCGCTCGCCGATGGTCGGCACCTTCTATGCCTCGGCCGCCCCGGACAAGCCGGCCTTCGTCAGCGTTGGCCAGCAGGTCAAGGAAGGCGAAACCCTGGCCATCATCGAAGCGATGAAGATGTTCAACCCGATCGAGGCCGACAAGTCAGGCACCATCGTCGCCATCCTCGGCGAGAACGGCCAGCCGGTGGAGTTCGACCAGCCGCTGTTCGTGATCGGCTGAGGGGCACGCCATGCTCGACAAAGTCGTCATTGCCAACCGAGGGGAGATCGCGCTGCGCATCCTGCGCGCGTGCCACACCCTGGGCATCCGCACGGTGGCCGTGCACTCCACGGTCGACCGCAACCTCAAGCACGTGGCCATGGCCGACGAGTCGGTCTGCATCGGACCCGCGCCGTCGCCGCAGAGC
Source organism: Stenotrophomonas sp. GW821-FHT09E08 (assembly GCF_059416125.1). Lineage (NCBI taxonomy): Bacteria > Pseudomonadati > Pseudomonadota > Gammaproteobacteria > Lysobacterales > Lysobacteraceae > Stenotrophomonas > Stenotrophomonas sp. GW821-FHT09E08. The sequence continues at coordinate 117,040 of NZ_JBWKOO010000004.1, forward strand.
TACCTCAACATCCCGGCGCTGATTGCTGCCGCTGAAGTCACCGACGCCCAGGCCATCCACCCGGGCTACGGCTTCCTGTCGGAGAACGCCGACTTCGCCGAGCGCGTGGAGGAGTCCGGCTTCATCTTCATCGGCCCCAAGGCGGACACCATCCGCATGATGGGCGACAAGGTCGAAGCCATCCGCGCGATGAAGTCCGCCGGCGTGCCGTGCGTGCCTGGCTCGGGCGGCCCGCTGGGCGATGACATCGTCGCCAACACCAAGATCGCCCGTGAGATCGGCTACCCGGTCATCATCAAGGCAGCCGGTGGCGGTGGTGGCCGCGGCATGCGCGTGGTGCACGCCGAAGCCTCGCTGAAGACCTCCATCGAAACCACCAAGAGCGAGGCCAAGGCCGCGTTCGGCAATGGTGAGGTTTACATGGAGAAGTTCCTGGAAAATCCGCGCCACGTGGAGATCCAGGTGCTTGCCGACGGCCAGGGCAACGCCATCCACCTGGGTGAGCGCGACTGCTCGATGCAGCGCCGCCACCAGAAGGTGGTGGAAGAAGCACCGGCACCGGGCATCAGCGCCGAGCAGCGCGAGCAGATCGGCAAGGTGTGCACCGAAGCCTGCGTGCGCATCGGCTACCGCGGTGCCGGCACGTTCGAGTTCCTGTACGAAGATGGCCGCTTCTACTTCATCGAAATGAACACCCGCATCCAGGTGGAGCATCCGGTCACCGAAATGGTCACCGGCATCGACCTGGTGGCCGAGCAGCTGAAGATCGCCGCCGGCCAGAAGCTGTCGATCAAGCAGAGCGACGTGGTACTGACCGGTCATGCGATCGAGTGCCGCATCAACGCCGAAGATGCTGAAACCTTCGTGCCGAGCCCGGGCACCATCACCGGCTTCCATCCGCCGGGCGGCCCCGGCGTGCGCGTGGACACCCACATCTACAGTGGCTACCGCGTGCCGTCGAACTACGACTCGATGATCGGCAAGCTGATCGTGCACGGTCCGGACCGCGAGACCGCCATCGCCCGCATGCGGGTGGCACTGAGCGAAATGGTGGTGGACGGCATCAAGACCAACATCGCGCTGCAGCAGCGGATCATGCGCGACAAGGGCTTCCAGGCCGGTGGCCAGAACATCCACTACCTGGAAAAGCGCCTTGCCGAACGCAAGAACAAGCCGATCGCGCTGACCTGATCGGCGCCAGGTGCTGGACATGAAAAGGGCGGGGATATCCCCGCCCTTTTCTGTTTCTCTTCCGCTACCGCCGGACCATGCCCGGCGAAATGGCAACGAAGCGCGAGGCCGCCGGGCATGGCCCGGCGCTACCTTCAGCGCGCGTCGGCCGCCGTCGCCGGAATCTGCGACTTTGCCAACGGGCGGACGCCATTGGGCGAAGTCGGGTCGACGATCACCATGGTCTCGGTCGAGCCGTCGGGCCACACCACCTGGAAGGTGCTGCCGGCCGGCAGCGAGGCGAACGGCATGCCGCTCTGCGCGCGATACACCGCTGCGACCTGGCTGGCGCCCGCGCGGCGCACGTCTTCCTGCGCCTTCACCGTGGTCAGCTCCACCTTCGACAGATGCCGGTAGCGATCTTCATAGGTGTCGATCATCAACAGGCCAACCGCACCGGCCGAATAGGCCACGAACAGCGCCACCCAGAACCAGAATTTGGCCCCATGCAGGAATCGACGGTAATTCATTGCCCGTCCCTCTTTCCAACCAATCGCTTGATCCATTGCCTCATCTTCCCCGCACCTTGCCGCGAAACCGCAGCGTCATACACGAAATCCCGGAAATCCTGCGTTCCATCCTGCGAACAGATCCCTCCGTTCGCACAAAAACTGTTGACCAGCACGCTGTCTGCTCCACACGGTAGACCGAGTTCGCAGGCCGCAAGCCGCCATGCCAGTTCACTGAGCTGTTCGCCGGCCACCAGGCCGTTCAGCGCACGATCGCCCGAGGCGCGCACCCCCATGCCCGGCGCGATGGCCATGAATGCCTCCGGATCGCGCGACGTGCGCACCCGCTCGACCAGGTCGCGGCGGTACTCGGGGCTGTCCTGCAGCGGCTCGCCTTCGGCGAACAACGCTGCCTCGGCTGCCAGGTTGCCCTGCTCCGCCGCCTTGCGCCGTTCGGCAAGCACCAGCGGCGGCCCCAGCTTGTCGCCAGGCACAAAGCCACCGCAGCGCTGCGCGACACGTTCGCGTGCCTGCACCATCGCCGGCGCGGCGGTCAGCCCCGATCCGGCCAGCACGTTGTTGTCCAGGCGGTAGCCGCCCGGGTCGACCGCATACTGTGCGCAGTAGTCATAGACACGGCTGAGCATCCAGCGCGCCTCGTGGTTGCCCTCATCGGCCTGCACGCGCAGGCGCTGCGCGTAGGCATACAGATCGGTGGCATCTTCGATATCGGCACGGAGATCCAGTGGCAGGCCTGAAGGCAGGGCGTTGCCGCGCTCGAAGGCCGCCAGCCGGCGCGCCAGTGCTTCCGGCATTACCTGCAATGCTGCTGCGCTGTCATCGGCGACCGCGACGCCCGGCAGGTCTGCCTGCACCGTGGACGGCGCCACGTGGCCGCTGGCCCGATAGCCGGCCACGCCCAGCACGGCCACCGCCGGCAGCACGAGCAACCAGGTTTTCAGGGTCGGAGCAAAGGCCATTGGCGGCGGTGGAGCATCAGGGCGCACAGGAAAGCACGGAGTTTAGCAAGGCCCGGCAGGCCTGTCTGAATCGGCGTCGTTCATCCCAGAGCGGCATCTCAGGCAATACGGAGACGCCCCGATGGTCTAGCATGGCCCCCTTTCCCGCGATTGCCCCCACTGCCATGCCGTTCCTGGAACTGACCCTGCGCTGCACCGAAGCGACCCAGCCCCGCTATGAAAACGCGCTGGAGGACGTCGGCGCACTGGCCGTGACCCTGCTTGATGCCGAGGCCGATACCAGCAACGAACAGGCCATCCTCGAGCCGGGTGTGGGCGAAACGCCGCTGTGGGACACCCTGGTGCTGAGCGCGTTGTTCCCCGCCGACAGCAATGCGCTGTTGCTGCTGGCCGCACTGGAAGCATTCGATCCGGAACTGGACTGGAGCGGCGGCAGCTTCCGCGCGGTCGAGGACGAGGACTGGGAACGCGCCTGGCTGGACCAGTTCCAGCCGATGGATTTCGGCAGCCGGACCTGGATCGTGCCGTGGAACCATGAACTGCCAGAGGCCGCGCAGTCCGCCGATGCCGCCGTGGTGCGACTGGATCCGGGCCTGGCGTTCGGTTCGGGCACCCACCCGACCACCGCGCTGTGCCTGCGCTGGCTGGACCAGTTGGCCGTGGATGGCCTGCTGCAGGGCCAGCGCGTGCTCGACTTCGGTTGTGGCTCGGGCATCCTCGCGCTGGCCGCACTGAAGCTGGGCGCGGCTGAGGCAATCGGCGTCGACAACGATCCGCAGGCACTGGTGGCCACCGCCGACAACGCCGAGCGCAACGGCGAACAGGCACGCATGCACGTGTACCTGCCGCAGGACGAACCCGTCGCGACCTATCCGGTCGTGGTCGCCAACATTCTTGCCTCGGCGCTGGATGCGCTGGCCGAACTGCTGGCCGCGCGCGTCGCTTCCGGCGGTCGCATCGCCCTGTCGGGCATCCTGCACGGCCAGGAAGGCGAACTGCTGCAGCGCTATGCGCCGTGGTTCGACGACCTGCAGGCCACCCAGGACGGCGACTGGATGCGCATCACCGGCGTGCGCCGCGCCTGATCGTGGTTGAATGACCGCTGGATCCGAGCCCGCGCCCTGAGCATGTCCGAGCCGAACCCACCGCGCCGTCCACTGGCCACCTTCCTGCGTCCCACGTCGGAAGGTGATGCCGCGCCTGCGACCGAAGCGCACACGCCGGACGCAGCCGCGCCGGTGCCCATTGCTGCAGCACCGGCTGAACCTATCGACCCTGTATCGCAACAGGAAGCGATGAAGCACCACCACGATGACACTGTCATTGCCGATGAAGCAGTGCGCATCGAGCCCGTATCGGCCGCGATACAGGCAACCGCCGTTGCCAGCGACGCGCCCAGCTTCCTCGGTGCCGCGCGCGCGAGCAGGCTGCCGACGCCGCGCTGGCACTGGCTGCTGGTCGCCGGACTGGCCCTGCTGCTGGTTCTGCAAAGCGTGCTTGCCGATCGTGCGCGACTGGCCGCCGACGCCGGCAATCGTGCGTGGCTCGGGGCGCTGTGTGGCGTCCTGCGCTGCACCCTGCCCGCCTGGCATGAGCCGACCGCATTCACCATGACCAGCCGCGAGATCCGGCCGCTGCCCAACCAGGCAGGCGTTCTGCAGGTACAGGCCAGCATCCGCAACGATGCACGCTGGGCGCAGGCCTGGCCGGCGCTGCGCCTGTCGCTGTCCGATGCGGATGGCCGGGTGATCGGCAGCGCAGTGTTCACGCCGGCGCAGTATCTGGGTGAAGACCCCGGTGCGGCCCTGCTGGAGCCGGGACAGAGCGCGCGTATTGCCTTCCGTGTACAGGAGCCGGCTGCGTCCACCGTCGCATTCACCTTCGACTTCCTGTGACCAGGATGGACACGACTGGCCGTGGCAGGCCGGGCACGCTCGCGCTAGACTGGCCACCACCACCTCGTCCGGCCGCGCGCTCCGCGCGCACGGGCAACCGAATCGGGAACCCCCTTGAACGCTGTCCTTTCTCGTCCTGACAACAGTCGTGGCGCTGCCCGGCCACCGCTGCGTGAACATGTCGCCCAGTCCGTGCGCCGTTACCTGCGTGACCTTGATGGCTGCGACGCGGACGATGTCTACGAGATCGTGCTGCGCGAGATGGAGATCCCGTTGTTCGTGGAAGTGCTCAACCACTGCGAAGGCAACCAGAGCCGGGCTGCAGCGATGCTGGGCATCCACCGCGCCACCCTGCGCAAGAAGCTGAAGGAATACGGCATCAGCGCGTAAGCGCGCACGAGGGTAGTGCCGACCGCTGGCCGGCAACCCCATGAACGATGGCAGGATGTTGCAGTTGCCGGCCAGCGGCCGGCACTACCGGTAGATCCACGCCATGCGTGGATGACGGCCCAGCGGCATCAACCGCCGCCGCCTGCCTTCCAGTAGTACCGCACCACGTGGAAGAACACCGGCGCGGCGAAACACACCGAATCCAGCCGGTCGAGCATGCCGCCATGGCCCTCGATCATGTGGCCCCAGTCCTTGATGCCACGGTCGCGCTTGATTGCGGACATCACCAGGCCACCCCAGAACCCCATCAGGTTGATCAACAGCGACAGGCCGAAGGCCTGCAGCGGCGTGAACGGGGTGATCCACCATAGCGCCGCCCCCAGCGCGCTGGCACTGAGCACACCACCCACGAAGCCCTCCACCGTCTTCGACGGCGACAGCTTCGGTGCAATCAGGCGCCTGCCCAGCAGCTTGCCCCAGATGTACTGCAGCACGTCCGAGGACTGCACCACGATCACCAGGAAGGCGAACAGCAACACGTTGCGCGAGGGGTCATGGCCGGGCACGTGCAGGTTCAGCAGCAGCGGCACATGCGAGATGCAGAACACGCAGATCATCAGCCCCCACTGCACCTTCGCCGTGCGCTCCAGGTAGTGGGTGGTGTCGCCGCCGATGGTCGACAGGATCGGCAGGAACAGGAACGCATAGACCGGGATCAGCAGTGTGTACATGCCGTACCAGTCGATCCACACCAGGTAGTACTGCCACGGCAGCACGATGTAGAACGCGGCCAGCAGCGCGTAGTAGTCGCCTGAGCGAGTCGGCGCCAGGGTAATGAACTCGCGCAGCGCGAACAGCGAGATGATCGCGAACAGCACGATCACCCCGGCACGGCCGAAGAACAGCGCCAACCCGACCACGATCGCCATCACCCACCAGGCGCGGATGCGCGAGACCAGGTTGGCGATCACTGCGCTCGGCTGCCCACGCCGGCGCCAGCGCAGCGTTTCGGCCACCAGCGTGGCCAACACCAGCACCGCACCCACGCCAGCGAACAGCAGACCGGTTTGCTGGCCGACGCTCTGCGTAGCCAGGTCACCAGACACATCGATCAGGAAGCTCATGCCTTGCCCCCGTTCGGCGCCAGGTCCAGCAGCGCCTGCCTGCTGCGTGCCAGGAAGGCGGCCTTGTCCTCATCGGCCTGCAGCCGTAGCGGTGTACCGAAGGTGGCCGTACACAGCAATGGCAGCGGCAGGAAACGACCCTTGGGCATCACCCGCTTCAGGTTGTCGATCCACACCGGTACGAACTCCAGCTCCGGCCGTTGCCGTGCCAGGTGAAAGATGCCGCTCTTGAACGGCAGCAACGGCTCGTCGCCCACGTTGCGCGTACCTTCTGGAAACAGGATCAACGAACACCCCTCGTCCACCGCATCACGCAGCACCTGCAGCGGATCCTGCTGGCGATGACCGGCCTCGCGCTCGACCAGCACACCGTTGAACACCGCATCGATCAGGTAGCGTCGCAGGCCATCGCGCTGCCAGTATTCGGCCGCGGCCACCGGGCGCACCTGGCGCCGCAACGCCGGCGGCATCGACGACCAGATCAGCACGAAGTCACCATGGCTGGCATGGTTGCCGTAGTACACGCGGCGCTCGCTGGACGGCGCACAGCCGATCCACAGCGCACGCGCACCGGTCACCACATGAATCGCACCACTGCAGGCGCGGGCAATCAGTTCGGCGAACATCGGGTCCTCCCGTTCACGTCTGCGGCCACAACACGGCCAGCACCAGCAGCACACCCTGCACGCCTGTCAGCAGGTACTGCCGCAGCAACAGGCGACGCATGCCTGCCCAGCGCAGGTCCCAGCCGCGCAGCGGTGCGTCGGACGATACGCGGCGCAAGCCGCTGTCATGCAGCACCTGATCGATACGGCGCGCGGCGGCTTCGCCTTCCAGCCCTTCATTACGCAGCAGCTTCAGCAGGCTCGCGTCCAACCCAACCCGCCATGCGTGGTACGCCTGTGCAAGCCCGACAACGAAACTGAGCAGCAACAGGCCGGCAGCGATCATCGCCAGCCCCGGCTCGATACCGAGCAGCAGCAACGCCACCAGCAACAGGCCCAGCGACAGCAGCGCCGGCCAACGCCCCTGCCTCAGCAGCAACTGCATGGTCGCCAGATCGGGAACCATACTCATGCGCGTACTCCCGCTGCAGCAGCGATGGCATACAGATGCGCCGTGCCCAGCACGATGCCGGGGCGTGCAGCGCGCACGATCGCCACCGCTGCTTCGGCATCGCCCGCACGGCCACTGCGCAGCAGCCAGGTCGCGACGCTGGCGGCGCTGCGCGAATAGCCCAGTGCGCAGCACACCAGCAACGGTCCGTGCACACGCAGCCGCTCGATGGCCTCGGCCGCCTCGCGCAGCTGCTCCGGTGCAGGAACCACCAGATCCAGCACCGGCACGCTGGCATACGCGGCGCCCGGCGCGCGGCAGGACAGTTCGGCACAGGCATCGACCACGCCGACCAAGGGTGCCGGCAATGCAGCGCAGGGAATACGCCCCAGCCACACACCATCCATCACCGGCACCGGCTGCGGCGCACGGCGCGTCCACAGCCGCGAATTGATCCAGGCCGCACCCAGGTAGGGCGCCAGCAGCCAGCGCGCCGCCATCGTCAGGCGACCGTCGGCGCGCTTCTGGAACACCGCCATACCGAGCCCCGCATACGCCAACGCCACCAGCAGCAGCGATACCACCGGCCACAGCAGCCACAACGCCGCGCCACGCAGAAGCACCACCGGCATCAGCAATACAGCGGCCCCCAGCAGGTACAGCGCTGCCAGGCGCCAACGTTTGGCGTCACGCGCGGTGCGCCAGGCACGCAACGGTGGCGCGCCCTGCTCCGGCCACAGCCAGACGCACAGCCAGCCGGCCAGCAGGCCGGTCGGGATATCGATGAAATGATGCTGGAACGTGGTCAGCACCGAGACGCCGATCAATAGCGCCCACAGATGCAGTACCCAACGCCACACCCCGTGCAGATACTGTGCGAACTTCACCCACAGCACGATGAGCAGCACGATGTGCAGCGACGGCGCCTGGTTGAACGGCTTGTCGAAGCCCAGCAGCACATCGAACAGCCAACCAAACACGCCGCCGATCTCCGGCCGTTCGAAGCTGAAGCGCAGCGGCCACAGCAGGAAGCAGGTGACCGCGATCAGCTGCGCACTGAACAGCCGCAGCGCATGCCGGTCCAGTTCGAGGCGCTGACGGCACAGGAAGAAAGAAACCGCATAGAACAGGTCGATCGACCAGTACGGCACGATCGTCCACGGCACGAACGGGATGTGCGTCTCCCACGCAAACGCCATCACCGGCAGTTCGGCATGGCGGCCGGCCAGCCAGTTGGCGAAGCCATAGCTGGCAAAGAAGAACGGGCCCAGCAGGGCCAGCCACAGCAACGCGCGTCGCCAGGGGCGCCCTGCCGCGACCAGCGGGATTGCAGCGAGCGTCGCCATCACGCGGTCCGGCGCGCCAGCGACACGGTGAAGATGCCGAAGTCGTCGATGCGCTGGGCCACCTTCTCGAACCCGGCCAGGCGCACCAGCTCATCCATCTCCTGCTGGGTACGGCGGCGCATCACCCACGCCGCGCCACCGCGGTGGCTGGTCAAGGCGCGCGCGATGAATTCCAGCTGCGGGTGCCAGGGCTGGCCGGTGTAAGCCAGGTAGCCTCCCACTGGCACGGTCGCGGCAATGCCCTGCAGCGAGCGCAGCACGGCGTCGTTGTCGGGGAACAGTTCGTACAGGCCCGACACCACCGCCAGTGTCGGCACCGGGTCCACCTGCGCCAGCTGCGCAGGGTCGAACGCATCGCCCTGCTCGAAGCGGCCGATGTCGGACGCCCCCAGGTGTTCGATCAGGGCCTGGCCCTGGCTCACGTTCAATGCGCTGAAATCACGCAGCACGATGCGCTCGGCGCGCTGTTCGCCCTGGCCCAGTGCTTCCAGCACATAACGGCCATGGCCGGCCGCCACGTCCAGAACCCGCACCGGCGTGCCCTGCCCGCGCAGGCGCTGGGCAGCGTCGCGCAGCAGTTCCTGCAGGTGCTGGCCGCGCACGCGGATGCCACGCCAGCCGATCGCGTCCAGATAGTTGCGGTCAACCATCCGCCCCAATGGACCTTTGCCTCGTGCTTCGTCGCGATAGATGTAGTCGAGCGTACTGCCCGAATCGAAACCGGTCTGCAGGCCCAGCGCGATGCCTTCGGACAGCGTGCCGCCGAAGCGCAGGCCACCGCGTACCACGCGCCAGCGCAGGTCGGCCAAGCTGTTGCGCTCCGGTGGCCAGGCCAGGATTTCCGATTCCTCGAAGGTTGGCCCGTGGCGGTGCGCATCACGCCGTGACAGCTCGCGCAGCGGTTCGGCGAAACGCGCCTGGATGAAGCTGCGGATACGCACCAGTGCCGGTGCACGATCGCGCTCGCCCAGCGTGTCGTGGAAGAAGCCCGGCAGATGCACGCGCTCCTTGATCGGGCTGGACAGGCGCTCGTAGAAGCGGTCCTGCGGCGCGCGGTGCACAACGAAGTCCGAACCGGACACCAGCAACTGCACCGGCACACTGATCGCCTGCGCATCGGCCACGACACGGTCGGCGGCCTCGTACAGGCCCAACAGCACGCGCACCGAAATCGGCCGGGTGATCAGCGGGTCGGTGCGATAACTTTCCACCCGTGCCGGGTCATGCGTCAGCCACTGCGGCTTGACGTAGCTGTTGACGAAGAAGTTGCCGCGCAGCTTCTGCATCAGGGCCAGGCCCGCACGTGCGAATGGCACGTACAGCTTCACCTTGAACGCCGGCGAAGCCATCACCAGCGCGCGCAGGCGTGGTGCGTAGTCGTGCACCCAGGTCGCGGCGACCACGGCGCCCACGCTCTGCGCGATCACCACGATGTCCTCCACCGCGATGCCATGCTCGGCGCCGATGTGGGCGATGAAGCTGTCGAGGTCGCGCACCAGCGCCGGGAAGCCCGGCGCATCGCCGCGTGCGCCCGGCGAACGGCCGTTGCCACGTGCATCCCAGGCGAAGAAGGCGGTGTCGGGCAGGTCGAGTTCGTCAACCAGATGGGTCACGCGGCCGGAATGCTCATGGCCGCGATGCAGCAGCACGATGGCCTTCGCTGGCGTGGTTGTCGTGGCGCCCGGCCAGTACCTGTAGAACAGCGGTACCTGGTCGAAGCTGTGGAATTCCCGTTCCTGCGCCTGACGCATGCAATCTCCTGATTGTCTTTTTGTATCTGCTTGATTAGTTCGGCGAAACCGCCGCTTCCTGCAGTCCGCGCCGCACGCGGTTGATCATCGTCACCGCGCACAGCACCGCCATCGCGGCGGCCACGCCAGTGACCGTCATTGCACCGCCCCAGCCGAGCGCCAGCAGCAGGCCCAGCGCACCGATGACGAAGGCGCGGTCGCTCTTGCCCATCGGACCGTCATAGCGACGGCTGGCACCGACCATCAGCCCCAGCACCCCGGCGTACTCGCTCAGGGCCGCGGTCCAGGCCAGCAGCCACAGCGCTTCCGGGCGCACGCCCGGCACACTGAGCAGGCTCAGGTACAGCGCCGCGTCGGCGATCACATCGCACAGCTCGTTCAGGTAGGCGCCCAGCCGCGACTGCTGGCCGAACTCGCGGGCCAGCATGCCGTCCACGGCGTTGAGCGCCATGCGCAGCAGCATCCACAGTGGCAGCAGCAGGTACAGCAGGGGCTGGGCCGGCGCACAGCACCACACGGCGGCAGCCACCAGCAGCGAGACCACGGCAGCGGCCACGGTCACCGTATTGGCGGTGATCCCCATGCGGTACAGACCGCGTACGGCCGGACGCAACAGGTCCTGGAAACGTCCTTTCAATGCATAGATCGACATGATCCGTACCTGCTGATCCTTGGCAGTGCGGGCACAGCCTACCCCATCAAATGCGGTTACCGGCAAGTTCGGGCTGGCCCAGCCAGTCATGCCATGGCAGCCCAGGATCGATATGCCGGCACAGCCAGACCACGTCATGGCTGCGCTGCAGGGCATTGCGCACCGCCTGCACGGCCCGCTCGCGTGCTCCTGCATCCGCGAACCCCGCCTGCAGCGACAGCAGCCGGTAGACGCCCCCGCGCGAGCGCTGGAAGTGGATGATGCCGCCGGCAGGCAGCACGATCGCCCCCTCATCCAGCCCATCGGCGTACAGATACAGCTCGAAAGGCTCCAGCCAGTGCTGTGCTTGCATCACCCACAGCAGCTCGGCCAACCCAGGCGCGCGCCGATGCAGCGCGATGGCATCGCCATACCAGCGCTTGTCGTCATCCAGGTAGACCTTGAACTCCAGCCGCCGCCAGCGCCGGCGTTCGCGGCGCTGCACGTCCCAGGACAGGATCTCGGCCTGCTCGCCCCAGCGCTCTGCGGCTTCGGCCTGCAGCGTCGGCACATCGGCCTGGGCGCACCAGGCCGCGCCTTGGCCACAACGCGCATGGCGCACATAACGGGCCAGGAACAGCAGCGCCCCTTCGGCATCGAGGGTGGCCTGCAGGCGGTTGGCAACGGTCACGGGACGGCATCCTGCACACGGGGAACAGGCGGCACCGTGCCGTGCCCAGCGGTGGCTGACAAGCCCGCGGGCCGTGCCCATTACGGTCAAACCGGCTTTGGACGCAGCGAATCTGCCCCGGCAGCACCCGCCACCGGGCCCCAAGAACTACAATATCGGCCCCGCTCCGCTGCCGATTGCCCTGTCCCCATGACTGCTGATCTGTTGCCCGTCCGTCGGGCCCTCCTCTCCGTTTCCGACAAGACCGGCCTGGCCGAGCTGGCCACTGCGCTGGCCGCACGCGGCGTGGAGCTGCTGTCCACCGGCGGCACCGCCAAGGCGATCCGCGATGCGGGCCTGGCCGTGAAGGACGTGGCCGACGTCACCGGCTTCCCGGAAATGATGGACGGCCGGGTCAAGACCCTGCACCCGATGGTGCACGGCGGCCTGCTGGGCCGTTCGGGCCTGGATGATGCAGTGATGGCCGAACACGGCATCGGTGCCATCGACCTGCTGGTACTGAACCTGTACCCGTTCGAATCGGTCACCGCCAAGGCCGACTGCACCCTGGCCGACGCGGTCGAGAACATCGACATCGGCGGCCCGGCGATGCTGCGTTCGGCGGCCAAGAACTTCGCCCGCGTGGCGGTGGCCACCGATCCGTCGCAGTACGCCGAACTGCTGGCCTCGCTGGAGGCCAACAACGGCCAACTGTCGGCCAGCACCCGCTTCGCGTTCTCGGTGGCCGCGTTCAACCGCGTCGCCCAGTACGACGCCGCGATCAGCAACTACCTGTCGGCGGTCACCGCCACCGACGCCGCGGTGCCGGCGCGTGCCGAGTACCCGGCGCAGATGAATTCCACCTTCGTGAAGGTGATGGACCTGCGCTACGGCGAGAACCCGCACCAGAGCGGCGCGTTCTACCGCGACCTGTACCCGGTGCCGGGCACGCTGGCCACGTTCCAGCAGCTGCAGGGCAAGGAGCTGAGCTACAACAACCTGGCCGATGCCGATGCGGCGTGGGAATGCGTGCGCCAGTTCGACGCGCCGGCCTGCGTCATCGTCAAGCATGCCAACCCGTGCGGCGTGGCGGTCGGTGCCGGCAACGGCGATGCTTACGAGTTGGCCTACGCCACCGACCCCACCAGTGCCTTCGGCGGCATCATCGCCTTCAACAAGCCGCTGGACGCGGCCACCGCCAAGGTGATCCTGGACCGCCAGTTCGTGGAAGTGCTGATCGCTCCGGACTACGAGCCGGCCGCGCTGGAATACGCGCAGAAGAAGGCCAATGTGCGCGTGCTGCGCATCCCGCACGGCGACGGCCTGAACAATTTCGACAACAAGCGCGTCGGCTCAGGCCTGCTACTGCAGTCCTCCGACAACCGCGGCATGACCCGCGACGAGCTGAAGGTGGTGAGCAAGCTGGCGCCGACCGACAAGCAGTTCACCGACCTGCTGTTTGCCTGGAAGGTGGCCAAGTTCGTGAAGTCCAACGCGATCGTCTATGCCAAGGACAACCGCACCATCGGTGTCGGCGCCGGCCAGATGAGCCGCGTGTACTCGGCACGCATCGCCGGCATCAAGGCCGCCGATGCGAACCTGGTGGTCGAGGGTTCGGTGATGGCCTCCGATGCGTTCTTCCCGTTCCGCGATGGCATCGATGCCGCGGCTGCCGCCGGCATCAAGGCGGTGATCCAGCCGGGCGGTTCGATGCGCGATGCCGAAGTGATCGCTGCCGCCGACGAACATGGCCTGGCCATGGTGTTCACCGGCGTGCGCCACTTCCGCCATTGATCCTGGAGCGACACGGATGTCCACAGTTTCGATGAAATCACTGGCCGTGCTCGCCCTCGCTGGCGCGGCCATGCTGGCCGGCTGCAAGCCTGCTGCCGAGCCCAGCGCGGGCCCGAAGGCAGATGCGCCTGCGATGGCCTCCGCCTCACCGGCACAGCATGCCAGCCGCACTGCGCGGCTGCAGGCCTTCCTTGTCCAGCGTTACGGCAGCAACGCCACGCTCTCCGGTGAATGGCGCGGCAGCTGGACCGACGATGGCGACACCCATGCGATGGACTGGCAGGTCTGCGCCGAGCAACCGGTGGTGACCGGTGACAGCTGGCAGCAGCTGCTGGCGGTATGCGGTGCGCTGGTTGATGGCGCGCATATCGACCCGGGAACCATCGAGTTCTTCGTGCTTCGCCCCAAAGGCGAGGGCTTCGAGGTGACCAGCGAACTGACCGGCGAGCGCTTCGGCAGTGGTGGCCAGCCGGGCACCGCCAGCATCATCCGCGCCGGCAGCGATTTCTACGGCTTCCGAGTCGAGGATGGCTGGTTCGGCCAGGGCTTCTCGCTGCTCTCGCAGACCCTGGTCCTGCCGGGCCCGAAAGGCCTGACCAGCACCGGCAACGTGCGCAGCCACATCGACAACGACGCCCAGTACGAATGCGAGAACGTCGACGCGGCCGCCGACCCCGATACCGCCGAAGACTGCCGCACCCGCCGCTTCAGCATCGATTTCGCACTGCGTTTCGACGACAGCGACCGCAGTGCGCGCATCTGGCCACTGCTGATCGAGGAAACCGGCAACACCTGTGGCGGCAAGCAGGTGCGGCAGCAACACCGCTTTACCCTGGACCCGAAGACCTGGGCCTACTCCTTCCCCGAATCGCTGCGACGCGAAGGCTGCGAGTGAACCACGCGCGCCGCCGGGGCTATCGACCTTCCCTTCCCACGCAATCTGGAATCTCGTGATGAACGTACTTGTCATCGGCTCTGGCGGCCGCGAACACGCCCTGGCATGGAAGCTGGCCCAGTCCTCCCGTGTCACCGAAGTGATCGTGGCGCCCGGCAACGCCGGCACCGCCAGCGAAGACAAGTGCCGCAACGTTGCGGTGAAGGTGACCGATATCGACGGCCTGCTGGCGTTGGCCCAGGCCGAAGGCGTGGCGCTGACCGTGGTCGGCCCGGAAGTGCCGCTGGTGGCCGGCGTGGTCGACCGCTTCCGCGCCGCCGGCCTGCGCATCTTCGGGCCGACCGCCGCTGCCGCGCAGCTGGAAGGCAGCAAGGCCTACGCCAAGGACTTCCTGGCCCGCCACAACATTCCGACCGCGTTCTACGCCGTGCACACCGAGGTGGACGCCGCGCTGGCCTACATCCGCGAGAAGGGCGCACCGATCGTGGTCAAGGCCGATGGCCTGGCCGCCGGCAAAGGCGTGATCGTGGCGATGACCCAGGTCGAAGCCGAAGACGCCGTGCGTGACATGCTCTCGGGCAACGCATTCGGCGATGCCGGCGCGCGCGTGGTCATCGAGGAATTCCTCGACGGCGAGGAAGCCAGCTTCATTTCGATGGTGGACGGCGTGCATGCACTGCCGATGGCCACCTCGCAGGACCACAAGCGCGTCGGCGACGGCGACACCGGCCCCAACACCGGCGGCATGGGCGCTTACTCGCCCGCTCCGGTGGTCACGCCGGAGGTGCACGCCCGCGTGATGCGCGAGGTGGTGAACCCGACCGTGCAGGGCATGATTGCCGACGGCATCCCGTTCACCGGTTTCCTCTACGCCGGCCTGATGATCGATGCCAGCGGTGCGCCGAAGGTGATCGAATTCAACGTGCGCTTCGGCGACCCGGAAACCCAGCCGGTGATGCTGCGCCTGCAGTCGGATCTGGTGGAACTGGTGGAAGCCGCCATCGATGGCCGGCTGGACCAGGTGGAAGCACACTGGGATGCGCGCCCGTCGCTGGGCGTGGTGCTGGCCGCGAAGCCCTACCCGGAAGCACCGATCACCGGTGACGTGATTTCCGGCCTGGACGAAGTGCCGGCCAGTGCCAAGGTGTTCCATGCCGGTACCGCATTGGATGCACAGGGCCAGGTCGTCAGTGCGGGTGGCCGCGTGCTGTGCGTGGCCGCACTGGGCGACAGCGTGCGCGATGCGCAGGCCAATGCCTATGCCGGCGTGGCCAAGGTGACGTGGGCCAACGAGTTCCACCGCAACGACATTGGCTGGCGCGCGATCGCACGCGAGGGGTGAGGCCGGCGCCGCTGCCACGCATGGCGTGGCCGTACGGGCGGCACACCGCCGGGGTAGATCCACGCCATGCGTGGATGAGCCCCACAAACGAGAAAGGCCCGGCGATGCCGGGCCTTTCTTCGTTCCAACGCCCTCCCGCTTACGCGGTGAACAGCGCCTTCATCTTCTTCAGCGCATTGGCTTCAACCTGGCGGATACGCTCGGCCGACACGCCGTACTCGTCGGCCAGTTCCTGCAGCGTCACCTTGCTGTCCGCATCCAGCCAGCGGCGGCGGATGATGTCGCGCGAACGCGCATCCAGTTCGGCCAGGCCTTCGCGCAGCAGCTGCATCTGGTTGTCTTCGCTGTCCGCACGTTCGTAGGCCATCGACGGGTCTTCGTCGTTGGCCACCAGGTACGCGGCCGGCGACGGCGGCGCGTGCTCGTTGTCCTCGTCGGTCGGCGCATCGAAACCGATATCGCGACCGGACAGGCGCGACTCCATTTCCATGACCTCGCGCTCGGACACGTTCAGGTCCTTGGCCACTGCGCTCACTTCAGCCGCGTTCATCCAGCCCAGGCGCGTCTTCGACTTGCGCAGGTTGAAGAACAGCTTGCGCTGCGCCTTGGTGGTGGCGACCTTGACGATGCGCCAGTTCTTCAGGATGAACTCGTGCATCTCGGCACGGATCCAGTGCACCGCGAAGGAGACCAGGCGCACGCCCATCTCCGGGTCGAAGCGCTTGACCGCCTTCATCAGGCCGATGTTGCCTTCCTGGATCAGGTCGCCCAGCGCAAGGCCGTAGCCGTTGTAACCGCGGGCCACGTGCACTACGAAGCGCAGGTGCGAATGCACCAGCTCGCGGGCGGCGTCCAGATCGTTGCCGTCGCGGAAGCGACGGGCCAGGTCCTGTTCGTCATCGACCGACAGCACCGGGATCTGGTGCACGGCACCGATGTAGGCGTCCAGCGAACCGAGCGCACTGGGAATCGGGAGATTGTTTGCCACAAGGGCAGTAGAGGTGTTCTGGCTCATAGGCACCCATCTTAGCAGTCCGGGATTTGGACTGCTAAAGGAGGAAAAAGTTCCAGCATCCTATTGATGCAACACTGGTCCCAAACAGAGCCCTACCGTAGCGCGATTTGATGACAGTGGCGAGCACGCTTTTCGGGATTCACAATCCCTTGGAATTCAATCAATTACCCACCGGAAACCGGCGATTTCCGGTCAAGCGGAGCTGAACGGGCCCTCCTGGAGGTCCATTCAGGCCAGGAGACGTTGCCCGGTGTTCAGGCCCGAGGGCTGAGGGTTGTCCCTTTACTACTAAGAAACCCGTTGACAGCCACCCGGCGACATGCTCCGATGCATCAACTAATTCATACGTAGAAGCGCATGGCCCGCCCTGTCTCGCAGAATCCCACTCCCGCCGAGCAGGCCATCCTGGACATCCTCTGGGACAAGGGCGAAGCGTCCGTGCGCGATGTGGCGGATGTGCTCGGCCAACACAAGCCGGTCGCGTACACCACGGTGCTGACCATGTTCAACGTGCTGGCGAAGAAAGGCTTTGTCAGTCATCGCCAGGAAGGTCGCGCCTACATCTATCACGCCACGCTCAGCCGCGAGCAGGCCCGCCGGCAAGCGCTTGACCATCTTCTGCATCAGTTCTTCGACGGCTCACCGAACGTGTTGGCACAGCACCTGGTGGACGAACGCGAAATCGACCGCAACGAACTGCAGGCACTGCAGCAGCGCGTCAGCGATGCCAGGGCCGGGAGGAAGGAATGAACCTCATCGACCTGACGATGGCATTGGGCGTACGACAGTTGCTGTTGTCCGCAATCGTGCTGCTGCCCGCGCTGTGGCTGGCACGGCGGCGGGCCCTCAGTGCCGAACAACGTTCCTGGCTGCTGACCGCAGCGATGGCAGCGGCCCTGCTGCTGCCACTCAGCGCCTTCCTGCCGGGCTGGTCGACCACCCTGCCCGCACCGGCACCGCCCGCGGCCGCGTTCCACCCCATGCCCGGCGAGGGGGCAACGGCGGAAGAAGCCATCTTCGAAGCCGGACGACAGCCCGACATCTACTACGTCGAACTGCCGAAGACCCTGCCGACACTGCTTGCACTGCTGTGGCTGCTGGGCACCCTGTGGCTGGGCATGCGCCTGCTGGACGCGACGCTGCACGCACGCCGGCTGCGGCGGCTGGCGCAACCGGCGACCGCCGGACTGCGCGCGGTCCTGGCCGACATCGTGCCCGCCCACGTGACGATCGCCACCTGCGCCGTCGACGGGCCGATGGTCGTCGGCCTGTGGCACCCGCAGATCCTCCTGCCCCGCCCCTTGCTGGCACGCCTGGACAACAATGTGCTGCGCGACATCGTCCGCCACGAGGTTGCACACCTGCAACGGCGCGACCTGTGGACAAGCACGCTGCTGCGGGCGGGAACAGCACTGTTCTGGTGGAATCCGCTCCTGCACCTTGCCCAGGCACGCCTGGCGGTACTGCGCGAGATGGCCTGTGATGCACGCGCTGCGATGCAGGCACGCGAACCGCTGGACTATGCAGGTTCGCTGCTGGCCAGCGTCGAACAGCTGCAGGCCCTGCGCGAGGAGGCGCCGACGCTTGCACTGGGTATGTTCAGTGCGCGCAGCCAGCTGGCGCAGCGCATTGATCAGCTGGTGGACGCCGGGTCACCCACACCCCGGCACCGCAGCCTGTTGGGGCTGGGCCTGCTGCTTCTGCTGGCCTGCACCGGCACCGCCGTGGCCATCTCACCACGGCTCGCCCCATCACCGGCTGCCAGCGCCTCCGATACGCGCGTCATCAAGCTGTTCCAAGCCGCCAGCACGCATGACGTCGCGCAGGTCCGTCTGTTGGCGGCGGCCGGCGTCGATCTTGATGCGCGCGTGCTCGGTGATGGCACGGCGCTGATCCAGGCCATCCGTGCACGCGATCCGGCGATGGTCGACACGCTGCTGCAACTGGGCGCCGACCCCGATCGTGCCGCGCTGGGCGAAGGCAATCCGTTGATCGTCGCCTCCGCGTTGGGCCTGCAACCCATCGTCGAGCAGCTTGTGCAGGCTGGTGCCGACGTCAACCGGGTCGTGACCTATGACGAGACACCGCTGATAAATGCCTCGCGCGAAGGGCACCTGGTCACCGTGCAGTACCTGCTTGCTCACGGCGCCGACATCAACCTGGGCGTGGAAGCCGACGGCTGGCTGGGGCGCTGGCGGACACCGCTGAACCAGGCTGGCAACGCGGCCGTGCGCGATTACCTGCTGGCGCAGGGCGCCCGCCGCGAACGACGCTGACTCCTCCGCCGCATCGCCTCCTGCGCTGCGGCGGTAACCCGTTCCACCCGCAACGACTGGACGCGACAGGCGTGCGTGGCACCGCGTGCGCCGATCCCGCCCTTCTTCCACTCCTGCAAGGATGTCGATGATGAACCGCCTGTTGCTGTGTTCGCTGCTGGTCTCCCTTGCCCCGTTCCACGTGATGGCCACTGACGCCAGCGCTGAAGACGCTGCGCGCTTTGCGCAGGCTATGGCCCATGGCTTGCGCCCCAGCACCGCGCAGCTGGGCGCCGCGCTGCCGCAGTGGTCGATCGAAGAACGCCTCGCCCACTACAAGGTACCGGGTGCCGCCGTTGCGGTGATCCGCGATGGGAAGGTGGTCTACGCCGCCGGATACGGCCTGCGCCAGGCCGGCACGCGCGACGCGGTGGATGCCGATACCGTGTTCTCGGTCGGCTCGGTCAGCAAAATGGGCACTGCGGCAACCACCCTGAGGCTGGTTGCTGCCGGCAAGGTCTCGCTGGAGGAGAACATCGACCATCGCCTGCGCCGCTGGCACCTGCCTGCCGATTCGCAGGGACAGCACCCGCCGATCAACCTGCGCATGCTGCTCTCGCACACTGCCGGCTTCAACGTGCATGGCTTCCAGGACTACCAGCCCGCCGAACGCCTTCCGACCTTGCTGCAGACACTGGATGGAATGGCGCCTGCAAAGAATGAACCGGTACGCCTGATCCACGCACCCGGCCAGCAGGTCGACTATTCCGGTGGCGGCTACACGGTGGTGCAGCTGGCGATCGAAGATCTGACCGGCAGAGCATTCGCTGAGGTCGCACAACGCGAGGTGTTCTCGCCACTGGGCATGTCGCGCAGCACGTATCGGAATCCCTTGCCTGCCGGCTACGGCAACGTTGCCCATGCGCACGACAACAAGGGCCAGCCAGAGGCCCTGCCACGCGGCTGGCAGAGCTTTCCAGAACAGGCGGCGTCGGGGCTGTGGACCAGCGCCAATGACATGGGCCTGTTCGTCGCGGCCCTGCTGCGCAGCATCCGCACCAAGGATGGATGGCTGCCGCAGTCGTTGGCCCTGCAGATGGTCAGCGAAGTGGCACCGGCCGGCCGTGGCCTGGGCCCGGAGCTGGCCGGCGCTGGCGCCAGTCGCCGCTTCTTCCACAACGGCAGCAACGACAGCTATCACGCAGGCATCGAAGGCTACCCCGAGAGCGGCGATGGATTCGTCATCCTGACCAATGGGGACAACGGCCCTGCGCTGCGTGGGGAGATCCGCAATGCCCTGTCCGATGCACTCGGCCACAACGCCAAGCCGGTCATCCGCACGCTGGATCCCGCGTTGCTGGTGGATGGCTATCCGCGCTTCAGCGGCCGCTTCGTACTCGATGACGCCCTGCCCATGGATCTGCGCAGTGGCCTGGCCGATTGGTTCGATGCCGCCACCCTGGACGTGCAGGCGGTCGATGCTGGACTGCAGTTGCGCCTGCCCGGGCGTGATGCACCGGTCGCACTGCAGGCGCTGACGCCCGTCCGCTTCCTGGCAGGCAGTGCGGGAGCGGAACTGCTGTTCCATCGCGGCGGCGATGGCACCGTGCAGGCATTGAGCGTGATCGCCGAAGGCGCGCGCGCCTACTATCGGCGCGCGGATATCGCGCCAGCAGCGGGCCACTGATCCATCGCTGGCGGCGCCGGGCTACCGCCCGGCCCGCTCAGAGCGCAGAACGCGGCGGCAGCGACCAGTCGATCAGGGCCTGCCCGCGACGCTGCAGGTACTCGTTGGCCATCGAGAAATGGCGGCAGCCGAGGAAGCCGCGATGGGCCGACAGCGGCGACGGATGCGGCGACTTCAGCACGCGATGGCGACGGGTGTCGATGACCTTGCCCTTCTGCTGCGCGTAGGCGCCCCACAGCATGAACACCAGCCCTTCGCGCTCGCGGTTGAGCACGTCCACCACGTGGTCGGTGAAGCCTTCCCAGCCGCGCCCCTGATGGGCGCCGGCCTTGCCCTCTTCCACCGTCAGTACGGCATTGAGCAGCAGTACGCCACGCTGGGCCCACGGAATCAGGCAGCCATGGTCCGGGCGCGGGATACCGAGATCGCTCTCGATCTCTTTGTAGATGTTCAGCAGCGACGGCGGCACCGGCACGCCCGGCGGCACCGAGAAGCTCAGCCCATGGGCCTGGCCACGGCCGTGGTACGGGTCCTGGCCGAGGATGACCACCTTCACCTGCTCGAACGGCGTGGCATCGAACGCGGCGAAGATCTGCGGGCCGGGCGGGAACACCGCCGCGCCACTGGCCTTGCGCTGGCGCAGGAAGCTGGACAGCTCGCGCATCTGCGGCTGCAGCAGGTAATCGCCGACATGCTGCTTCCAGCTCGGTTCCAGTTGGATCGTCGGGGTGTCGGCTACTTCATCCATCATCGAATCAGGGGTCCATCATTCAATCGGGCCAGCCGCAGCTGGAACAGCACCTTGGTGACCAGCAGCCGTTCTTCGATCGGCTTCAGCACCAGGTCGTTGGCGCCGGACTGCAGCAGCCCGGTCTGGTTGTGCGGATTGCCATCGCCGGTCATCACCAGCACCGGCAGGCGGCGCTTGCCGTAGCCGAAGTCCACGCGCACGCGCTGCACCACGTCGCGGCCGCTCAGTTCACCCTTCAGGGTGACGTCGGTCAGCACCAGGTCGATGCGGTGGCGGCTGCGGCCCAGCGACTCGGCGGTGAGCAGGGTGAACGCCTCTTCGGCGCTGACCACGTGCAGCACGTTCAGCTGCTGGCGTTCGAGCATGCGCTTGGTGGCCTCGGCCACCACGCGGCTGTCCTCGATATAGAGGATGGTGGCGCCGGGAATGGTCTGCGGCTGCACATAGCCGCGGATGAAGGTCGCCAGTGCCTCATGGCCCAGCGCCTTGTCGAAATAATCGGTGACGTACTCGGTGAAGCGGCGCTGCTCCAGATGCTGCTGGGCATCGCCGGAGACCACGATCACCGGCACATAGGCCTGGCCAGCGGCTTCGCGGATCATCCGCGCCAATGCCAGGCCGTCGCCATCACGCAGGGTCAGCGAGGTGGTCACCAGGTCCACCGGACCCTGTGCCAGCGCCTGCTGCGCTTCCTCGATGCTGTCGCAGCCGATCACCTCCACGCCCGGCAGGTCACGCCTCAGCACGTCGGCGATCAGCTTGCGTACCAGCTTCGAGCCATCGACCACCATCACCCGCGTCGCGGGCCCCTCAAGGTGCTTCAACGCTTGCGGTTGCATGCCGGTCTCAGGTGTCGGTCGGTCGGGTCTGGCGCAGGAAATGGCCGGTCACCAGCCACGCCCCCAGCCAGCCCAGCAGCAGCGTGCCGAGCAGCACCAGGCCGCCATGCAGCAGGTCCAGGCCGTGCAGCACGAACGGGCTGCCGTAGCTGCGCGAAAGTTCGGCCAGCGGCATGCGCAGCGCGGCACCGGCGGCAGCGATCAGGGCCAGCGCCACTGCACCAGCGCCCAGGCCATACCAGGCGCCCAGGTACAGGAACGGACGTCGGATGAAGCCATCGCTGGCGCCCAGCAGCTGCAGCACGCCGATCTCTTCACGGCGGGCCTGGATGTCCAGGCGCACGGTGTTGCCGACCACCAATGCGGCACCGACACCAAGCAGCACCGACAGCACCTGCACCAGCCGCGCGCCAAAGGCGAGCCAGGCATCGAGGCGCTGGCGCCACAGCGCATCGTGTTGCACCAGGTCGGCCTCGGGCAGGCTTTCCAGCGCGCGCGCCAGGCGCGCATCGTCCTTGCCCTGGCCGGGAGTGATCACCAGCAGCGAGGGCAGCGGATTGTCGTTGAGCGCGTCGATCGCCTCGCCGAGGCCGGCATCGCGCAGTTCCTGCAGGCCCTGCTCGGGCGTACGCACGTTCACTTCGGCAACGTCGTCGCGGTCGCGCAGCTGCCCGGCCAGGCGCAGCGCGCCGGGGCCATCGACATTGCCCTTCAGGAACACGTTGATGTCGCGCGACTGCTGCACGCTGCCGGCGAACTGCTTGAGGTTGTCCAGCGCGATCGACAGGCCCAGCGGCAGGGCCAGCGCCAGCGCCATCACCATCACCGTCAGCAGGGTCGCCCACGGCTTGCGGCAGGCGCGGCCCAGGCTGAACACCACGCTGTGTACGTGGTGCTGGAACCAGACACCCACGCGCGACGGGGCGGCGGCTTCGCTGTTTTCGTTCTTCGCCATGGTTACTCCGCCAGGTCCTGCGGCGAGATGTCATCCACCAGCCGGCCGTGATCGAGGATCAGCACGCGCTTGCGCATGCGGCGCAGCAGCGGCAGGTCGTGGCTGACCACCAGCACGCTGGTGCCGCGCGAAGGCAGCTCGGCGAACAACGCCATGATCTCCGCCGCCAGGGTCGGGTCGAGGTTGCCCGTCGGCTCGTCGGCCACCAGCAGCTTGGGTTCGCCGACGATGGCGCGGGCGATGCCGACGCGCTGCTGCTCACCGGCGGACAACTGCGAGGGCAGCGCCTTCTCGCGATGGCCCAGGCCCATCCGCTCCAGCACCGAGCGCACCCGCTTGTTGATGTCGCCACGGCGGGTACCGCGCAGGATCAGCGGCAGTGCCACGTTCTCGGCAATCGAGCGGTCCATCAGCAAACGGTGGTCCTGGTAGACCGCACCGACCGCGCGACGGTGGCGGGGCACATCGCCGCCGCGCACCTTCAGCAGGTTGCGCTCGTCGAACACCACCGCGCCGCGGCTGGGCCGCTCGTCCAGGTGGATCAACTTGAGCAGGGTGCTCTTGCCCGCACCGGAATGGCCGGTGACGAACAGCATCTCGCCCGGCGCGACCTCGAAGCTGACATCGGTCAGCGCCTCGTGGCCACCGGCGTACTGTTTGCTGACATTGTCGAAGCGCAGGACACTCATACCCCGATTATGCAGGAGCGGCGCCGCGGATCGGTAGCGCCGGGCCATGCCCCGCGGATTTTTCGATCTGCCGCTGCGCTCGCCGGGCATGGCCCGGCGCTACCTGCGGCATCAAGGCTGTAGAGCCGAGCCAATGCTCGGCTCGGTGGGTGCCGACCGTTGGTCGGCACACCCTTCAAGGTCGCCCGACCAACGGTCGGGCGCTACCCGCTGATCGGCGGCGCCGATCAGCTGCCCGACAGCATCCGGCGGATCTTGCGGCCGATGCGGGTCAGGAACGAATCACCGGTATCGGCGGCGGTGCGCACCGGCTTGGCCACCACCTGCACCGGGGTGACCGGGCTGGCGCCATTGCCGGCCGTGGCCTGCACGCCTTCGGCGCCTTCGACCGGACGGCCGTGGCGACGACGACGGCGCTTGCGCGGCTTGTGCTCGCCATCCACTGCCACGTCCGGTGCACCTTCGGCACGCGGCGGGCGCGGCGGGCGCGGCGGACGCGGGGCCTGGGTCACGGCAGCCTCGGCGCCAGCAACCGGGGTGGCGGCAGCCTGCTCGCCTTCCACGCGCGGCTTGCGCGGGCCACGCGGGCGACGTTCGCCGCTGCGCTCGCCGTCACGACCACCGCGGCCACCGCCACTGCCTGAACGGCCGCCACTACGGCCACCGCCCCGACGCTCTTCCTCGGCGGCGCGGGCTTCGCGCGCTTCGCGGAAGATCTGGCCGACGCTTTCGTTGTCATCGCCTTCCTCGCCTGCCGCCGGGGCCGGGCGTTCAGGGCGCGGCAGCGGCGTCAGCAGTTCCTTGGTGACCGGCTCGGACGGAATCTTCTGCTCGATATAGGCCTCGATGTCCGGCAGGCCCATCGCGTAGCGCTCGCAGGCGAAGCTGATCGCATCGCCTTCTTCACCCAGGCGCGCGGTACGACCGATGCGGTGCACGTAGTCTTCGGCATCGAACGGCAGGTCGTAGTTGTAGACATACTTGATGCCGTCGATGTGCAGGCCGCGCGCAGCCACGTCGGTGGCCACCAGGATTTCCAGCTGGCCCTTCTGGAAGCGGTTGAGCAGGCTCTCGCGCTTCTTCTGCGGCACATCACCGGACAGCACGCCGACACGGTAGCCGGCCTTTTCCAGCGAACGGGCCACGCGCTCGACGAACACCTTGGTGTTGACGAAGACCATGGTGCGGGCGCCTTCGCTGCGCGACAGCAGGCCCAGCAGCAGCGGGATCTTCTCGTCGTCGGCCGGGAAGTAGATGCGCTGGCGCACGCGGGCGGCGGTGATGGTCTCGGCCTCGACCACCAGCTTCTGCGGCTCGTTCATGTGCTCATAGGCCAGCTCCAGCACGCGGTGGCTGAGGGTGGCGCTGAACAACAGGGTCTGCCGGGTGGTGCGCTCAGGCATGCGGCGCAGCAGGAAGCGGATGTCCTTGATGAAGCCGAGATCGAACATGCGATCGGCTTCGTCCAGCACGCAGATCTCGCAGGCGTGCAGCGAAACCACCTTGTGCTGCTTGACGTAGTCGATCAGGCGACCCGGGGTGGCGATGATCACGTCCACGCCCTGCTGCAGCAGCTCGCGTTGCTTGTCGTAGTCGACGCCGCCGTAGACCAGCGCGAAGCGCAGGCCCAGGTCGGAACCGAACTTCACCGCGTCCTTGTGGATCTGGATGGCCAGTTCGCGGGTCGGCGCAAGGATCAGCGCGCGCGGGTCTTCCGGCTTGCGATCGGCCAGGGCCGGACGGGTCAGCAGGCGGTTCACGACAGCGACCAGGAATGCCAGCGTCTTGCCGGTGCCGGTCTGGGCCTGGCCGGCAACATCACCACCGGGCAGCGCGACCGGCAGGGTCAGCGCCTGGATCGGGGTGCAGCGGGTGAATCCGGCTCCTTCAAGGCCAGCCTGCAGGGCCGGATGCAGCTCGAAGGAGGAAAAGGTCAAATCGGTCAGCGGTTTGTCGCTCATGAGTCCGTCTTGGTATGGCCACCGGCCAGCGGGCGGGCGGCACTGCATCGTCTGGGGGCACCGTCGCAAACTGCGGCCCCTGCGGCGGGTCGGCGGGCCGGGACCACCGGGTCCGCGCGCCGCTCAATGTTCCAGTTTAACGCACTCGGGCCGACAAACCGGAATGACGCGTCTCACCACGCAGGGAGACGCCGACCCTTCACCCAGCAACACCGGACTTGAACAGCCCTGCCGGAGGCGCTGGTGTCGCCCGCTGCCAACCCCATGTACAGGAGGACAGTGAAATCCGACACATATCAGGCATCGAAGCGATCACGATACGCTGGGTTCCAGCCGGCGCCTGTCCCTGCCCTGCGATAGGGGTACACTGCCGGCCGTGAGCGTCCAGGCATCCCGCCGAACGCACCGCGGCAGTGCGCCGCGAGGCAACGACGAGGGTCGCGCCACCGGGCATGGCCCAGTTCACCCACCTCCGGCATCGCCGGGTGCAATCCAAGACGAGAAACCAAGATGAGCGACAAGGTTGTACATGTCGGCGACGCCGACTTTGATAGCGCAGTGCTGAATTCCAAGGAGCCGGTGCTGGTCGATTTCTGGGCCGAGTGGTGTGGCCCGTGCAAGATGATCGCCCCGGCGCTGGACGAACTGGCCGACGCCTACCAGGGCCGCGCCAAGATCGCCAAGGTCAACGTCGACCACAACCGTGCGCTGGCCGCCAAGTACCACGTGCGCTCGATTCCGTACCTGGTCGTATTCAAGGACGGCGAAAAGGTCGGCGAGCAGATCGGCGCGGTGGGCAAGGCCCAGCTGGCCGGCCTGCTGGACAAGGCTCTGGCCTGATCCTGCGTGACAACACCGGCGGCCGCCACCCGCGGCTGCCGGTGGGCGCATACCGCGCCAGCATGAATGCAGTTCCCGGTGACCCTTGCACGGCGCCGCGGGCCGATGATAGTGTCGGCATATCCGGCCGCGTTCGCGTGCCGCACCCTCTGGACGCAGTTTCTTCCAGACCCATTCCCAACGTTCGCCGCCCCAGCCGGGCGCTCGCACCTTCAAGCGAGGAATAACGCTCTTGTCCGATAACACTCCCGAAACCGGCAGCGCCGAAGCGCCCGCCGAAAAGCGCGTGCGCAAGCCCCGCGTAGCCAAGGCTGCCACTCCGGCCGCCGCCGAAACCAGCGCCGCCCCGGCGCAGCCCACCCTGCCGCTGGCAGCCGCGCCCGAAGCGCCGGCACCGGCTGCAGCGCCTCCCGCGCCGAGCGCGCCCGCCGCCGAGGCGCCTGCCAGCAGTGGCGGCGGTGACAGTGGTGAGGGCCGCGAATCCGGCCAGCCGCGGCAGCAGAACCACCAGGGTGGTGGCCAGAACCAGAACCCGTACAACCAGAACCAGCAGGGTCAGGGCCAGGGCAATCGCCGCGACCGTTTCCGCAACCGCCGCGATCGTGATCGCAACGGCGGCGGTGGCGGTGGTCGCTTCCGCGATGACGGCATGCCCAACGACAACGGCGAGCAGCAGCCCTTCGTGCCGCGTCCGCATGCCAGCGTGCCGGAAGGTTTCCCGGTCTACTCGCTGAGCGACCTCAAGCGCATGCCGGCACAGAAGCTGCTGGAGATCGCCGAGCAGCTGCAGATCTCCGAAGGCGTGGCGCGCGCGCGCAAGCAGGACGTGATCTTCGCCCTGCTGAAGGTGCTGACCCGCCATGGTGACGGCGTTGCCGCCGACGGCGTGCTGGAAATCCTGCCGGACGGCTTCGGCTTCCTGCGCGCGGCCGAAGCCAGCTACCTGGCCGGCCCGGACGACACCTACATCTCGCCCAGCCAGATCCGTCGCTTCAACCTGCGCACCGGCGACCACCTGTCCGGCCGCATCCGCTTCCCCAAGGACGGCGAGCGCTACTTCGCGCTGTCGATCGTGGACACCATCAACGGTGAGCCGCTGGAAGCATCGAAGAACAAGGTGCTGTTCGAGAACCTGACCGCGCTGTTCCCGCGCCGCCGCTTCACCCTGGAGCGTGGCAACGGTTCGTCGGAAGACATCACCGGCCGCATCCTCGACCTGATGGCGCCGCAGGGCAAGGGCCAGCGCTCGCTCATCGTTTCCCAGCCGAAGGCCGGCAAGACGATGATGATGCAGCAGGTGGCCACGGCCATCACCACCAACCATCCTGACGTGCACCTGATCGTGCTGCTGATCGACGAGCGCCCGGAAGAAGTGACCGAAATGCAGCGCACCGTGCGCGGCGAGGTCATCAGCTCGACCTTCGACGAACCGGCCGCGCGCCACGTGCAGGTGGCCGAAATGGTCATCGAGCGTGCCAAGCGCCTGGTCGAGCACAAGAAGGACGTGGTGATCCTGCTGGACTCGATTACCCGCCTGGCCCGCGCCTACAACAACGTGGTGCCGAGCTCGGGCAAGGTGCTGACCGGTGGTGTCGATGCCAACGCCCTGCACCGCCCGAAGCGTTTCTTCGGTGCCGCGCGCAACGTGGAAGAAGGCGGCAGCCTGACCATCATCGCCACCGCGCTGGTCGACACCGGCTCGAAGATGGACGAGGTGATCTACGAAGAGTTCAAGGGCACCGGCAACAGCGAAGTGCACCTGAGCCGCCGCATCGCTGAAAAGCGCGTGTTCCCGGCCATCGACATCAATCGTTCCGGCACCCGCCGCGAAGACCTGCTGATCGAGCCGGAACTGCTGCAGAAGATCTGGATCCTGCGCAAGCTGCTGCATCCGATGGATGAAATGGCCGCGATGGAGTTCCTGCTGGACAAGATGAAGAACACCAAGTCCAACGACGAGTTCTTCGGTTCGATGAAGCGATAAGAGAAAAGCCCCGCACTGCGGGGCTTTTTTTGTTTTCGGGACGGCCCATCCACGCGTGGCGTGGATCTACCGGTAGCGCCGGGCCATGCCCGGCGGAATGCATCACCGCGCGCGGTCACAGACACGCCGGGCATGGCCCGGCGCATCCATCCAGATCACGGGCAGGCCACCGCGCCCTCCGAATTGGCCGTGTTGGCGGTCAGCTTGACCTGGGTGAACGCCGCGGCGAACGGCGTGTCCGCGCTCACCACGAACGGTGCTTCGACCGCGCCCAGATCCACACCCTGCTTTGCAAAACACGCCAGCGGCACGGTCACCGTCTGCTTCTGCCCGGGCGAAAGTTTGCCCAGCAGCGGGGCGATGTCCACTCCCCCTTCGCAGCCGGTGCCACATTGCATGGTCACCTTCACCGGCGATGCCGGGCGCTTCACCAGCTGCACGTCGAACTGCAGTGCGCCATTGCTGCGCGCAAGCGCGCCCAGGTTGCGGCGTGAGGTACTGCGCGCGATCAGCTGCGCCGGGGCCAGCCACGTCACTTCCCTGGCGTCCTGCTGGGTGTTCACCTGCACGGTGCGCACCTGCACCACCGGCGTGGCGGTCGGCCAGCGCAGCGTGGAATTCAGATCGTTGCCCAGCGGCTGGGTGGCACCGGCCGCGGCCACGTGCAGAGCGAACGGCGGGGTGTCGGCGCGGTTGAAGATGGGCAGCAGGGTCACTTCACCGCAGCTGTCCGGATTGGCCTCGCGCAGCGTAGCAACCTTGCCGCTCCTGGCGTAGCTCAGGCCATAGCCCAGCGGGAACAGCGGCGGCTTCTTCGCATCGGGCTGGTCGATCGGCGCCGGGCAAGGCACGCTCGGCCACGGGAAGCTGAGGCGACCGCGGAAGTCATGCGCGGGCGTTCCGCCCTTGCCCGCCACCAGTACATCGGTGACGCCCTTGCCTTCGGTGCCCGGCAGCCAGGCCGCAACGAAGGCGCTGGACAGGTTGAGCAGGTCGTTGGTGTACATCGGCCGACCGGACATGTAGACCGTTACCACCGGCTTGCCAGTCGCCGCCGCGGCCTTCAGCGCGGCCAGATCCTGCGGGTAGGCGCGGCTGTGGCTCACGGTGTCCGAGGCGAGGATGTCACCGTTCGTTTCCGCATACGGCGTCTCACCGATCACCGCCAGCACCACATCGAAGGCCTTCGGATCGACGCCTTGGCCGTCGACGCTGAAGCTGACCTTGTCTGCGCCCAGTTCCGCGCGCAGCGCACCGAGCACCGAATCGGCATTGGGGAAATCGGCGTTGTTGTTCCCGGTGCCCTGCCAGGTCAGCGACCAGCCACCGGACTGGTCACCGATGCTGTCGGCGCCCTTGCCGACCACCAGCACGCGCGCATCGCGGCGCAACGGCAGCAGCTTGCCTTCGTTCTTCAGCAGCACCAGCGATTCGCGCACCGCGCGGCGCGCCAGGTCGCGGTGCTGCACTGCGCTGGCATCACCGGCATAGCGGCTGTCGGACGGCTTGCGCTCGAACAGCCCGGCGCGCAGCTTCACCCGCAGAATGCGGGTGACTGCATCGTCGATGCGTGCCACCGGGATCTCGCCGCTCTTGACCTGCGCGATGGTGTTGTCGATGAACGCCTTCCAGTCGTCGGGCACCATCACCATGTCGATGCCGGCGTTGATGGCCTGCGCGCAGCTGTCGTTGCGGCAGCCGGGCACCTGGGCGATGCCGTTCCAGTCGGAGACAACGAAGCCGTCGAAGCCCATCCTGTCCTTCAGTGCATCGGTCAGCAGTGCCTTGCTGCCGTGCATCTTGCCGTAGTCGATACCGGCGGCGCGGTCGTTCCAGCTGTTGAAGGACGCCATCACTGTCTGCGCGCCTTCGGCCAGCGCGCCGTAATACCCCTGTGCATGCACGTTGATCATCGTCGCCTTGTCGACCAACGCCTCGCCCTGGTCGCGACCGTTGTCGGTGGCGCCGTCGCCCAGGTAGTGCTTGGCGGTGGTGATCACGTTGCCGTCGTCGTGGAAGCGACCCTGCGCGCCCTTGACGTAGGCATGGGCGAAGCTGCGGATCACCGCCGGATCGGACGAATAGCTTTCGTAGGTGCGCCCCCAGCGCGGGTCATGGGCCACGGCCAGGGTGGGCGCGAACACCCAGCCGATGCCGGTGGCGCGCACCGAACGCGCCGTCGCCTCACCGATGCGCTCGATCAGTTCCGGATCACCGGCCGCGCCCAGGCCGATGTTGTGCGGGAACAGGGTCGCGCCCAGCACGTTGTTGTGGCCGTGCACTGCGTCCGTGCCCCAGATGACCGGCACCGGCGTCTTCGCGTCTGTTGACAGCGAGGCGGCGTGGTACGCATCAGCCAGTTTCAGCCAGTCCTGCGCGCTGGCGTGCTTGTCCATGCCCGGCCAGGAGCCGCCGCCGTTGAGCACCGAACCGATGTAGTAGCGGCGCACCTGCTCGGGCGTGATCGTCTTGATTTCCGCCTGGGTCATCTGCCCGATCTTCTGCGCCAGCGTCATCTGCGAAAGGATCTTCTGCACGCGGCTTTCGATGTCCGCGTCGGCGGTGATCGCGCTCTGCACGTGCGGCCAGTCCTGCAGGCGCTCGCCGCTGGCCGGTGCGGCACCGGCGGGCGCGGCAAGGGCCGCCAGCAGGCAGCTGGCAAGAAGGGTCTGGGTGGGGCGATTCACTGGGTTCTACCTCCGTGGATGAAGTTCCTGGCGTGCGGGGCTGCAGCAGCACGACAGCGCGGGCACCTGCGTGCCGTTCCTGACAGCGCTGTCATATAAGCCCGCTCCCGTACTGTCAATCGTTGCTCGTGCGCGCTGTGGTGGCCGCCCCTCAACCACGGGCCCCGGCACATCACAAGCGCGCTACAGTGGTGCCCGCGTGTTGCATCGCGACAAGGAATCGGGACGTGCCAGCGCACCTCCTGTCGTGGCAACATCCGCCTGCTTCGGCAACACCGACCGGGCCACCACGCTCTACCATCGCCGCGTGCCCGCCGCCTTCCAGGAGGATCCATCGCACCATGCGCAGTCGAATCGAGGATGTCGCCGCCGTTGCCGGGGTTTCGATCAAGACCGTGTCCCGCGTGCTCAACCACGAGCCGAACGTGCGCGAGCAGACCCGCGAACGGGTGCTGTCGGCCGTGGCACGGCTGGGCTACAAGCCCAACCCGTCGGCACGCAGCCTGGCCGGCCAGCGCTCGTATGCGCTGGCGCTGGTCTACAACAATCCCTCGCGCAACTACCTGATGGAAATCCAGAGCGGCATGCTGGAAGCCTGCCATGCGCAGCACTACAACCTGATCCTGGGCCCGGTCGGCACCGGCCGCCGCACCCTGCCCGACCTGGCCGCGCTGTTCGAGAATTCGCGCCCCGACGGCGTCGTGCTGATCCCGCCGCTGACCGATGACGAGGTGGTGCTGTCCTATCTGGAGGAGCATGAAATTCCCTTCGCCTGCATCGCGCCGCGCCACCCGGAAGGCCGCATCGGCGTACGCATGGATGAGACCACAGCGGTGATCGAACTGATTGGCCACCTGGTCGCGCAGGGCCATCGGCGCATTGGCCACATCAAGGGCCCACGCGCACATGGGGCCTGCCAGTGGCGCCACGCCGGCTACCGCCAGGCGCTGCGCGAGGCCGGCATCGCTTACGACCCGGAGCTGGTGGTCAAAGGCCAGTTTTCGTTCGAATCGGGCGTGGACGCCGCCAATACCCTGCTTGACCTGGTCGACCCGCCAACGGCGATCTTCGCGGCCAACGATGACATGGCCGCGGCGGTGTACCGCGTGGCTGGCGAGCGTGGCCTGCGCGTACCACGCGATCTGTCGGTGTGCGGCTTCGACGATACGCCGATCGCCGGGCACATCTACCCGGCGCTGACCACGGTGCGCCAGCCGACCGCTTACATGGGCCGGCTGGCAACCGAGCAGTTGATCGAGCACATCCGTGCCGAGGCCGCTGGTCGCATGATCACGGTTGAACATGCGGTGCTGGATCGCGAATCGACTGCCGCGCCACGCCGGCGCTGACAACGGCAACACGTGGCTCACGGCGCCGGTAGCCGTGAGCCGTTCCATGCATAGAAGGCGATGTAGACGTAGCACAGCATCGGCAGCAGGAAAGACACCTGCAGGCCGTAGCTGTCGGCCAGCCAGCCCATCGCCAGCGGAATGACCGCGCCACCAACGATGGCCATCACCAGCAAGCTGGAGGCCTTTCCTGTGAGTGCGCCGAGGCGCGCGATGGCCAGGGCGAAAATGGTCGGGAACATGATGGAGTTGAACAGACCGATGCTGACCACGGCCCACTTGGCCACACCGCCACTGGCGGTGACCGTGATGCCCAGCAAGACCATCACCATCAGTGCGAACAGGCCAAGCAACTGGCGTGCGTCCAAGCGTGCCAGTAGTGCGACACCCACCAGGCGGCCGGCCAGCGCACCGCCCCAATACAGCGAGACATAGCCGGTGGCCTCCTGTTCGGACAGGCCCTGGCCGATGCCCGGCGAGGACAGGAAGTTAACAAGCACGCTGCCGACGGATACCTCGGCACCGACGTAACAGAAGATGGCCAGCACCCCCAGGCGCACGTGGCGATGGCGCAGCACATCCCACACGCGGCCTTCGCCGCTGATGCGCCCCTCCACGCCCGCAATGGTGGGCAGGCGGAACATCCAGATCGCCGCAGCCAGCAGGAACAGCGCCACCGCCAGGCCGAAGTACGGCAGCTGCACCGACTGTGCTTCGGCCGCACGATAGGCCAGTGCTTCGGCCTGTGGCAGCAGGGCCAGCTCATCCTCGCTGCGTGGCTGCGCCGAGAGGATCAGCAGGCCGCCGAACAGTGGCGCCAGCGTCGTGCCCAGCGCGTTCATCGCCTGCGCCAGGGTCAACCGGCTGGAGCTGGTGCGCTCGTCACCGAGCAGCGCAACGTATGGATTGGCGGCCACCTGGAGCACGGTGATGCCGGTGGCCAGCACGAACAGCGCCGCCAGGAACAGGCTGTACACGTGTGCGGCCGCCGCCGGCCAGAACATCAGCGCACCCACGCAGGCGATCGCGAGGCCGGCGACGATGCCGCGCTTGTAGCCGACCGCCGCCACCAGCCGGCCGGCCGGCAGTGACATCAGGAAATACGCGCCAAAGAAGGTGAACTGGATCAGCATCGCCTGCACCCAGGTCAGTGCGAAGGCGGCCTTCAGGTGCGGAATGAGGATGTCGTTGAGGCAGGTGAGGAAGCCCCACATGAAGAAGATCGCGGTCACCACAGCCAGCGCACGGGTATTGCCCTGCACGTGCTGTCCGCTGACGGTCGTTGCTGTGTCCAAAGCCTGTCCTCCCGGTCAGTGATTAAAGCCATCCATCGGTCATGTGCGACATGCGACGCCGCTCCGGGTTGTCCAGCGCTGTCAGCTCGCTGCACCCCGTCCTGGCAAGGTTCCGCACCGCCATCCGCGCAGTTTCGTTCTGCACCGCACAACGCTTTTCCGCAATCGGATTGGCAGCGCTGTCATACCTTGAAAACCGCTGCAGATGCCTTCCTTTAAGGCAATTCATCGGTGCGAGCGGGCCCATGGCAACGGTTACATCACGGCCGGCACGACCGCTGGTCAGGCGCACTTGATGGCAGTTTGTTGACAACGCTGTCAACCGTCGCTCCAATCCGGCCACGTGCAGTAACCGCGATCACGACAGCGCCGCACCGACACAACCGAATTCCCTGGGGAGGGAGCTTCCATGAAGACGTACACGGCAGTACCTCGCAAGACGATGCTCACTTCCGCGCTGCTTGCAGCACTGGCCGCTCCGGCCTGGGCACAGGACGCGCCCGCCGCCGCCCCTGCCGATCCAGCCACGCTCGATACCGTGCAGGTCACCGGTATCCGCGGCAGCCTGCAGTCGTCGATGAACCTCAAGCGCGACAGCCAGGGTGTGGTCGATGGCATCGTCGCCGAGGACATCGGCAAGTTCCCGGACACCAACCTGGCCGAGTCGCTGCAGCGCATCAGTGGCGTGTCGATCGACCGCACCTCCAGCGGCGAAGGCTCCAAGGTGACCGTGCGCGGCATCGGCCCGGACTACAACCTGGTGTTGTTGAATGGCCGACAGATGCCTGCATCCAACCTTGGCAACGGCGGTGGCGGCCTCAACGGCTCGCGCTCGTTCGACTTCGCCAACCTCGCATCCGAATCGGTTTCGGCCGTTGAGGTGTACAAGACCAGCCGCGCCGACAATCCGGCTGGCGGCATCGGCGCCACCATCAATATCAAGACGATGCGCCCGCTGGAATCGGAGCCGGTGATCAGCCTGGGCCTGAAGGCGGTCAATGATTCATCCAACGACAACCTGCCGCGCACGCTGCAGGGCTCGAACATCACCGGCGAGCTGTCGGGCATCTTCAGCCAGCGCTACGCCGATGACCGCTTCGGCGTGACCCTCAGTGCCAGCCATCAGGAGCGCGATTCGGGCTTCAACCAGGCCACGGTGGCCGAGGGCTGGGCGACCCTGTACGGCAACAACACCACGGACTGGCGTGCGCTGCCGCAGCCTGGCCAGGGCTACGCCGATCGCATCACCAACCGGCCCGGGCCGGACGATGTGTACGCACGCCCGCAGAACACCGCCTACAACGTCAATGGCGTGCAGCGCCAGCGCACCAACGCGCAGGCTACGTTCCAGTGGAAGCCGGCCGACAATGTGACGACCACGCTGGACTACACCTATGTCGAGAACAAGGTGCAGCAGCAGCGTAGCGAACTGTCGGTATGGTTCAACTACGGCCCCGGCGACAGTACCTGGACCAGCGGCCCGGTGGCCGCGCCGATCATCTACAGCGAGGACATGACCAACTCCGATGTGTCGATGGGTGGCGCCAAGCTGGCCACCAAGACCGGCATGCATTCGCTGGGCTTCAACGTGGACTGGGAAGTGAACGATGCGCTGGACCTGTCGTTCGATGCGCACAACTCCACCGCCGAATCGAAGCCGGACAGCCCGTATGGTTCTGCCGGCGTGCTGGGCGTGGCGGCCTTCGTGCGCGGCAAGACCACGGTCGACTACAGCGGCGACCTGCCGATCATCAACATCGCCCTGCCGCCCGGTGGCGTGCAGGCATCCGATGCGCTGGTGACCGGGTCGGTATTCCAGAACAGCTACAACAAGTCCAAGGTGCAGCAGTACCAGGGCCGCGGCACCTTCCGCTTCGCAGACTATTCGGCCCTGGACTTCGGCATCGGCCACGCCCAGGTGGAGAACCGCTCGGCCTCGGCGATCATGCAGCGCAATACCTGGGGTGGCCTGGGAACGCCGTCCGACTACGCCGATGACATCTGGTATGCGGACAACATGGCCAAGTACTTCAAGGCATTCTCCGGCCACAGCGATCCGCGCCTGACCGGCCAGTTCCTGGTCTTCGACTTCGACCGCCTGATCGATCGCGCCGCGCAGGTCGGCACCGCATCCGATCCGGCATGCCCCAGTTGCTACTACGCGCCCAGCGAGTATTCAGAGGACATCCGCACCACCGAGAAGACCCGCAGTGCCTACCTGCAGTACCGCACCAGCTTTGACTGGTCGATGCCGCTGCACGTAGCCGCCGGCGTGCGCTATGAGCGCACCGAAGTGGAATCGAACGCGATGGTTCGCGTGCCCACCTGTATCAGCTGGGGCTCGGCCAACGAGCTGAACATCGTCTACGCGGCCGACAGCAGCTTCATCGGTGGCCGTGGCAAGTACGACTACGTGTTGCCCAACGTCGACCTGAAGCTGGACCTCAGCGAATCGCTGGCACTGCGCGGCAGCTACAGCCGCACGCTGGGCCGTCCTAGCTGGACCCAGATCCAGAGCGGCCAGTCGCTGGCCGACATCGTGCGCACCCAGGGCGGTACCGCCAGTCGTGGCAACCCGGGCCTGGAACCGCTGATCTCGGACAACTTCGACCTGTCGCTGGAGTGGTACTACGGCGAGGCCAGCTATGCCTCGGTTGGATTCTTCCGCAAGAACATCAAGAACTTCATCAGCGACACGATCGTGCGCGAGAACACCGGGACGCTGCACACCCCGGTGGGCGGTGCGTACTGGAACGAGGCACTGGCCTCCGGCTGCGGCACCACCGACATGCCCTGCATCCGCGACTATATCTTCACCAACCATGCCGGCGATCCCGGCGTGACCTACACCGGCACCAATTCGGCGGGTCAGAAGACCGGCACCATCACCGGTCTGCCGGGAGATCCGATCGCCGGCTTCGACGTCACCGTGCCCGCCAACCAGCACTCGGACCATCTCGATGGCTGGGAAGTGGCGGTACAGCACCTGTTCGGCCAGTCCGGTTTCGGCGTAGCGGCCAACTACACCAAGGTGAAGTCGGGGCTGACCTTCAACAACCTGAGCCTGGGTGACCAGTACCCGATGATCGGCCTGAGCGACTCGGCCAACGTTGTCGCCTTCTATGACAAGAATGCCTGGCAGATCCGCGCGGCATACAACTGGCGCGACAAGTTCCTCAACGGCATCGGCGGCCAGGGGCCCAATCCCAACTACACTGCCGCCTATGGCCAGCTCGATCTGAACATCAGCTACGCGGTAAGTGACCAGCTGACACTGAGCCTGGAGGCGATCAACCTCACCGACGAGACCATGCGCACGTACTCGCGCCATACCAACATGCTGCGCTACGCCACCCAGACCGGCCCACGCTACATGTTCGGCGTGCGCTACAAGTTCTGACCTGTTGCAGGGCCGTGGAGCCGAGCGCCGGCTCGGCCCTGCCGGGCCGGGACGGGGCCGTGCATCCCGACGGAGCCGAGCGTACGCTCGGCTCTACACACCGCTCCGGATTTGCGCGCATGCTGGCCCAACCCCGCCCCATCGATGAAGTGCATGACCTGGGCCCGGCGCAGCTGCACGAGCAGCTGCCCACCTGGACCACACCCAAGGTGATCCGTGGGCTGGTGGCACACTGGCCACTGGTGGCCGCCGCGCGCCGGTCCGCCGCCGAGGCGGTGGCCCACCTTGCCCTGTTCGATCACGGGCAGATGCCGGTGACCGCCACCACGGCCGCGCCGGGAGCGGGTGGGCGGCTGTTCTACAACGAGGACATGAGCGGCTTCAACTTCCGCCGCGAGCAGGTGCCGCTGAAAGTGGTGCTGGCCACGCTGCTGAAGTACGCCCACGATCCGTCTCCACCATCGATCTACGTGGCATCGACCACCCTGGACAGCTTCCTGCCTGGCCTGGCCGAGGCCAATCCGCTGCAGCTGGGCGTGGCTGACCCGCTGACCAGCATCTGGATAGGCAACCGCTCGCGCATCGCCGCCCACCAGGATGTGCCGGACAACCTGGCCTGCGTGGCCGCAGGACGTCGCCGGGTCACCCTGTTCGCTCCCGACCAGGTGCGCAATCTCTACATCGGCCCTCTGGATCTCACCCCGGCAGGCCAGGCCATCAGCCTGGTTGACTTCCACGCACCGGATTTCGAGCGCTTCCCACGCTTCGGCCAGGCACAGGCACAGGTGGCGGAACTGGAGCCAGGCGACGCCGTCTTCATTCCTTCACTCTGGTGGCACCACATGGAAGGGCTGGATGCCTTCAACGTGCTGATCAACAGCTGGTGGCGCCCGGTGCCGTCATGGATGGACTCACCAATGAACGCACTGATGCTGTCGATCCTGGCGTTGCGCGATCTGCCCGAAGCGCAGCGCGCGCAGTGGCGTGTGATGTTCGATCACTATGTGTTCGACGCCAATATGTCGACCAGCGCACATATTCCTACGCAGGCACGCGGCGTACTTGCGCCACTGAGCGAAGAGCGTGCCGGGCAGATCAGGAACATCCTGCGCCAACGCCTGCAACGGTGAGCCCTGCGCGGGGCGCGCACTTCACCCGCGGCGGCCCCGTTTGTGGCGATAATGCAGCCCCGCCTCCGCCGGCACCTGCCCGCGCTGAGCGCCCTCCGCCTCCGTTTGCCCCGCATGCGCCTGATTTCGCCCCGCCTCAACCTGGGCAAGCTGATCCTTGCCCTGGCCCTGCTCAGTGCCATCATTGCCTTGGCCAACACCCTGCTGGCCAGCTACCGGGTGCAGCGCGACCAGCTGGTCGGCAACACCCTGGAAGCGAAC
Organism: Stenotrophomonas sp. GW821-FHT09E08; assembly: GCF_059416125.1. Lineage (NCBI taxonomy): Bacteria > Pseudomonadati > Pseudomonadota > Gammaproteobacteria > Lysobacterales > Lysobacteraceae > Stenotrophomonas > Stenotrophomonas sp. GW821-FHT09E08. Next base: position 155,691 of record NZ_JBWKOO010000004.1, read on the forward strand.
CGTGTCTATGCCACCAAGCTGGCCGAGACCACCCAGAACTTCCTGCTGGCCGCACAGCAGGAGCTGGCCTACGCCGCCACCCGGCTCGGCCAGAGCGACCTCGATCGGGTACAGGCGCAGGACGAAGCCAGCCGCCTGCAGCTGCAGACCAACAGCTTCAACTCATCGCTGGTGGTGGATGCCGACGGCCTGGTGATCGCCACCTCTCCACAGACCCTGCAGCTGCAGGGTGAAATCCTGCACAGCGTCGGCAACAACGCCGCATTGGCGGCGCGCCAGCCGATGATCAGCGACCCGTACCAGTCGGCCACCGGCAAGCTGCTGGTCTCGCTGTCGCACCCGATCTTCGACCGCCAGGGCCACTATCGCGGTTATGTCAGTGGCACCCTGTACCTGCGCCAGCGCAGCGCGCTGCATACGCTGCTGGGCAAGCACTACTACCGCGATGGTTCCTACCTGTACGTGGTCGACCGCCACGGCCGCCTGCTGTACCACGCCGATGGCAAGCGGGTGGGTGACTATGTGGTCGGCAACCCGGCGGTGAAGGCGGTGATTCGCGGCGAACGCGGTGCACAGCAGGTGCGCAACAACCGCGGGGTGTCGATGCTGGCCGGCTATGCACCGGTGCCGGCCACCGGCTGGGGCATCATCGCCCAGCGCCCCACCGAATCCACCCTGCAGCCGCTGTCGCGGTTGATGACCGCAGTGATCTGGAACGCGATCCCGCTGGGCCTGCTGTCGCTGCTGATCACCTGGTGGTTTGCGCGCCGCATCTCGCTGCCGCTATGGCAGTTGGCGCGCAACGTGCAGGGCGGTGAGGACACCGGCAATGCGATCAACCACGTCAGCGGCATTCGTGCCTGGTACTTCGAGGTCGCCCAGCTCAAGCAGGCGGTACTGCACAGCTTCAACGCGCTGCAGGACCGGATCGGCACGCTCAACCGCGCCAGCCGCACCGATCCACTGACCGGCCTGCTCAACCGCCGCGGCCTCCAGCAGGCGCTGGATGCGCTGCAGGTGCAGCGCATCCCGTTCGCGATCCTGGCGCTGGACATCGATCGTTTCAAATCGATCAACGACAGCCACGGCCATGACGTCGGCGACGCCGCCATCGTCCACATCGCCGACCAGATGCGCCGCTACTCGCGCGACAGCGACATCCTCTGCCGCGCCGGTGGCGAAGAGTTCCTGCTGTTGCTGCCGGGCATCGGCACCGAATCGGCGCGGCAGGCCGGCGAGCGCCTGCGCCAGCATATTGCCGATCATCCGTTCGAGCCGGTCGGCACCATCACCGTGTCGCTGGGCGTGGCGCATTTCCCGAGCTTCCATGTCGACGCCGAGCAGGCGCTGCGGCTGGCCGACAAGGCGCTGTACCTGGCCAAGGAACAGGGCCGCAACCGGGTGGTGGTGTACCCGTACGCGGACTGAGGCGGCACCGGATACGTCCGGCACCGCCTCCACGCGCCCTCACCCCAGCGGCGTCAGCAGCCGCGGGCCGTCGTTGCGGCCGACCATGTAGACGCCACCTTCGGGCAGTAGATCGGTACCGGACGCCTTCTCGTCTTCGCCTGTCTTCCATGGCGCCTGTTGGCGCGGCCCCGGAATGTAGGCCGACCATCGGCCATACCGCTCTTCCTTCCGGTCGAAGGCATAGCGGACCGGCACCCGCACGGTCCAGAACTCACGATCCCTGTACTCACCGGTGGTCGGCGGATTGAATGTCCAGCCCCGGGCCGTCGCCACGCTGGACTTTGCCAGCACATCGCGCAGCATCTGCATGGTGCGCTCGGGAGCGACCACCGCCAGGTTGGTCTGTTCGGCGATCACATCGGCGACCTTGCCATCGCGCCCCACCTTGACCAGCAGTATCACGTCGCCCTGGCCACGGATTGAAGCCGCCCGTTCCGGGTACGCCGGCGGGCGCATTTTCGCCGCACTTACGTCGTCGCTGGGCCGCGTCTGTTCATTGTCGATGCTGCCGAAGTTGGCATCGACCACTCGGATCTGCATGGTATTGCCGGTCAGGGTCTCGGCCAACAGGCGCAAGCGGACAGCGGTGCGCGCGAGCACAGGCTTGCCATCGACCAGCACCGGCTCGAAGCGCCAGCCCTTGACCGTGCCGTCAACCATTGCCGCCACGTCGGCGGCAACCTTCTCACGGCGATCCAGCTGGAAGCCTTCCACCTGGCCTTCGCGGCCGATATTGATGATACCGCTGAGCGTCATGCTGGCCTCGAGCTGCTTGCGTACTTCACGCGCGGTCTGTGCGTCGGCCACGCCGATGCAGGCGACACCACTGCCCAGGGCCAGCGTCAGGGCCAGGAAAAGGGAAGACCGCATTACACTCACTCCTTGTGCTTGGAGTGCCAAGCCTACCGCAGGCGGCGCTGCAGCTGGCAATGACAATGGCAATCACGCCAGCCGGTGGACGCCCGCATAGGGCGGCGTATCCGGATAGTCACCGTGGGCGAAGCGTTCCTGCAGGCCCTGCCACCAGCCCGGGTCGAACAGGTGCCGGTAGTGCTCGCGCACCGCTGCCAGCTCTCCTCCCGGCAGGCCCATGAACGGGCCGAAACGCTCGGGAAACACATCGCGCGGCCCCACATGGAACCAGGGCTCGTCGGCCATGGCCTCCTCCGGCGTGCGCGGCTGCGGCCAGGCACGGAACACGCAGTCACTGACCAGGCAGAGCTCGTCGTAGTCGTAGAACACCGCACGGCCATGCCGCGAGACGCCGAAGTTCTTCGGCAGCATGTCGCCGGGGAAGATGTTGTTGCGCGCCATGTCGGTGATTGCCTGCGCGTAGTCGAGCACCGCCGCACGCACCGCCTCCGCGCCCTGCTCACGCAGGTAGAGGTTCAACGGGCGGAAGCGGCGCTGCACGTAGCACAGGTTGATCTCGACCTCGTCGCCATCCAGTCGCACGCTCTGCGCGCACTGTTGCAGCAGTTCCTCCAGCAATGCCGGAGCGAAGCGGTCACGTGGGAACCGCAGGTGGCGATACGGCTGCGCATCAAGCAGGCGGCCGACACGATCCAGGTTGAACACCAGCGCATATTTTTCTTCCACCTGCTGCCGCGACATCGCCTTGGGCCAGGCGAAGCGGTCGCGGATCAGCTTGAACACCAGCGGGTAGCTGGGCAGAGTGAATACCGCCATGACCATGCCCGGCGTGCCTTCGGCATGCACCAGCCGTTCCTGCGGATGCTCGTTGAAGTGGCGGAAGAAGGTGCGGTAGCGCTCGGTCTTGCCCTGCTTGGCCCGGCCCAGCACGGTGTAGATCTCGTCGATCGGCTTGCCCGGCAGCAGGCTGCGCAGGAACACCACGGCATCACCCACCGTGGCCAGATCGGCCTGGAAATAGCTGCGCGAAACGCCGAACAGGTGGGCGACATCGCGGCGCCGGGTCAGTACCGCATCGGCACGCAGGCCACGCTCGTCATTGACCAGCGCGATCACGCACGGCGAGAAGCGATGCTCGCCGAATACCCGGCCGACCAGATAGGCACGGCGCTCGCGGTAGAACACGGTATCCAGCAGCTCGATGCTGCGCACCGGCGTGTCGCCCCAATGCGCGAGATCGTCCTGCAGACGTACGGCAATCGCCGCCGCACAGCGCAGCTGGTGGGCATAGGGAACATCGAAGCGGTAATCGGCCAGCACCCGCTGCAGCGCCTCCACCGGTCGCGTCGGCGAGACCGCATAGGTATGCCGGGCAACCGGATGGGTGATCGCATCGGACGGTTCGACATCAAAAGCAATGAACTCCAGCGCCGGATCCACGCCACGAGTGGCGAACAGCCGCCGCGACAACGTGTTGTAGAAGGTCTTGTACAGCTCGGCGTCGATCAGCCCCTGCAGCAGCGCGCTGTACTCCGCGTGCACCTGCAGCCACAGCGCGCGCTCGCCGATCACCTCTCCGGCCAGGCGACGCAGCGCGTCCATCTGTTCGGCGATGCACAGGTCGTACAGGGCAATGCGCTCGACCGCATCCTGGCGGGCGCCAGCCCAGTCGCGCTGCTCGAAGCGCAGGCGGGCGCGAACGGTGATCGCCGCGAAACGGGCGTGGTAATCCTCGAAACCATCGCGGATGGCGCCGGCGATGCGCGGCGCCAGTATGGTTGCGATGACAGGCTGGGACATGCACGGCTCGGTAGGGAGACGGATATCCACCATACGCCGGCGTGTGTGATGCCGTCGAGCGCAGAGGTAGTGCCGGCCGCTGGCCGGCAGCACCTGGACCGCCGGTGGATCGATGCAGATGCCGGCCAGCGGCCGGCACTACCGGCTCAGATCGCCAGTTCGGCCTCCACGTCCTGCACTTTGCGCCGGGCCAGTGCCAGGTTGGACTTGGTACGGTCCAGCACGATGTAGAAGAACAGGCCCTGCTTCTTCGCCACCGGGCGCATGATGTGGTACGCCTTGCCCAGCGAGATCAGGATGTCCTCGATGCTGTCGTTTAGGTTCAGCGACGCGGCGGTCTTCATCTTGGCGCGGATCACTTCGGTGTTGCCGGCGGCGGCCACTTCCATGTCCATGCCGGCACCGGCCTCGCCCAGCAGCATGCCGCTCTCGTAGTCGACCAGCGCGACTGCCTGCGCGCCGTCGATGCCCATCAGTGCGTTCAACGATTCATTCAATCCAGCCACGTCGCACCCCTTGTCGATGTTGGTTCGAGCCCCTCGTTCCCCTGCGGCCGGGCTCACGATCCGCCGAGTTCGGCCAGGATCGCCTGGCCACATTCCCTGCTCTGCCACAGCACCTGGCCGATCACGCTGCGCTGGTCGCAGGCCGCCATCAGCAGCAACGGCGCGCGCCCCTCGGCATGGATGGCCAGCATCAGTACCTTGCCGCCCGCCGCTTCCAGCATCAGCGTCTGCAGATCACCCAGCACCAGTTCGCGCCCGACCGCCGCGGCCAGCGCCAGCATCGCGCTGGTCATCGCCGCCAGCCGTTCGCCGCGCCCCTCGGCCCCGGCGCTGACCAGGGCGAAGCCATCGACACTGGCCAGCACGACCGTGCGCACGCCTTCCACGCGCTGCTGCAGGTCCTGCAGCAGAGGCTGCAGGCGCTCACGCTGGCCGGCATCGGGCAGTACCGCCATCTGCCCGTCAGCCATGCGCAGCCACCAGTGCGTGCGCTTCCATTTCGCTCATCAATACATCCATCAGCAGCAGTCCCTGTTCGCGGTCACGGGCATCCACCGCCAGCAGCGGCAGCGGCTGGTCATCGAGGTAGGCACGGGCGGCCCAGTCATCCAGCGCGGCCTGTGGCGCCTGGTCCAGGTGGGTGACCGCCACGACCAGTGCCAAGGATGATGCGAACGGGCGCAGCACCTGAAGATAGTCTTCCAGCTCGCTTGCCAGGCCGGCGCGACGCGAATCCAGCAGCAGCACCGCGCCACGTGCGCCCTGCAACAGGATCGGCCACAGGAAATCGAAACGCTGCTGGCCGGGTGTTCCGTACAGGCGCAGGCGCTCACCGTTGGGCAGGTGGATATCGGCGTAGTCCAGCGCTACGGTGGTCGACGCCTTGTCCGCACCCGCACGGTCACTGTTGGCAACGTCAGTATCGATCACCGCGCCGGCGGCGATGCTGCGCACCAGGGTCGACTTGCCGCTGCCCATCCCGCCCAGCACCACCACCTTGTGCTCACGCATTGCGCTCGCTCCCGCGCAGGTGCCGCCACAAGCGGGCGAGCAGGCCGTTGTCGGTACCGGCGCCGTGCCTCGACGACGCTATCGGTGCGCCCGACGCCACCTGCAACTGTGCATAGCCGCACAGGTAGGCGGCATGGATGAAATCGCGCACCGCTGCGGCCGGCAGCTCGAGCAGCATCGCGCACTCGTCCACCGTGCAGGCCCGCTTGAGCAACAGCGAGCACAGGCGGAAGCCATCGTGGTCATGCCCCAGCACGCGGAAGTCCGGCCAGCGCAGCAGTTTCACCGACGCGCTGCGCAGGCGTTCATCCAGCGCCTGCCAATGGCGGCTGCGCTGCGCCCATTGCCACAACAGCGGCCGCAGCGGTTGGCGCGGCCGCTCACCGGCCAGCGCCTGCAGGCGCGCCGGCGTCAACGCATCCAGCTGCAGGCGTTCGAAGGCATCGGCCAGGCGTTCCACAAGGGTGGCCGCCGGCTCCTGCAGCAGCACCGCCTGGTCGTGCTCCAGATCCATCAACAGCAACGGCTCGCCCGCATCACTCAGCAGTGCCTGGCCCTGCCGCAGCGGCAGCCGCTCGCGCAGCAGACGGGTGATGGCATGCGCACCATCAGCCAGGCGGATCGGTGCGAGTGCGTGCATGGCCAGGGGCTCCACTGCCAACTGCATGCCGCGCAATGCACGACCGATGGCACTGTCATCAAGTACGTCCTGGTGGCCATCACCGTCACGCAGCTGGCCCCCCAGGTCCTCGATCCAGCACTGCAGTCGCGGACGCTGCTGACGCATGCGCAGGGCCGCGTTGCGCAGCGCCGGGGTATCGCGGATGACCAGCAGGTCGCAATCATCCAGGTCCTGGCTGCGGCGGATCTGGTCGTCCGGCAGGGCCGATGCCACGCGCAGCCGCTGCAGCAGGGCCTGCTCGCCCTGGATGTCGGTTCCCACCACCAGCACGCGTGCCATCCGTGTTCCCCGTGCGGCCACCTCCCCGGTGGCCTCGCGTCGCCAAGGCTAGGGCATCGCCAGCGGCAGCCGTCGTGATCGACTGCTCAGATCGAGGGCGGTTGCAGATTCATTCTTATCGGTTCTGCGACGGCCATCGCGGGCAAGTTTCATGCCCCTTTGACGGCATTCCGACAGCCGACGGATGTCGCGCTTTTCGGCTGGGGTCAGAGCCCTCTGCGGTGCAGAGGGATCCGACCCCGGGCAGGAAGGGGTCAGAGCCCTTTTGCCATGCAGAAGGGCTCTGACCCCCGCGGCCTGCAAAAAAGAAACCCGCGCCGAAGCGCGGGTTCCGGTATCACGACCGAGCGGCGATGGATCAGCCGCGCAGCTGCTCCAGCGCGGCGTTGAAGGTCGCGCTCGGGCGCATCGCCTTGCTGGCCTTGGCCACGTCCGGACGGTAGTAGCCGCCGATGTCCACGGCCTTGCCCTGCACGGCGATCAGCTCTTCGACGATCTTCTGCTCGTTGTCGGTCAGCGCCTTGGCCAGCGGTGCGAAGCGGGCCTGCAGTGCAGCGTCTTCGGTCTGCGCGGCCAGGGCCTGCGCCCAGTACAGCGCGATGTAGAAGTGGCTGCCGCGGTTGTCGATGCCACCCAGCTTGCGCGACGGCGACTTGTCGTTGTCCAGGAACTGGCCATTGGCTTCGTCCAGCGCCTTGGCCAGCACGCGGGCAGCGGCGTTGTCGTAGCGGTTGCCGAGGTGTTCCAGCGACGCGGCCAGGGCCAGGAACTCACCCAGCGAATCCCAGCGCAGGTAGTCCTCTTCAACGAACTGCTGCACGTGCTTCGGGGCCGAACCACCGGCGCCGGTCTCGAACAGGCCGCCACCGGCCATCAGCGGCACGATCGACAGCATCTTGGCGCTGGTACCCAGCTCCATGATCGGGAACAGGTCGGTCAGGTAGTCGCGCAGCACGTTGCCGGTCACCGAGATGGTGTCCTCACCCTTGCGGATGCGGTCCAGCGAGAACGCGGTGGCTTCCACCGGCGGCAGGATGCGGATGTCCAGGCCGGCGGTGTCGTGGTTCTTCAGGTACTGCTCGACCTTGGCGATGACCTGCGCGTCGTGGGCGCGGGCAGCATCCAGCCAGAACACGGCCGGGGTGCTGCTCAGGCGGGCGCGTTCGACGGCCAGCTTGACCCAATCCTGGATCGGCGCGTCCTTGGTCTGGCACATGCGCCAGATGTCACCGGCTTCCACGGCGTGCTCGAACACCACGGTGCCGGCATCATCGGTGACCTTGACCACGCCGTCGGCGGCGATCTGGAAGGTCTTGTCGTGCGAGCCGTATTCCTCGGCCTTCTGCGCCATCAGGCCCACGTTCGGCACCGAACCCATGGTGGCCGGGTCGAAGGCACCGTGCGCCTTGCAGTCGTCGATGACGGCCTGGTACACGCCGGCGTAGCAGCGGTCCGGAATGACGGCCTTGGTGTCCTGCAGCTTGCCTTCGGCGTTCCACATCTTGCCGGAGTCGCGGATCATCGCCGGCATCGAGGCGTCGACGATCACGTCGCTCGGCACGTGCAGGTTGGTGATGCCCTTGTCCGAGTTGACCATGGCCACGCCCGGACGCTGCGCGTACTCGGCGGCCAGATCGGCTTCGATCGCAGCGCGGGTGGCTTCAGGCAGCGACGGGAGGCGCGCGGCCAGGTCACCGATGCCGTTGTTGGCATCGAACCCGGCCTGCTTGAGCACGTCGGCATGCTTGGCCAGCACGTCCTTGTAGAACTCGTTGACTGCCACGCCGAACATGATCGGGTCGGAAACCTTCATCATGGTCGCCTTCAGGTGCAGTGAGAACAGTACGCCCTGGGCCTTGGCATCGGCGATCTGCTCACTGATGAACGTGGCCAGCGCCTTGCGGCTCATCACCGCGGCATCGACGATCTCGCCCGCTTTCACCGCGGTCTTTTCCTTCAGCACGACGGTGCTGCCGTCCTTGCCGTGGAAGGTGATCTTCAGCGCACCGGCGTTGGCCAGGGTGGCCGACTTCTCGCTGCCGTAGAAATCACCGGCGGCCATGTGCGCGACGTGCGACTTCGAATCCGAGGCCCAGGCGCCCATGCGGTGCGGGTGCTTGCGTGCGTAGTTCTTCACCGACAGCGGTGCGCGGCGGTCGGAGTTGCCTTCGCGCAGCACCGGGTTCACCGCGCTGCCCTTGACCTTGTCATAGCGCGCCTTGTAGTCGCGCTGCTGGTCGTCGGCCGGAGCTTCAGGGTAATCCGGCAGCGGGTAGCCCTGGTCCTGCAGTTCCTTGATGGCCGCCTTCAGCTGCGGCACCGAGGCGGAGATGTTCGGCAGCTTGATGATGTTGGCGTCCGGGGTGGTCGCCAGCTGGCCCAGCTCGGCCAGGTCGTCGTTGACCTTCTGCGCATCGCTCAGCAGTTCCGGGAACAGCGACAGGATGCGGCCGGACAGCGAGATGTCACGGGTTTCCACCGCGATGCCGGCAGTGGAGGTATAGGCGTCGACGATCGGCAGCAACGACTGGGTGGCCAGGAACGGTGCTTCGTCGGTCAGCGTGTAGAGGATCTTGGACATGGGGGACTTGGACTCTGTAGCAGTGCTCAGGGGAAGGCCGGCGCCAGCGCCGGGCCACGTGCAACCGTGTCACTTCCCCCGCCGCCGTCAGGGTGGGCGCGCGGCGGGGAAACCCCTGCATTGTCGCGTTTTCAGCCGCGCGGGGCAAAGCCGCGCCATACGCGGCGGTACTGCAACGCAGTGATTCGTTCGGCCGGGCTTGTGCGGCGGTGATGCGTGGATGAGACCCCGCCATCGCACCATAAAAAAAGACGCAGCCTCGCGGCTGCGTCCATCGTGAGCCCTGCCGGGAGAGAGTCGGCAGGACTTACTTGACCTCGAACTCCTGCGGCGTTCCGGCCGCCTTGCCATCGACGGTGACCTCGGCGCGGTACTTGCCGGCCGGCCAGCCCTTTGCATTCTTGAAGGTGACGTTGGTGGTTTCCGCACCGCTGGTGTTCAGGGTTGCGTTCTGTTCGCCGGCCACCTGGCCGTCCTGGTAGGTCAGCTTCGCGCCAACGGTGACGTTGTTGGCAGCGCCATCGGTCTTGACCGAGACGACGATGTCATCCTTCGGAGCGAACAGCGCCGCCGTTGCAACCGACTTGTCGGCGGCAGCGGTCTTGCCCACGGTGACCGCCGAGACGCTGACAGCAGCGGCTTCTGCCATCGGCGGCGGCGCGCCGGTCATCGGCGCCGGTGCCGTCTCGGCCGGAGCGGTTGCGGCGGGCGCGGCGTTGTTGTCGGTCGACTCTTCTTTCTTCTTGCAACCTACCAGGGCAACGCTGCCCAGCAGGGCGGCGATCAGGGCGGTCTGGAGCGGGGTGGTCTTGATCATTCGGGGTTCCTCCCAGGGATTGTCGGACGGCGTTCGATCGCCGTTTACTTCGGCGGCAGTTTCAGGGTCTGGCCCGGGAAGATCTTGTCCGGGTCGTCAAGCACATCGCGATTGGCTTCGAAGATCTTCTTCCAGGCATTGGCGTCGCCCAGATGCTGCTTGGCGATCTTCGACAACGAGTCACCCTTCTGCACGGTGTAGGTGCCGCCGCTGACGACGTCTGCGGTGCTGTCCACCGAAGCGCTGACGCCAGAGAAGTCTGCCTTGGGCACCTGCTCGGCGGTACTGTCGACGCTGCCACTGACGCCGGAGAAATCGGCTTTCTTCTCGGTACTCATCCACAACTCCCGTTTGCATGACTACGTGGTTCGCACGTTGCCATGACGGTTGTTAAATGGGGATGGTGCAGATGTGAAGCCGCCCCCCGGGGCGGCTGAACAATCGGGGCGGAAGGCACCCGTGGGGCTTGCCGTTGAACCGGTAGTGCCAGCCGCTGGCCGGCTTGGCCTGCACGCGGGTTCCACGCGGTTGCCGGCCAGCGGCCGGCACTACCCGTAACCGCCTGCGGCGGCTACTGGCGCAGTTCGCGGTAGGTCGCAGCCGGCGCGGCGATGCCAGGGCTGGCGCGCCAGGGGTTGATGTCCAGGCCACCACGGCGCGTGTAGCGGGCTTCCACCTCCAGCCACTGCGGCTGGCAGCGCGCGGACACCTCACTGAAGATCCGCTCAACGCACTGCTCGTGGAACTCGGCGTGTTCGCGGTAGCTGACCAGATAACGCAGCAGGCCCGCGCAATCGATCTTCGGCCCACGGTAACGCAGGCTGACGGTGGCCCAGTCCGGCTGGCCGGTCACCGGGCAGTTCGACTTCAGCAGTGCCGAGACCAGGGTCTCCTCCACCACCTCGCCCGCGTCGGCCATGAGGAAGTCCGCCTGCGGCGGGCCGTAGCAGTCGATTTCCACGTCCAGCCCATCGATGGACTCGCCCAGCGGCGTCTCGCGCAGGCTCGGCAAACCGAACGCGACCTGGACCGGCGCACCGGCGCAGGCCGACAGATCGGCTACCAGGCGTTCGCGCAGTGCCTCGGCGCTGTCGATACGGGTGCTGTTGAGGGAGTTGAGGTACAACTTGAACGACTTCGATTCGATCAACCGCGGCGAGGTGCACGGCACCTGCACGGTGGCGACGGCGACCTGCGGCTTGCCACGCGGGTCGAGCCAGCTCAGCTCGAAGGCATGCCAGCGGTCGTGGCCGACGAATGGCAGCGCGGCGTCATCGAGGCCTATCTCGGCGCGGGCGCCGCTGCGGGGGATGGGAAACAGCAGGCCGGGATCGTACTGCGACGGGTAACTGACCTCGCGACCGAGGCTGGAATCCTGGGGGGTGTTCATGGTGCTTATTGTATCGCGCGCAGAGCGGACCTTCGGCCGGGTCGGCCAACGGCGGAGCCCCTCCGTGGTGGGTGGGTTGGTCGCGGGAAGCCCCGACTCCCGGGTCCGGGCCGGGCGGGTGGGGCTGGCGGGGACGCCGTGAATCCGTCCTTGGAGGCTTAGCCGCACCATCCATGGCGCGGATACCCCGCCACCCCCACCCCCCCGGCCCCCAGACACATTTCTGCCGCCGATCCACCACGGGAAAGATCAGAAAAATCAAAATCAAAAGCCGATGCTTCAGACGTTCATGACGTCCGCCGTGTCGACCAAGGTCGACACCTACCAAAGCAGGAGGTCGTTCCAACAGCCGCGGGAAGCTGTCGAAGGCGGGGTGGGTCCGGTTGAGGGGGTGTGAGCGGCATGGATGCCGCGACCAAGCCCCCAAGGACGGGTTTACGGCGTCCCCCTCAACCGGACCCACCCCGCCATCCCACGGAATGCCAGCCTTTGCTGTTGCTCCGGCTGTTGCCATTGCCTCTGCGGGTGCAGGGCTGCAAGCCCTGCCGGTAACCCTCACCCCGCCGGGGTGCCGGCACCGTGCAGGTAATCCAGGCTCACCTGCAGCAGCGCGCGCAGTCCCACATCCAGCGCCTTCTCATCCAGCAGGAACTTCGGCGAATGATTCGCCGGTGCCGTCGCCGGATCGATGCCCACGCTGGTCGAACCGACGAAGAAGAACATGCCCGGCACTTCCTTCGCATACAGCGAGAAATCCTCCGCGCCCATCTGCAGCGGCGGCTCGTACACATTGTCCTTGCCCACCACCGCCTGCAGGCTTGGCAGCATCTTCGCGGTCAGCGCCGGGTCGTTCACCGTGGCCGGGTTGCCTTCCGACTCGTAGATGTCGGTCACCGCCTTGGCACCGTGCGCGGCGGCGGTGTGCTCGGCCACGTTGCGCAGGTCGGCGAAGATCTGCTGGCGCATGCCTTCATCAAAAGTACGGATGGTGCCGACCATCTCCACTTCATCCGGAATGATGTTGTAGCGGATGCCACCATTGATCGCGCCGAAGGTCAGCACCGCCGGCTGCTTGGACAGGTTGGCGCGGCGGCTGACGATGGTCTGCGCGGTGCCGACCAGGTCGGCGGTGGCCACGATCGGATCAACACCATTCCACGGCGCCGAGCCATGCGTCTGCCGACCGATCACCTTGATTCCGAAACGATCCGAGGCAGCCATCAACGGACCACCACGCACGGCGATCTGCCCAGCCTGCACGCTGGAGAACACGTGCAGGCCGAACACCGCTTCCGGCTTGAAGTCGGCGAACAGGCCTTCCTTCAGCATCAGTGCGGCACCGCCCTCCTCCGGCGGCGGAGCGCCCTCTTCGGCCGGCTGGAAGATCAGCATCACCTGGCCCGGCAGATCCTTCTTCATCGACACCAGTGCTTCGGCCACGCCCAGCAGGGTGGCGGTGTGCGCGTCATGACCACAGGCATGCATCACGCCCACGGTCTGCCCGCGATACTGGTCGGTGGCCTTGGAGGCGAACGGCAGGCCGGTCTGTTCGGTCACCGGCAGCGCGTCCATGTCCGCGCGCAGGGCGATCTTCGGCCCGGGCTTGCCGCCTTCGATGATCGCCACCACGCCGTGGTGGGCGATGCCGGTCTTCGGCTTCAGGCCCATCGCACGCAGGCGCTTGGCGACCTCGGCCGAGGTGCGTACCTCCCGGTTGGACAGCTCCGGGTGCTGGTGGAAGTCGCGCCGCCACTCCACCACCTTGGCCTGCAGTCGCTGGGCGGCGGCGGTCACTTCCGGGCGCTGCGCGTCCTGGGCATGGGCGAGGGCCGGCAAGGCCAGCAGCAGGGCGGACAGCAGCAACGAACGGCGCATCACGATCTCCACGGCAGGGGGTTCCAGCTGAATGTAGGGCAACGCCGCCGCCACGGGAACCTCCGCGGCCGGATCCGGTCTTAGCGCCCGTCCCATCCGTCATGCAGGAAACGTGATGTGGCACAGGTATGCTTTGCGCAATGCCAACCGGGGCCGTGCCCCGTCCAGCCCTCTTGGAGTCCTTGAATGTCACGTGTTTGGAAGATCGTGCTGCTGGTCGTGGCGGTACTGGTGCTGGCCGTGGTCGGCCTGCGCGTACTCGGCGGGGGCAAGGACAAGGCCGGTGGCCCGGCGGCAGCTGCGCGCCAGGGTGGCGAGGATCCGGATGCCGGCCCGGTGCCGGTGACCGTGGTGGATGCGGCACGCCAGGACGTGCCGGTCTATGCCAGTGCCCTGGGCACGGTGACCGCGATGAACACCGTCACCGTCAGCCCGCAGGTTGGCGGCCAGCTGATGAGCCTGAACTTCCGCGAAGGCCAGGAAGTGAAAAAAGGCGATGTGCTGGCGGTGATCGACCCGCGCACCGCCCAGGCCAGTTATGACCAGGCGGTGGCTTCCAAGCGCCAGAACGAAGCGCTGCTGGCTACTGCGCGTTCCAACTACCAGCGCTCGAACGCGCCGGAGTATCGCCAGTTCGTCGCCAAGACCGATCTGGATACACAGCGAAACCAAGTGGCACAGTATGAAAGCGCGGTGGCGGCCAACGAGGCCAGCATGCGCTCGGCGCAGGTGCAGCTGCAGTACACCAAGGTCACCGCGCCGATCACCGGTATCGCCGGCATCCGTGCGGTCGACGCCGGCAACGTGGTCAGCGCCGGCACCGCGCTGGTCACGCTGACCCAGATCCATCCGATCCACGTGCTGTTCAACCTGCCCGAGCGCCAGCTCGGCGATGTGCGCCAGGCGCAGGCCGCCGGTGCGGTACCTGTCGCGGCACTGGACCGCGCCGATTCGCATGTGCTGTCCGGCGACGGCAAGCTCGACGTGGTCGACAACCTGATCAGTGCCGACAGCGGCACGTTCAAGGCGCGCGCGATCTTCGACAACACCGACAACGGCCTGTGGCCGGGCCAGTTCGTCAACGTACGCATGCAGCTGCGCACGATTGCCGGTGGCGTGGTCATTCCGACCCAGGCGGTGCTGCGTGGCCCGGACGGCGAGTACGTCTACGTGGTGCAGGGCGACAACTCGGTGAAGATGCAGACCGTGCGCAGCGGCGTGGAAGTGGGTGACAGCCAGGTGCAGATCGCCGAAGGCCTGAAGGGCGGCGAGCGGGTGGTCAGTGAAGGCCAGTTCCGCTTGAAGCCGGGCAGCAAGGTCACCGCGCTGAAGCCGGGCGAAACCCCGGCGGTGCCGACCGAAGCCGAGCTGAAGGCGGCCGAGCAGAAGAACGCTGGCGGCGGTGGCCGTCGTGGCGGCGGCCCGCGCTGAGCGCAGGCTACCGACCTCCCTCGCGCCGGCAAGCCTGCCGGCGCCGACATTGAAGTGCCAGCAAGGATCAGTCCGTGGGCTTTTCGACGATCTTCATCCGCCGTCCCATCGCCACCTCGCTGTTGATGGCGGGCCTGTTGCTGCTGGGCATCCTCGGTTACCGCAAGCTGCCGGTGTCGGCGCTGCCGGAAATCGATGCGCCCAGCCTGGTGGTCACCACCCAGTACCCCGGTGCCAACGCGACCACGATGGCCTCGCTGGTCACCACCCCGCTGGAGCGCCAGTTCGGGCAGATCTCCGGGCTGGAGCTGATGACCTCCGACTCGTCGGCCGGGTTGTCCACGATCATCCTGCAGTTCTCGATGGACCGCGACATCGACATCGCCGCGCAGGACGTGCAGGCGGCGATCCGCCAAGCCACCCTGCCCTCGTCGCTGCCCTACCAGCCGGTCTACAACCGGGTGAATCCGGCGGACGCGGCCATCGTCACCCTGAAGCTGACCTCGGACACGCGCCCGCTGCGCGACGTCAACAACTACGCCGACTCGATCCTCGCCCAGCGCCTTTCGCAGGTGCAGGGCGTGGGCCTGGTGTCGATCGCCGGCAACGTGCGCCCGGCCGTGCGCATCCAGGTCAATCCGGCGCAGCTGTCGAACATGGGCCTGACCCTGGAACAGCTGCGCAGCGCGCTGACCCAGGCCAACGTCAACGCACCGAAGGGTTCGTTGAACGGCAAGACCCAGTCCTACAGCATTGGCACCAACGACCAGCTGTCCAGCGCCGCGGAGTACCGCGACACCATCATCAGCTACAAGAACGGCCGTCCGGTGCGGCTGTCGGACGTGGCCCAGGTGATCGATGGCGTTGAGAACGATCAGCTGGCCGCCTGGGCCGATGGCAAACCGGCGGTGCTGCTGGAAGTGCGTCGCCAGCCCGGCGCCAACATCGTGCAGACCGTCGAGCGCATCCGCGCGATCCTGCCGCAGCTGCAGGGCGTGTTGCCAGCCGACGTGCACCTGGAGATCTTCAACGACCGTACCGAGACCATCCGCGCCTCGGTGCATGAAGTGCAGTTCACCCTGATCCTCACCATCGGCCTGGTGGTAGCGGTGATCTTCGTGTTCCTGCGCCGGCTGTGGGCCACGATCATTCCCTCGGTGGCGGTGCCGCTGTCGCTGGCCGGCACCTTCGCGGTGATGGCCTTTGCCGGCATGTCGCTGGACAACCTGTCGCTGATGGCGCTGGTGGTGGCCACCGGCTTCGTGGTCGACGATGCGATCGTGATGATCGAGAACATCGTGCGTTACATCGAGCAGGGCAAGAGTGGCAAGGAAGCGGCCGAAATCGGTGCGCGCCAGATCGGCTTCACCGTGCTGTCGCTGACCGTTTCGCTGGTGGCGGTGTTCCTGCCGCTGCTGCTGATGCCCGGCGTCACCGGCCGCCTGTTCCATGAGTTCGCATGGGTACTGAGCATCGCCGTCGTGCTGTCGATGCTGATCTCGCTGACGCTGACGCCGATGATGTGCGCTTACCTGCTCAAGCCCGACGCGCTGCCCGAGGGCGAGGACGCGCATGAGCGTGCGGCCGCCGCCGGCAAGCAGAACCTGTGGACGCGCACGGTGGGCCTGTACGAACAGAGCCTGGACTGGGTGCTGGGCCACCAGCGCCTGACCCTGGCCGTGGCCGGCGGCGCGCTGGTGCTGACCGTGCTGCTGTACGTGCTGATTCCCAAGGGCCTGCTGCCCGAGCAGGACACCGGCCTGATCACCGGCGTGGTCCAGGCCGACCAGAACATCGCCTTCCCGCAGATGGAGCAGCGCACCAAGCAGGTGGCCGAAGCACTGCGCCAGGACCCGGACGTGACCGGCGTGTCGGCGTTCATCGGTGCTGGCAGCATGAACCCCACGCTCAACCAGGGCCAGCTGTCGATCGTGCTGAAGGAACGCGGCGAGCGTGACGGCCTGGACAAGATCCTGCCGCGCCTGCAGAAGGCCGTCGCCGGCATTCCAGGTGTCGCGCTGTACCTGAAGCCGGTACAGGACGTGACCCTGGATACCCGCGTGGCTGCCACCGAGTACCAGTACTCGCTGTCGGACGTGGATTCGGCCACGGTGGCCACCCAGGCCACGCGCCTGACCGAAGCACTGCGCAAGCGCCCGGAACTGGCCGACGTCGACAACAACCTGTCCAACCAGGGCCGTGCGCTTGAGCTGAACATCGACCGCGACAAGGCCAGCGTGCTGGGCGTGCCGATGCAGACCATCGACGACACCCTCTATGATGCGTTCGGCCAGCGCCAGATCTCGACCATCTTCACCGAGCTCAACCAGTATCGCGTTGTGCTGGAAGTGGCGCCGGAGTTCCGCACCAGCACCGCGCTGATGGAACAGCTGGCCGTTGCCTCCAATGGTGCCGGTGCACTGACAGGCACCAATGCCACCAGCTTCGGCCAGGTCACCTCGTCCAACTCGTCGACCGCGACCGGCATCGGTGCGCAGAACACCGGTATCACCGTCGGTGCCGGCAACATCATCCCGCTGTCGGCGCTGGCCGAGGGCAAGGTCAGCAGCGCGCCACTGCTGGTCAGCCATCAGCAGCAGCTGCCGGCGGTGACGGTCTCGTTCAACGTGGCACCGGGCTATTCGCTGTCCGAAGCGGTGCGGGCGATCCAGGAAACCAAGGACACCCTGGACATGCCCACCCACCTGCATGCCGAGTTCATCGGCAAGGCTGCCGAATTCACCGGCAGCCAGACCGATGTGGTGTGGCTGCTGCTGGCGTCGCTGGTGGTGATCTACATCGTGCTGGGCGTGCTGTACGAGAGCTACATCCACCCGATCACGATCATCTCCACGCTGCCGCCGGCCGGTGTTGGCGCGCTGCTGGCGCTGATGCTGTGCGGGCTGAGCCTGTCGGTGGATGGCATCGTCGGCATCGTGCTGCTGATCGGCATCGTCAAGAAGAACGGCATCATGATGGTGGACTTCGCGATCGAGGCACGCCGCGCCGGTGCCAACGCGCACGAAGCGATCCGCCGCGCCTGCCTGCTGCGTTTCCGCCCGATCATGATGACCACCGCCGCGGCCATGCTCGGCGCCCTGCCGCTGGCGCTGGGTACCGGCATCGGTTCGGAGCTGCGCCGCCCGTTGGGCATCGCCATCGTCGGCGGCCTGCTGCTGTCGCAGCTGGTGACCCTGTACACCACTCCGGTGATCTACCTGTACATGGAGCGCTTCTCCGAGTGGCTGGCACGCCGCCGTGAACAGCGCGCACTGCGCGATGGTTCACTGCAGGAGCCGCAGGCATGATCCACGCCCCACTGCCGTGGCGGCCCGCACGATGAACCTGTCCGGCCCCTTCATCCGCCGTCCGATCGGCACCGCGCTGCTGGCCATCGGCCTGTTCATGGTCGGCCTGATCTGCTACCTGCGGCTGGGCGTATCGGCGCTGCCGAACATCGAGATCCCGGTGATCTTCGTGCACGCCAGCCAATCGGGCGCAGATGCGGCGACCATGGCCTCGACGGTCACCGCACCGCTGGAGCGCCACCTCGGCCAGCTGCCCGGCATCGACCGCATGCGCTCGTCGAGTTCGGAAGGCAGCTCGCTGGTGTTCATGATCTTCCAGAGCGGCCACAACATCGATTCGGCCGCGCTGGACGTACAGACCGCGATCAATTCTGCACAGGCCGACCTGCCCTCGGGCATGGGTTCGCCGATGTACCAGAAGGCGAACCCGAACGACGATCCGGTCATCGCCATCGCGCTGACCTCGCAAACGCAGTCGGCCGACGAGCTGTACAACGTCGCTGACTCACTGCTGGCCCAGCGTATCCGCCAGATCAGCGGCGTGGCCTCGGTCGACATCGCCGGTGCGTCGACGCCGGCGGTGCGTGTGGACGTCAACCTGCGCCTGATGAACGCGCTGGGCCTGACCGCCGATGACCTGCGCAACGCGGTGCGTGCGGCCAACGTGACCTCACCCACCGGCTTCCTCAGCGATGGCAACACCACCACCGCGATCATCGCCAACGATTCGGTCGCACGCGCTGCCGACTTCGCCGACCTGGTGGTGAAGACCCAGGGCGACGGCCGGGTGATCCGCCTGAAGGACATCGCCAACGTCTACGACGGCCAGCAGGACGCCTACCAGGCCGCGTGGTTCGACCACAAACCGGCGGTGGTGATGTACGTGTTCACCCGCGCCGGCGCCAACATCGTGGAGACCGTAGACCGGGTCAAGGCGCAGATCCCGACCCTGCGCGACTACCTGCAGCCCGGCACCACGATGACGCCGTACTTCGATCGTACGCCGACCATCCGCTCGTCGCTGCATGAAGTGCAGATCACCCTGCTGATCAGCCTGGCGATGGTGGTGCTGACCATGGCGCTGTTCCTGCGCCGGCTGGCACCCACGCTGATCGCCGCAGTGACCGTGCCGCTGTCGCTGGCCGGTGCCGCGCTGGTGATGTACGTGATGGGCTTCACCCTGAACAACCTGAGCCTGCTGGCGCTGGTGATCGCGATCGGCTTCGTGGTCGATGATGCGATCGTGGTGATCGAGAACATCATGCGCCACCTCGACGAGGGCATGCCGCGCATGCAGGCGGCGCTGACCGGTGCCCGCGAGATCGGCTTCACCATCGTCTCGATCACCGCCTCGCTGGTGGCGGTGTTCATCCCACTGCTGTTCGCCAGCGGCATGATGGGTGCGTTCTTCCGCGAGTTCACCGTTACCCTGGTCGCGGCCATCGTGGTGTCGATGGTCGTCTCGCTGACGCTGACCCCGGCGCTGTGCAGCCGCTTCCTCAGTGCCCATGATCACAAGGCAGCGCCGTCGCGCTTCGGCCGTTGGCTGGATGCCGGCCACGAGCGCATGCTGCGCATCTACACCGTATTCCTCGACTTCTCGCTGCGCCACGCGTTGCTGCTGTCGTTGACGCCGCTGATCCTGATCGGCGTCACCATCTTCCTGTTCGGCGCAGTGAAGAAGGGCGCGTTCCCTCCGCAGGACACCGGCCTGATCTGGGGCCGCGCCAACTCCAGTGCCACCGTCTCCTTCGAGGACATGGTCGCCCGCCAGCGTCGCATCACCGACATGCTGATGGCCGACCCGGCGGTGAAGACCGTGGGCGTACGCCTGGGCAGCGGCCGCCAGGGCTCCAGCGCACAGTTCAACGTCGAGCTGAAATCGCGCAAGGAAGGCCGCCGCGAAACCACCGCACATGCACTGGCACGCTTGAGCGCCAAGGCCGACCGTTACCCCGACCTGCAGCTGCGCCTGCGTGCGATCCAGGATCTGCCCAGCAACGATGGCGGCGGCTCCAGCCAGGGCGCGCAGTACCGTATCTCGCTGCAGGGCAATGACCTGGCGTCCCTGCAGGAATGGCTGCCCAAGCTGCAGGCGGAACTGAAGAAGAACCCGAAGCTGCGCGATGTCGGCACCGATGTCGACAATGCCGGGCTGCGCCAGAACATCGAGATCGACCGCGCCAAGGCTGCGCGCCTGGGCGTTTCGGTCGGCGCCATCGATGGGGCGCTGTACGGCGCGTTCGGGCAGCGCCAGATCTCGACGATCTACTCGGACATCAACCAGTACAGCGTGGTGGTCAACGCCCTGCCCTCGCAGACCGCTACGCCGGCAGCGCTGGACGAGGTGTACGTGCGGGCGCGCAACGGCGAGATGGTGCCGATCACGGCGATGGCCAAGCAGGTGCCGGGGCTGGCGCCGTCGCAGATCACCCACGAGAACCAGTACACGACGATGGACCTGAGCTACAACCTGGCGCCGAACGTGAGCATGGGTGAGGCCAAGGCGATCATCGACGCGACCGTGGCCGGCATGCGCATGCCCGGCGACATCCGCCTGGCCGATGATGCGGGCTTCGGGTTCAACTCCGATCCCAGCGACATGCTGATCCTGGTGTTTGCCGCGATCCTGACCGTGTACCTGGTGCTGGGCATGCTGTACGAGAGCCTGATCCATCCGGTCACCATCCTGTCCACGCTGCCGGCGGCCGGAGTGGGCGCGCTGCTGGCGCTGTTCGGCACCAACACCGAACTGTCGGTGATCTCGATGATCGCACTGGTGCTGCTGATCGGCATCGTCAAGAAGAACGCGATCATGATGATCGACTTCGCGCTGGTGGCGCAGCGCGAGCATGGGCTGGCGCCGCGCGAAGCGGCACGCGAGGCCAGTATCGTGCGCTTCCGCCCGATCATGATGACCACGATGGTGGCGATCCTGGCCGCCGTACCGCTGGCGATCGGCCTCGGCGAAGGGTCCGAGCTGCGGCGCCCGCTGGGTATCGCGATGATCGGCGGCCTGCTGTTCTCGCAGAGCCTGACGCTGCTCAGCACACCAGCGCTGTACGTGATCTTCTCGTGCCTGGCCGAACGCTGGCGGGCACGCCGCGCACGCAAGCGCGAAGCGAAGCTGCTCAAGCGCGCGCAGCGGGCGTAGAAGGGTCATCCACGCATGGCGTGGATCTACTACTGGTAGAGCCGGCCGCTGGCCGGCGTTCTCCATACAGCCAATCTGCCGGCCAGCGGCCGGCACTACCGTGGATGCAGATGGTGGGTGTGGATGGTGGGTGCGGACCGTTGGTCCGCACGCCTGCGGGTTTGACGCGCCGTAACGAAAAGAGAACAATTCTCATCCAGCCATGGTCCTGCGCCCTTTCGCGGCGCCCCGCTGCCATCTCCGGCCAGCCTGCGTGATCCCAGCCATTCCCCCTTCCCCCCACTGTGGGCGGATGGCCCGTGGCCGTCCGTCGAGGATCACCGTCGATGCTGCCATTCCGATTTCCCCGCCTGGCCCTGCTGGCCGTAGCCTTGTCCGCCGCCTGTGCCGCCCACGCCGAAGCGCCGGCCGGCAGCCGTAGCGCCACCGATCTGGATGCGGTGAAAGTCACTGCCGAGCGCACCCATACCGACGCCGGCGCACTGGGCGACCGCGCCCTGCGCGACACTCCGTTCGCGATCACCGCGGTTGGCCGCGAGCAGATAGAGCAGCGCCAGGTGGTCTCGCTGGGTGAAGCCTTCCTGCTCGACCCCTCGGTCAGCACCCAGGTCAGCGCCTATGCCAGTGGCTGGAGCTCGCCGATCCGCAACCGCGGTCTGGAGCTGAACTACGACAGCTACCGGGTCAATGGCCTGCAGGTCTCGTCCTGGGGCACCGAATGGCCACTGGAAGTAATGGAACAGGTCGATCTGCTGAAAGGCCCGGGCGGATTCCTGTATGGCTTCGGCACCCCCGGCGGCATCGTCAACTACATCACCAAGAAGCCAACCGACACGCCCACGTTCTCCGCCCAGCTGGGCTGGCGCGAACAGGGCATCGTCAGCGGCGGCATCGACGTTGGCGGCCGCTTCGGCAACGAGCAGATGTTCGGCTACCGCTTCAACGCCTTCCAGGAAAAGGGCGAGACCTTCAACGGCGGGCATGTCGATCGCAAGGTGGGCGCGCTGTCGCTGGATGCGCGCCTGAGTGATGCGCTCACCTGGACCTTCGACGGTGTGTTCCAGTCGCGCGACCTGCGCGAGGAATCGCCGCAGTACTACTTCCGTGGCCTGACCTCGTTGCCGCGGCCGATCTCTGGAGATACCGACAACAGCGTACCCGGCACCTACTACGACACACGCTCCAGCCTGCTGTCGACCGGCTTGAACTGGCAGATCAACAGTGACTGGAAGGCCAGCCTGAGTTATGGCGTCACCACTTCATGGAATGACGTCAACAAGATCTTCGCCTACATCGATGATCTCAACGGCGACTACGACGTCAATGTCTACGAACTGGGTGGCAAGAGCGAGTGGAAGCTGGCCCAGGCGATGTTGCAGGGCAGCTTCCACACCGGTCCGCTGCAGCATCAGGTGGTGGCAGGCATCAGCCACCAGACCGGGCTGGGCTGGGACCGTCCCTACGAGTGGAACCTGATCGGCCGCGCCAACCTGTACCAGCGCCATGCCATCCGCCACGACGCCGTCGGTTCGCGGGTGATGACCCGCGGCGACGAGACGGTGCAGCAGGCGGTGTTCGCAAGCGATACGGTGAACCTCGGCAGCGGCTGGTCGGTGCTGGCGGGCTGGCGCTACAACGACTTCGAAACCAAGGGGCGATACCACACCTACCCGGTCACCCCGACCTACGCCGTGATGTTCAAGCCCAGCGAGGCGGTCACCCTTTACGCCAGCTACATCGAGTCGCTGGAAGCGGGCAGCCGCGTAGGCAACAGCTACATCAACGCCGGTGACGTGCTCGATCCCACCATCAGCAAGCAGTACGAGATCGGTGCCAAGGTCGAAGCGGCGCGTTGGAATGCGAACGTGGCCGCGTTCCGGCTGGAACGTGGTGCCAACATCGATGAGCTCACGCCGGCCGGCAAGCGCCTGGTGCAGGATGGCGTCACGCTGTACGAAGGCATCGAAGCCAGTGCCGACCTGCACCTCAACGATGCACTGACGGTCGGCGGCGGCGTCACCTGGCTGGATCCGACCTACGACAAGCTGTCCCCGGGCAGCGCCGCACAGGAAGGCAACCGTACCGCCGGTGCTGCGCGCTGGAGCGGCGTACTGCACGCCACCTACCAGCTGCCCTGGGTAGACGGTTTGGAGACCTATGCCGCCGTGCGCTACTACGGCGATGTCTGGTACGACGCCGACAACACCCTGAAGCTGCCCGACTACACGCTGGTGAACGCAGGCATCGGCTATCGCCTGCTGGCGTCCGGCCATCCGGTGACCCTGCGTGCCAGCGTCGAGAACCTGGCCAACCGCAGGTACTGGTCCAACGCCGGCGCCGGCCTGCCGCGCACGTTCGCGGTGAGCGTGCGTTGGGAGATGTGATCCAACGGTAGCGCCGCGCTGCGCCCTCGCCGGGCACGGCCCGGCGCTACCGGATTTCACGCAAGGCCCGCAATAATGGGGGCATTCCGCCTCCCGAGCCTGCATGTCCGCCCGCCAATCCAGTCTCAGTCGCCTGTGGGCCCACGAGAAGGCCAGTTATGGCCTGCGGGTGTTCATCGCCCTGACCGCAGCTGTCGCCGTGTGCTGGCAGCTGGATGCACTGACCGCGCTACCCGGCGTGTTCCTGGGCATCATCGCCAGCGCCATCGCCGAGACCGATGACAACTGGTGGGGCCGGACCAAGGCCGTGGCGCTGTCGCTGTTGTGCTTCTGCCTCGCCGCGGCTTCGGTGATCTGGCTGTTCCCATGGCCGTGGATCTTCATCGCCGCGCTGGCGCTGTCCACCTTCGGCCTGACCCTGCTCGGTGCGCTCGGCGAGCGCTATGCGTCCATCGCCCAGGCCACAGTGACGCTTGCGATCTACACCATGATCGGCCTCGAACAGCACGGGGCCAGCGATCTGCACAGCGCGCTGGAAGCGGTCAGCCACCTGCTGGCCGGTGCGGTCTGGTACGGCCTGCTGTCGATCCTGTGGACCACGCTGTTCGCCAACCGGCCGGTGCGCGAACGGGTGGCGCGCCTGTATGTGGAACTGGGCCGCTACCTGCAGCTGAAGGCCGCGCTGTTCGAACCGGTGCGCGAGGCCGACCTGCAGCGTCGCCAGCTGGACCTGGCCGAACAGAACCGGCGCGTGGTCGGTGCGCTCAACGAAGCCAAGACCGCGATCCTGGCCCGCTTCGGTCGCTCCGGCCGGCCCGGCGTCAATTCCGGCCTGTATCTGCGCCTGTACTACATGGCGCAGGATTTCCATGAGCGCGCCAGTTCCTCGCATTACCCGTACGGCGCGCTGGTCGATGCGTTCTTCCACAGCGACGTGCTGTACCGCTGCCAGCGCCTGCTCGACCTGCAGGGCCAGGCCTGTGCGCGGCTGGGCGAGGCGATCCGCCTGCGTCGTCCGTTCGTGTATGGCGAAAGCAACCAGCAGGCCGGGCGCGACCTGGCCGATGCGCTGGCCTACCTGCGCGACCAGCAGCGTCCGCAATGGCAGCGCCTGCTCGGCTCGCTGGACCTGCTGGTGCACAACCTGCGCAGCATCGAGCGCCGCCTGCTCGATGCGGAGCGTTCCGAGGCCAGCCTCGACAACGTTGACACCCGCCTGCGCGACAGCAACCCGCATAGCCTGCGCGAGATGGGCGTGCGTATCCGCCAGCAGCTCACGCCGGGCTCGGTGCTGTTCCGCCATGGACTGCGCATGGCGCTGGCACTGATCGCCGGCTTCGCTGCGATCCGCTTGTTCAATGCACAGAACGGCTCGTGGGTGCTGCTGACCATCGTGTTCGTGTGCCGTCCCAACTTCGGTGCAACCCGCCAGCGCCTTGCACAACGCATCGTCGGCACGCTGTTCGGCCTGGTGCTGACCTGGGCACTGCTGCAGCTGTTCCCGCAGCTGCACGTGCAGCTGCTGATCGCGCTGCTGTCGGCGCTGCTGTTCTTCTTCACCCGCACCGATCGCTACCTGGTGGCATCGGCGGCGATCACGGTGATGGCACTGACCTGCTTCAACCTGATCGGCGACGGCTTCGTGCTGATCGTGCCGCGCATGGTCGATACGCTGCTGGGCTGTGCGATCGCCGCTGCGGCCGCGTTCCTGATCCTGCCCGACTGGCAGGGCCGGCAACTGCATCTTGTACTGGCGCGGGTGCTGGACACCGCTGCGCGCTATCTGGATTCGGTACTGGGCCAGTACCGCAGCGGCATGCGTGACGATCTGGCCTACCGCATCGCCCGCCGCGACATGCACAACGCCGACGCCGCGCTGTCTACCGCGCTGTCGAACATGCTGCGCGAACCCGGCCACGTGCGCCGCAACCTGGACGCCGGCTTCCACTTCCTGGCGCTGTCCAACACGCTGCTCGGGCACCTGTCGGCCCTGGGTGCGCACCGCGACCAGGTGGACAGCTACGCCGGCGATCCGCTGGCACTGGCTGCCGGTGAGCGCGTGCGCAAGGCGCTGCAGCAGCTGGCGACGGCCCTGACCGCACGGCAGCCGGTCGCAGAGGAGGACAATGATGCCGACCGCGCGGTGGCCGCCGAGCTGGAGCAGATTGACGAGGCGATGCCGCCGAAGCTGCAGTTGATCCGCACGCAGATGGCGCTGGTGCTGCGGATGCTGCCGAAGGTGCGCGCGGCGGCCAATGAGGCGGTACG
Source organism: Stenotrophomonas sp. GW821-FHT09E08 (assembly GCF_059416125.1). Lineage (NCBI taxonomy): Bacteria > Pseudomonadati > Pseudomonadota > Gammaproteobacteria > Lysobacterales > Lysobacteraceae > Stenotrophomonas > Stenotrophomonas sp. GW821-FHT09E08. The sequence continues at coordinate 181,520 of NZ_JBWKOO010000004.1, forward strand.
CACGCTCACCTGACAGCCTGCCGCCGTGCATCGCCCGGTGCTACCGCCAACGCAACATCGCGTTGCATCCAGCGCTGCATCCCGATCACGCAGCCACGCGGATACTGCGTGATCCCCCTGCCCCGGATTCCTCCATGAAGATCGAACTCAGCGGCCGTACCGCGCTGGTCACCGCCTCCACCGCCGGCATCGGCCTGGCGATTGCCCAGGGCCTGGCCGTCGCCGGTGCGCGGGTCATCCTCAATGGCCGCAGCACCGACAGCGTCGAGCGCGCCCGCCAGCGCCTGCTCGACGCCGTTCCAGATGCCGACGTGCTCGGCGTGGCTGCCGACCTGTCCGATGCGGCCGGTGTCGATACGCTGCTGGCCGGCTTGCCCAAGGTCGACATCCTGGTCAACAACGCCGGCATCTTCGGCCCCGAGGACTTCTTCGAGACCGACGATGCGACCTGGGAGCGCTACTGGCAGACCAACGTGATGTCCGGTGTGCGCCTGTCGCGGGCGCTGCTGCCGGCGATGGTCGATGCTGGCTGGGGCCGCGTGCTGTTCATCTCTTCCGAGTCGGCCCGCAACGTTCCCGCCGACATGATCCATTACGGGGTCAGCAAGACCGCGCAATTGTCGTTGTCGCGCGGCCTGGCCAAGCGCGTGGCCGGCAGCGGTGTCACCGTCAACGCGGTGCTGCCCGGCCCCACCCTGTCCGATGGTTTCGCGGCGATGTTCGAAGATGAACGCCAGCGCAGCGGCAAGCCACTGGAGCAGATCGGCCGCGAGTTCGTGATGGCGCACCGGCCGTCTTCGGTGATCCGGCGCACCGCCACGGTTGAAGAAGTGGCCAACATGGTGGTGTACCTGGCCTCGCCGCAGGCCTCGGCCACCTCGGGTGCGGCGCTGCGCGTGGATGGCGGCGTGGTCGACGATATCGTCTGACACCTTTCAAAGTGTGCGGACCAACGGTCCGCACCCACAGGTCCGCACCCACAGCGGATAGGCAGGAATGCTAGGCTGCGCCGGTCAAGGAGGCTCCATGTCCGGTCACAACCAGTTCGCCCTGCTGCGCCAGCGCCGTTTCCTGCCGTTCTTCGTCGTCCAGGCGCTCGGTGCGTTCAACGACAACGTATACCGGCAGGCGATCATCAGCATGTTGCTGTTCATGGCCGTGCCGGAGGAAGAACTGGGGCTGTACGCCACGCTGGCACCGGCCATCTTCATCCTGCCGTACTTCCTGTTCTCGGCACTGGCCGGGCAGATCGCCGACAAACTTGAGAAATCGCGGCTGATCGTGATCACCACCAGCATGGAGATCGTGATCATGTCGCTGGCGGCCACCGGGTTCCTCACCCAGAGCCTGCCGGTGCTGCTGATCGCGCTGTTCTGTACCGGCATGCAGTCGACGTTGTTCGGCCCGGTGAAGTACTCGGTGCTGCCGTCGGTGCTCAAGCCCGAAGAGCTGACCGGCGGCAACGGCCTGGTCGAGATGGGCACCTCGATGTCGATCCTCTCCGGCATGATCGTCGGCGGTCTGGTATTCACCGTTGCCGGCAGTCATGGCACGGTGGTGGCGGCCTGCGCGATCATCGGCCTTGCGATCTGCGGCAACATCGCCGCGCGGCTGATCCCCAAGGTCGATGCCGGCGACCCGAACCTGAAGATCAACTGGAACCCACTGCCGGAGTCGCTGGCGGTGCTGCGCATGGCACGCCAGCAGAAAGCGGTGCGCAACGCGATTCTGGGCGTGTCCTGGTTCTGGTTCGTCGGCACCGTGCTGACCTCGCAGCTGCCGGCCTATGCGGTGACCAACCTCGGCGGCGAACCGACCCTGTACATCTTCGCCCTGGCCCTGTTCTCGGTGGGCACCGGCGTCGGCTCGCTGCTGTGCGAGAAGCTGTCGGCACGCACGGTGGAAATCGGCCTGGTGCCGCTCGGTGCGTTTGGCATGACCGCGTTCCTGCTCGACCTGTACTTCGCCCGCAGCGGCGAGGCGACCGTGCACGGGCTGTCCATCGGCCCGTTCCTGCAACAGCCTGGCAGCATCCGTATCGTCATCGACCTGGTCGGCATCGGCCTGTTCACCGGCATCTTCGTGGTGCCGCTGTTCGCGCTGATCCAGAGCCGCACGCCGAAGGCGCAGATGTCACGCGTGTTCGCCGCGCTGAACATCCAGAACTCCGGCTTCATCGTCGGCGCCGCGTTGCTGTCGCTGGCCGCGCACAAGCTGCTGCACTGGACCATTCCGCAGCAGTTCCTGGCGCTGGCCATCGCCAACGCACTGGTGGCGATCTACATCTTCACCATCGTCCCCGAATTCCTGATGCGCTTCCTCAGCTGGGTGATGGTGCGCACGCTGTACCGGCTGCGCCCTCACGGCATCGAGGCCAACGTGCCCGACGAAGGCGCCGCGCTGCTGGTCTGCAACCATGTCAGCTACATGGACGCGCTGATCCTGTCGGCGACGATCCCGCGCCCGGTGCGCTTCGTCATGTACTACAAGATCTTCAACATTCCGGTGATGCGCTGGATCTTCCGTACCGCCAAGGCGATCCCGATCGCTGGTGCCCGCGAAGACCCGGTGTTGATGCAGGGCGCGTTCGACGAGATCGACGCGGCGCTGGCCGAAGGCGAACTGGTCTGCATCTTCCCCGAGGGTGCGCTGACCCGCGACGGGCAGATGGCACCGTTCAAGTCCGGGGTGGAGAAGATCCTCGAACGGCGGCCGGTGCCGGTGGTACCCATGGCGCTGCGTAGCATGTGGTCGAGCATGTGGAGCCGGCGCGACACCCGGCTGGGCCGCATGCGTGTACCGCGCCGCTTCCGCGCCACTGTAGAAGTGGTCGCCGCGCCGGCCGTGGATGGCCACACCACCAGCGCCCCGGTGCTGGAGGCCCAGGTGCGGGCGCTGCGTGGTGACCACGCCTGACGGAATCGGCTCGCCTAGGCAGACCCGGCGACCTTCCCGCATACGCTACCGTGCAGTGGCGAACACGGAATACCGCGACTGTAAACGCATACATGCAACGCCGGTTGCGGTAGATTACGCACCCACAGGGGGGAGGTCCGGCCGATTCACAACGGCCGACCACCAAGGAATGGAGTCTCGCTTTGAATCAACCACCACCGCTCAGCCGTCCGGTCTACATCCCCAACCATCTGGTCTGGGCAATCCTGACGACGCTGTTCTGCTGCCTGCCGTTGGGCGTGGTGTCGATCGTCTATGCCTCCCAGGTCGATGGCCGCCGCGCGGCCGGCGACCTGCCGGGGGCCTACAGCGCGTCGCGCAAGGCGGGCTGGTGGGCGGTGGCTTCGGCCGTGTCCCTGCCGGTCCTGTTGCTGTTGTGGTTCGGGCTGTTCGGCGGCTTGGCCGTACTGGGCGCTCTTTCCGACCAATGATTCACCACCACCACCCATCAAGGAGCTTGAACCCATGAATACTGCTACTCCGCAGGTCCCGAACAACCTGGTCTGGGCCATCCTGACCACCCTGTTCTGCTGCCTGCCGGCCGGCATCGTGTCGATCGTCTACGCCGCACAGGTCAACGGCAAGCTGGCGGCTGGCGACATCGCCGGTGCCCAGGACTCCGCTGCCAAGGCCAAGAAGTGGGCCATCTGGTCGGCCATCGCCTGGGCCGTGCTGGTCGTGCTGTACGTGCTGTTCTTCGTTGTGCTCGGCGGCATGGGCGCGATGAGCAACAGCGGCTACTGATACGCCTGGACGGATCCGGCGCCTGCGCCGGATCCGTTGTTGCATGTCCGCGCTTCCCGCTCGTTCCCGACTCGCCCGCTGGGCACCGCTGCTGGTCTCCGCCGGCCTGGCCGTGGGTGCCACGGTGGTGTTGCGCAACGTCAATCCGTATGTCGCCGGCAATCCGCTGCCGAGCTGCCCGCTGTACGCGCTGACCGGCCTGTACTGCCCCGGCTGTGGCAGCACGCGCTGCCTGTATTCCCTGGTCCATTTCGACCTGCCCGGCGCGATGGCGATGAACCCGCTGCTGGTCATCAGCCTGCCGTTCCTGTTGCTGATGCTGCTGAACATCGCCGGCATCCGCCCCCGTGTGCTCGACCCGCTGATGCGGGTACTGGCCAATCCCGTGTTCTGGCTCTGGGTGCTGCCCGGGTATGCGCTGCTGCGCAACCTGCCGTGGGCACCGTTCACTGCGCTGGCACCGATCTAGGTTTCCAGCCAACGGCGCAGCCCCTCGTGGTGGGCGGCGTTTGAAGGCAGAAGCTTTGGGGTTGGCCGGGTGGGTGGCCTGCGCAGGGGGCGCTGCAAGTCCCCCTCCGGGGTCCGGCCCAGCCGCTGCCGGCTGGGCGTTCGGTCGCTTGCGAAGCAATGCTTCGCAAGCAAAGCGCCCTCACCCATGTAAGCTCGGTCGCCGCTTGCACGTGTGCGCTGTCCTGCGCGCACGAGCGAGGCGCCATCGAGCCCCCAGGGACGGGTTTACGGCGTGTCCTGCAGCCCCACACCGTCCCGCCCAACCATCAGCAATCCAGAGCTGCTGTTGCTGTTGCTCCGACCTTTGCCTCTGCAGGTGCAGGGCTGCAAGCCCGGCAAAGCCACTACGTCACCCAGCCTGCAATCACCAGCAGGGCGAGGATCGCCAGCCACAGCAGCAGCATCCGCCACACCAGGCTCATCGCATCGCGCAGGTCCGGCAGCCGCTGCCATACCGGCAACAGTCCCGCCTCGGTGTAATCGTGCGCATCCTCGCGCAGCTCGGCGTTGACGCTGGCCCGTGCCACCGCGCCAAGAAAGCCGATGTCACCGGCCAGGCGTTCGCCATGGGCCTGGCGCCAGGCCTTCCACGCCGTATCGAAGTTACCCACCAGCGCCATCGAGAACGCCATCAACTGCGCCACCGGCCACTCGATCCAGCCCAGTAGGCGTTGTGCCAGTGCCAGCGGCTCCACCGGCACGCGCGCGCGCATCGGGCTTTCCGCCATCAGTGCCAGCAGACGGTACCCCAGCGCACCGGCCGGGCCCAGCAGCAGGAACCAGAACAGCACCGCGAACCAGCGCCGCAGCGCGTTGAGTACGGTCGCCTCGACCAGTGACGGAATGTCCTCGCGCAGGCTGCCGCCGGCCGACTGCAGGTTGCGCACCGCCGCCTGACGCGTCGCGGCATCGTCGGCATCGATGATCGCTTCGATATCGCGGTCCAGGTCGCGCGGGCCCCAGCACCACGCCAGTACCGCCACGCCCAGCAGCAACGATGGCAGGCCGAACAGCGCGCCGCGCAGCAGCCAGGCCAGCAGCGCCATCAGCAGCAGCGGCGGCAGCAGCGCCAGGGCCACGCCTGCCGGCCCCTGCCAGGCCTTGCCACCCCGCGCGTCCAGCCAGCCCAGCCAGCGCCGGAAGCCATCGAAACGGCGCAGCGAAGCGGCAGCGGCCGGAGCCACATGGCCCAAGGCCAGTGCCACCAGCACGGCGGCCAGAGTGGTGAACATGGCAGGTCTCCCTACGAAACAGAACGCTAGGCGTCGCTACCTTACCTGTCGCAGCGACGCCTCCTGCGATGGATCGCACTGTAACCCGAGGCGTGTTCAGGTGGCGGCAATGCTGGCACCAGAACACGCCTGGCAGCCCCTGGCCATCACCCCTGCTGCTGGCGGTACCAATGCTCGATCAGGCCCCGCGAGATCGAGATCGGCGGCGACAGGCGGATGCCCTGACCATCGTCCTCGACATCACGTGCCAGCGCCGCGCCGACGTCTTCGGCGCTGAACCAGCGCGCGTCTTCCAGCTCTCCGTCCACGGTCGGCAGGTCATCCTGGGCCTGCGCACGGAAGCCGATCATCAGCGCACCAGGGAACGGCCACGGCTGCGAACCGAGGTATTGGCAGGCGGTCACCCGCACCTTGCTTTCCTCGTGTACTTCGCGCACTACGGTCTGTTCGAAGGTCTCGCCCGGTTCGACAAAGCCGGCCAGCACCGAGTAACGGCGCGGCGCCCAGTTCGACTGCCGGCCCAGCAGCAGCCGGCCTTGGTTCTCCACCGCCACGATCACCGCCGGATCGACCCGAGGGTAGTGCTCGGTGGAACACTGCGTGCAACGGCCGACAAAGCCGCCACGGGCAAATGCCACGGCACCGCCGCACACGCCACAGAAGCGGGTGCGCGAATGCCAGTAGGACATGCCGCGGGCATAGCTGAAGGCGGTCGCATCGGCCATCGACCACAGCAGGGCGGCCTGGCGCAGGTCGAGCCGGCGCGGCGCAGTAACCGAAACGCTGGCGGCTTCGACCGAGAACCAGGCCTGCTCGCCACGCAGGCCGAGGAAGACTGCGGCACCAGGGCCACCACCGATGTCGGCGCCGGTCAGCGCCAAGGGCTGGTCGTCATCGCCGGTGAAGGCGGTACCGTCCTGATCGAGCACGAGAATGCGCGCGCCCGGCCACAGGCGCGCCAGTGCATCGGCATCGTCGCGCAGGGCATCGGCGCGCTCCAGCGGTTCGCCCACGAAGGCGAAACCGGAAAGCGGCGAAGGAGTATTGGGCATCCGGCAAGCGTGCCGTCAATCGATGCGGGTGGCAAGCCGCAGGCTTTGCGGAAACCAGCTGTGGGGTGAAGCTTGCTCCACACACCTTGTCGCGCAGGGGGCAGGCCCCGCGGCCTGTTTACATGCTGAAGCTGCTGCCGCAGCCGCAGGTAGTCTTGGCGTTCGGGTTGCGGATCACGAACTGGGCACCGGTCAGGCTCTCGGTGTAGTCCACCTCGGCACCCATCAGGTACTGCAGGCTCAGCGGATCGACCAGCAGGGTCACCCCGCTGGTCTGCACCGCCAGATCATCCTCGGCACGGTTCTCGTCGAACTCGAACCCATACTGGAAGCCCGAACAGCCGCCCCCCTCGATGTACACGCGCAGGGCCAGGTCGAGGTTGCCCTCTTCCTGGATCAGGGATTTGACCTTGGCGGCCGCCGACTCGGTGAAGTTCAGCGGGCGCTCCAGCGACTGGTAATCGGGCGCGGCGACCGGGCTGGCGCCGGGCAGGGAGACTAGCGTGCTCATGGTCTCAGCATGGGGGCGTCGACGCTGGGTTTCAAGCCATCGCCTCGGCCAGCTTGCGGCGCGCGGCGGTATCGCCCTTGCCACCGTTGGCGTCGTCGCTTTCCGGGGCCGGCAGGGCCGCCATCGGGGCGCTGGCGTGGATCAGGCGTCCATTCAGCTGGGCCCCCGCATTCATCTCCACCACCTGGTAATGGACATTGCCGTTGACCCGCGCGCTCGGGGTCAGCTCGACCTTCTCGGTGGCGTGCACGTCGCCGTCGAGACGACCGCTGATGACCACCACCTGGGCGCGGATCTCACCCTCGATCACACCATGCTCGGCGACCGTCAGGGTCGCGCCACTGGCACCTTCAGCGGCGATCACCTTGCCATGGATGCGGCCTTCCACGTACAGCCCGCCACTGAATTCCACATCACCGCGGATCACCACCTGGTTGCCGATCAGGGCATCCACCACCAGCTGGCCTTCACGGTTGGATTTGCTGCTTCCGAACATCTGCCTACTCCCCTTTGGCGGCCGGCGCACCGGCCTGTTTCCAGTCGAATACCTGGGTGGTGCCCCCCGCACCACTCCCCAATGTCACCCGCACGCGTTGCGGGGTGAAGTCAGCCGGCAGCATCACGCTGCCGCTGATCTGCTGGAAGTACCGGAACGAGTAATCCTGTCCCGGCACCTTGCTGCGCTGGTGCAGATCATCCCAGCTGATCGTGGCCAGCTTGCCGTTCTTCACGCCTTCCACGGTGAAGCGCATCTGCCCCTGGCTGATGGCACCGCGGTTGAGGTTCTGGGTCAGCACGGCGGTGTACTGCCAGGTGCCGGCCGCTTCCGGGCTGAACTCGATGGAATGGGTGTTCAGGCCCTTGCGCTGGCTGGTCGAACCCACCAGTCGCTCATAGAAGGCGACGTCGGCGCGCAGGCCGGCGATTTCTTCGTCACGCTCGGCCAGCGAGGACTGCACCTCGGTATTGGCGGCGCGGCTGATGCGGTCGGAGGCTTCCAGCGTGGCCTGTTTCTGGCGCAACTCGGTCAGCTGCGTCTGCAGGCCCTCGGCACGCTTCTCGGCGGCCTGCAGGCGCTGGCCCTGCGCATCGCGCGGCGTGGCCATCCAGCAGCCACCCAGCGCGGCCAACACCAGGCTGAGCAGCCAGATGCCACCGATCACCAGCAGGCGGCGACGGTCCATCGGCGGTTGCGGCGCGCCGGGCAGGCGCACCTGCACGCGCATGGGTGGGCGGTTGTTCATGGGTGGTTTCCGGGGCATCGCGAGGGCGACACCGATACGGCCCCTGTGGCAAACGACGGGCTAGTGTATGACAGGACAGGTGGGTTTCCTGCGCAGGGACCGGCGGCGGTCTGTGGCGTTCAGGCACGCCATCGCCGATAGTGTGGCCCCCTGCACAGTTCCGTCGCCGGAGCATCGCCATGACCGAAGCCCACCTGTTCGTGATCGGCATCCTGCTGGCCTGGCTGGCCGGTATTCGCGTCTACCTCACCGTGTTCGGCGTCGGCCTGGCCGGCCTGCTCGGCTGGGTCGACCTGCCACCCGCCCTGCAGGCCACCGAGTCATGGTGGGTGCTGGGCACCTCCGCGGCGCTGGCCGTGGCCGAATTCTTCGCCGACAAGATTCCCGGCGTGGACTCGGCCTGGGACCTTGTGCAGACGCTCGCGCGCGTGCCTGCCGGTGCCTTCCTCGCCGCCGCCACGCTGTCGCCCGATGGGCAGCTGGGCACCGGCGCGCTTGCTGCCGGTGCCGGTGTCGCGTTGGCCAGCCATGGCCTGAAGGCCGGCACCCGCGCGTTGCTCAACACCTCGCCGGAACCGGCCAGCAACTGGGTCGCGTCCGCTGCCGAAGACACCGTGGTGATCGGCGGCCTGGCACTGGCCCTGGCACATCCGTGGATCGCGCTGATCGTGGTGCTGGCCTGCAGCCTGGCCGGTGCCCTGCTGGTGTGGCTGGTCTGGCGCACCCTGTGGAAAGGCGTGCGCTGGCTGGCACGCGGTGTCGCCGCAGACGGTCCGCGACAGCCCGGCACCGGTTGAACGCCGGGCTTGTCGCATAATGGACGCGAACACCAGGAGCACCGATGGCCGCAAACGAATCCCCCGCGGGCGCCCGCCCGGGACGCGCTGAAACCCCTCCGGCCGATCATTGGCAACGCTGGACCGCTGAACCGGCAAGTCCGGTCGCAGCCGCCGCGGCGGCAACCCCGTCGCTGGCCGCGGTTGACACGCCGGCGACGATCGGCAGCGCACCGCCGCCGCTGCCCGGCCCTGGCGCACTGGCTGAAGCAGGCAACAATGACCAGGCACCGCCGCCCTCCGATTCGCCCTACCGCGTGCTGATCGTCGAGGATGACCGCGCCCAGGCCCTGTTCGCGCAGAGCGTACTGCACGGTGCCGGGATGCAGGCGATCGTGCACAGCGATGCCGATGGCGCGCTGCAGGCCATCAAGGAACATCGCCCCGACCTGATCCTGATGGACCTGCACCTGCCCGGCCTGGACGGCATGCGCCTGACCGCGCTGATCCGCCAGCAGCCTGGCCTGCAGTTGCTGCCGATCGTGTTCCTCAGCGGCGATCCGGATCCGGAGCGCCAGTTCGAGGTGCTCGACAGCGGTGCAGATGACTACCTGAGCAAGCCGATCCGCCCCCGCCACCTGATCGCGGCGGTGGCCAACCGCATCCGCCGCGCACGTGCCCAGGCCGCAACCTTGCCCGGTGCCACCGGCGCACCGGCCACCAGCAATCCGGAAACCGGCCTGCCGACCCGCCACCACGTGCTGCAGCAGCTCAACACCGCGCTCGCCCACCGCGACCACGGGGGCGTGTTCTTCATTGAAGTGGCCAGCGCGCTGGGCCTGCGCGAGCGCTACGGCTATGCCGCGTTCGAGCGCCTGATGGTGCAGGCCGGGCAGCGCCTGGCCGAAGCCGGTCATCCGCACCTGCTGGCGCGCTTGAACGACAACAGTTTCCTGCTGCTGGCCCGCAGTGCTGACGAAGACAGCCTCGAAGGCATCGCCGCGACCCTGCGCGAGCAGTTGTCGGCGCGGGCCTTCGTGATCCGCGACGACGAATCGGTGCACCTGCGCGGCGTGGTCGGTTACGCGCCGATGTCGCCGGGCTTCGACGATGCCAACAGCGCGCTGGAAGCGGTCGAGCGCACCACCCTGCAGGCGCGCCTGCTCAGCGCCGGCGTCGCCGGCCATGTGCATCGCCAGGCGATCACCGAACAGGAACACCTGGCCCTGCTGGAAGGCCAACTGGAACTGGCCTACCAGCCGATCGTCGCCGTCGCCGGCGGCAACACCGCGCAGTACCAGCTGTTGCTGCGCCTGCGCCAGGCCGATGGCACGGTACTGGCGGCCGGCCAGGTGATTCCGGCTGCGGAAGCGGCAGGCCGCATCGCTGATCTCGACCAGCAGGTGATGGACCATGCGCTGGGCCTGCTCGATCTGTACCGGCATGCCACGCAACCGTTGAACCTGTTCGTGTCGCAGTCGCTGCGTACCCTGCAGCGCGATGCCTTCGCCGACTGGCTGCTGGAATCGCTGCAGCGGCGCGACCTGCCCGGTAGCGCGCTGGTGATCGACGTACGCCTGCCCGACGCGTTGATCCACACCGTGCCACTGCAGCAGTTCTGCCAGCGCATGGCCGGCGCCGGAGTGCGTTTCTGCCTGAGCCAGTTCGAACCCAGTGCCGACGCCGATGCACTGCTGACCCAGCTGCCGCTATCGTTCGTGCGCATGGCCGCGCGCTTCTCCAGCAGCCATGCCAACCCGGCCACCCGCGAAGAACTGCGCAGGGCGATCGAGCAGGCGCATGCCGCCGGCCTGCAGATCATCGGGCAGCAGATCGAAGACCCACAAGCCGCAGCCGCGATGTGGGTCGGTGGCGTCGACTACATCCAGGGCAACATGGTGCAGTCGGCCGGCAGTGACCTGAACTTCGACTTCCACAACGCGGTGCTCTGACGTGCCGCTGTGGGGCGCGCTGCTGGTTGCCCTTGCTGCGGCCGCCATCGTGCTGCTGATGGGCCTGCGCCTGCGTACGCGCAACCGTGCGCTGGCCAGCCTGCAGCGCGAGCGCAGCGTACTGGCCAGCGAGCGCGACCAGCTGCGCCGCACCACCGAACGCCAGGGCCAGCTGGAACAGCAGCTGCTGCAGGCCAAGCAGGCCGCCGAAGCGGCGGTGCTGGCCAAGGGCGAGTTCCTGGCCACGATGAGCCATGAGATCCGCACCCCGCTCAACGGCATCCTGCCGATGCTGGAGCTGATCGCACGTGGACCGCTGGGCGAGGACCAGCGACAGATGCTGGCCACCGCCTCGGCCAGCTCGCAGCAGCTGCTGCGCATCGTCGACGACATCCTCGATTACTCGCGCCTGGAAGCGCAGGCGCTGGAACTGGAGATCACCAGCTTCAACCTGCGCGAGCTGCTCGATGGCGTGGTGCAGCTGATGCAGCGCGCCGCCGATTCGAAGGGCCTGGTACTGGGCCTGCAGCTGGACCCGTCGGTGCGGCTGCCGGTGCGTGGTGACCCGGTGCGCCTGCGCCAAGTGCTCAGCAACCTGCTTGCGAACGCGATCAAGTTCACCGCGCGTGGCCAGGTGCAGCTGCGCGTGCAACGGCTGGGCGAAGGTGCCGCGCAGCACCAGCTGCGCTTCGAGATCACCGATACCGGCATCGGCATCGACCAGGCACTGCAGGCGCGCCTGTTCCAGTCCTTCAGCCAGGCCGATGCCTCGACCACCCGCATCTACGGTGGCACCGGCCTGGGCCTGGCCATCTGCAAGCGCATCATCGACCTGATGCAGGGCCGCATCGGCGTGCAGTCCACGCCTGGCCAGGGTGCCACGTTCTGGTTCGAGATTCCGCTGCTGAAGGTCCCCGGCGACCTGCCCGCGATGGCGCGCGCACCGGCAGCGCTGCTGTTGTTCAGCGCCGATGCCTCGCTACAGGCACGCGTCGAGCGCGTCGCGGCCCACCACGGCCTGCAGGTTCAACCGCTGCCGCAACTGGATACGCTGGTCGAACGCCTGCGCGCGGTACCGCGCCCGGGCCAGCAGGCGTCCGTCTGGCTGCTGGTTGATGCACGTGCGCGCCGCAACGGCGAGGTGACGCTGCAGCGGGCGTTGGCCGAACGTGGCGAGGACGACGCACTGCGGGTGCTGTGGCTGCAGGACGAGGCGCTCCCGCCGCACCCGCGCCAGCACCAGCTACCCGCCCATTTCGATGATGCCGCCCTGCATGCGCTGCTGGCCGTTCCGGTGGCGCATGCGCGCCCGGCTGCGCTGCTGGCCAACGCCGAAGATGGGCAGCCGGCAGCGGCATTGCCGCCGCTGCACCTGCGCGTGCTGCTGGTGGAAGACAACACGGTCAACCGCATGGTGGCCGAACAACTGCTGCGGGTGTTCCAGTGCGAGGTGCGCAACGCCAGCGATGGCGAACAGGCACTGCTCGCGCTGCGCGAGGGCGGCGTGGATGTGGTGCTGATGGACTGCCAGATGCCGGTGCTGGATGGCTACGCCGCCACCCGCCAGTGGCGCGCCGAGGAAGCGGAATCCGGTCGCCCGCGGTTGCCGATCATCGCAATGACCGCCAATGCCATGGCCGGTGACCGCGAACGCTGCCTGCAGGCCGGAATGGATGACTACCTGTCCAAGCCGATCGCGCGCGCCACGTTGCATGCGCTGTTGAAGCGCTGGGGGCAACGATCGAGCGATGTCGCAGCGTCGAGCTTGCTCGACGGCAACGCCCCCGCGGCCGGTCGAGCCCCGCCAGCCGAGCATGGCTCGGCTCTACAAAACACAAAAGGCCACGCCGCTCCGCAGTCGGTGCTTGACCGCGGTGTTCTGGACGAACTGCACGCGGTGATCGGCGATGCCGCGCTCCAGATCGTCGCGGTGTTCCTGGAAGATGCACCCGCAATGGTGCAGCAGCTTCAGCAGGCCGCGCAGAACGGCGACGAGCCGCGCCTGCAGGCACTCGCGCACACCCTGAAATCATCCAGTGCGAATGTGGGCGTGTTGTCGCTGTCGGCGGTCGCGCAGCGCATCGAGCATGAAGCCCGTGCCGGCAGCCTGCAGCGCCCCGCCGTGGCGGTGGCGCTGCTGGTTGCGGAATTCGCCCGGGCGCGCGTGGCGCTGACGGGCTACCTGGCACAGCATCGGTAGCGTCGAGCTTGCTCGACCATCGCCATGCTGGACACAGTCGAGCAAGCTCGACGCTAAGTCACTCTTCCAGCTTGCTCAGCAGGTACTTCGGCTCACCGATACGCTCGATCAGGTCGAGCTGGGTTTCCAGCCAGTCAATGTGTTCTTCCTCCGAATCGAGGATCTTCACGAACAGCTGGCGGCTGACGTAGTCGCCGACTGAATCGGAATAGGCCACGGCCTCGCGCAGGGTGACCACGCCGTCGCGTTCCAGCGACAGGTCACACTGCAGGATCTCGGTCGGGTTCTCGCCGATGCGAAGCTTGCCCAGCGCCTGGAAGTTCGGCAGGCCTTCGAGGAACAGGATGCGGTCGGCGAGCATGTCGGCATGCTTCATCTCGTCGATCGATTCCTTGTACTCGTGTTCGGCCAGTTCCTTGATGCCCCAGTTCTTCAGCATCTTGGCATGCAGGAAGTACTGGTTGATCGCGGTCAGCTCGTTGTAGAGGACCTTGTTGAGGAATTCGATGACCTTGCTGTCGCCCTTCATGGGGGTGCTCCTGCGCGCTGAAAACGCAGGCACTTTAGCGCCTTGCGCGCGCCGGTGAAGGAACGCGAATCGTGCGCATTGGCCTGTGCGGCACGCAGTGAAGGGAACGAGTGAGCGGCGTCAATGCGCCGCGAAAAAGGTTGCTCAGGCGACCTGTGCCAGGCCGAGCACCGGCAACGGCAGGTCGTGGGTGGCGCGCGCCTTGGCCAGCAGTTCGCCGGCCATGTCCAGGCAGGAACCGCAGGTGGCGCCACAGCCGGTACGCATGGTCAGCTCGGCCACCGACGTGACGCCATGGCTGGCGGCTTCGCGGATCTGGTGGTCGGTGACTCCGTTGCAGATGCAGACGTACACAGGCGTAAACCGGGCTGACAGGCCAGAGGTGGCCTGTTGGCTATTCCAATGGAAACGAGAATGGTTGTCAATCAGAGACCTGAACCATTCTCGATACCGTTCAGCCGGTTACGCCGGCGGCACGTCGCCCTGCGCCTTCTTCGGCCAGTAGCCACGGCTGCGCGGACGCTTTCGCGGGCGATCGTGGCCAGCCGTGTGGCCGGGCATCCAGGCCTCGGCAGCACTCTTGGGCATGGCCGTGACGCCCTGCCCGGCCACCCCGCGTGCCAGCGGCGCCAAATGTCGCAAAGCGCGTGCATAGACGCCGCGCTTGAACATCACCACATGCTCCACCGGGTACCAGAAATCCACCCAGCGCCAGTGGTCGAACTCCGGCGAATCGGTATGGTCCAGGCACACATGGGATTCGTCACCGGTCAGGCGCAGCAGGAACCAGACCTGCTTCTGGCCGATGCAGACCTGCCGCTCGTTGCGGCGGATGGCCCGCGCCGGCAGCTTGTAGCGCAGCCAGCCGGGCGTTGCCCCGAGCACTTCCACGTGCTCAGGCAGCAGGCCGGTCTCTTCCTGCAGTTCACGATACATGGCCTCGACAGGCGTCTCGTCGGTATTCATGCCACCCTGCGGGAACTGCCAGCCATCCCGGCGCACACGTCGTGCCCAGAACACCTGGCCGTCCTGCCGCATCAGCACAATGCCGACGTTCGGTCGATAGCCGTCCGGATCGATCACGATGCGGACTCCTAAAAAATCTACTGGTTGGGACTATCCCATGCCGTCTGTCGGCCTACAAGCACGACACAAAAGTGTTGACAGGGTCGATACACATCAGCAGAATAGCGGGCTCACCGAGGCTATGTAGCTCAGCCGGTTAGAGCACAGCACTCATAATGCTGGGGTCGGTGGTTCGAGTCCACCCATAGCCACCACACTGAAATCCAAGTTGTTTTTCAGTGTGAAAAGTGAGAAAATAGTTACACGTTACATTGCCCCGTCGCCAAGCGGTAAGGCACCTGACTCTGACTCAGGCATTCGGTGGTTCGAATCCATCCGGGGCAGCCAGATTAAAAAGCAAAAGGCCAGATCGAAAGATCTGGCCTTTTGCTTTTTAATCTGGTCCCGCAACCTGGCGAAGAGCAGCCGAGCATCGGCTCGGCGCTACAGGAAGCCAAGGGTAGTGCCGGCCGCTGGCCAGCAACCTCAAAATGCATACCCCCAGAACGACAAAAGCCCGGCCGAAGCCGGGCTTTTGCTTTTCCATCCAGCGGGCCCCCGAAGGAGCCCAACCAGGCGCGGTAGATCAGCGCTTGGAGAACTGGGTGGCGCGACGGGCCTTGTGCAGACCGACCTTCTTACGCTCGACTTCACGGGCGTCACGGGTCATGAAGCCAGCCTTGCGCAGCTCGGACTTCAGGGTTTCGTCGTACTCGACCAGCGCACGGGCGATGCCCAGACGGATCGCACCGGCCTGGCCGGTGGTGCCGCCGCCAGCGGCGGTGACCAGGATGTCGAAGCTTTCGGTGTTCTTGGTCAGCTCGAGCGGCTGGCGCACGATCATGCGCGCGGTCTCACGACCGAAGAACTCGTCCAGCGGACGGCCATTGACGGTGATGTTGCCCGAACCCTTGCGCAGGAACACGCGAGCGGTGGAGGACTTGCGGCGGCCAGTGCCGTAGTTTTGAGTGATAGCCATGATTAGATATCCAGAACCTGCGGCTGCTGTGCGGCGTGCGGATGCTCAGTGCCGGCGTAGACCTTGAGCTTGCGGTACATCTGGCGACCCAGCGGGCCCTTCGGCAGCATGCCCTTGACGGCAGTCTCGATCACGCGCTCCGGGTGGCGCTCCAGCGCCTGAGCCAGGGACTCGGTCTTCAGGTTGCCGATGTAGCCGGTGAAACGGTGATACATCTTGTCCTGCAGCTTCTTGCCGGTGACGACAATCTTTTCTGCATTGATGACGACCAGGTAGTCGCCGGTATCAACGTGCGGGGTGTAGACCGGCTTGTGCTTGCCACGCAGACGGCGGGCCAGCTCGGTGCAGAGACGGCCCAGGGTCTTGCCCTCGGCGTCGACGAGGTACCAGTCGCGCTGGACGGTCTCGTTCTTGGCAGTGAAAGTGCTCATGAAGAACTCTAGTTAGGTCGGGCTCATTGCGGCGAAGGACTCGCCGGAACTCTGCCACGCGTTGTGAAAGATGAAGCGTAAGAGGCGGGATTGTACGCAGGTCAAGCCCCCGGTGCAAGCCACCCCCAGCCGCGGGTTGGCAGGGGCACGGGGCCGGGCGAGAATCGCGGGGTCTTCCGCCCCATCGCGTACCGCCATGACCGTGCTCCGCCAGACCACCCCGCTGGATCATCTGCTGACCGAGGCGCAACGCGCCCTGGACACGGTCTTCGGCAATCCGCCGGCGGCCCGCCCCTACCCGGCCGCGGATACCGACGAGCCGGGCATGGACAGCGTCGAGCGCCGCCACGCGGCCGGCCTGATGCGGATCAACCACGTGGGCGAAGTCTGCGCACAGGGCCTGTACTTCGGCCAGGCCGCCGTGGCCCGCGACCCGGCCACGCGCGAACACCTGCTGGAAGCGGCGCAGGAAGAAACCGACCACCTGGCGTGGTGCGCCACCCGGCTGGGCGAGCTGGACAGCCGCCCAAGCCTGTTCAACCCGCTGTGGTATGCCGGCAGCTACACCATCGGCACCCTGGCCGGGCTGCGCGGCGACGGCTGGAACCTGGGCTTCGTGGTCGAGACCGAGCGCCAGGTGGAGGCCCATCTGGACGAACACCTGGTCGATCTGCCCCCAGGCGACCTGCGCAGCCGCGCGGTCATCAAGGTGATGAAGGACGACGAGGCCCGCCACGCGGAGCACGCCGAGCGGGCCGGCGCACGCCGCCTGCCGTTCCCGATTCCGGGCGCGATGGCGCTGGCCTCCAAGGTGATGAAGACCATCGCCTACCGGCACTACCAGTTAATTGGGCGAGACCAGCTTCAGGCCGATCACGCCAGCCACGATCAGGCCCACGCAGGCCAGGCGTGCCGGCGACGCACTATCGTTGAACAGGTAGATGCCCAGCACCGCCACGCCCATGGCGCCGATGCCGGTCCAGATCGCATAGGCCGTGCCGACCGGGATGCTCTTCATCGCCTGGCTCATCAGGTACAGGCTGATCAGCGCGGACACCACCGTGGCGGCGGTGGGCAGGGGTTTGCTGAAGCCTTCGGAGTACTTCATTCCGAGGGCGAAACCGATCTCGAACAGGCCGGCCAGCAGCAGATAGATCCAGGGCATGGGTGGGGGCTCCTTACCTTTTTTGAAAAAACGAAACGGCCCGGTGTTTTCACACCGGGCCGTGGGTCGGTACATCACCGTGGAACTATACAGTGCGCAAAGCGCAGGTTCCACGGGGCGGGTCGTCCCGCCTGGGTGGCGATGCCTGCCGGCATCGCGCACGGGGCTTACTCGGACAGGTTCCGGCCGTGGAACAGCTCTTCGATCTCGCGCTTGAGCAGCGCTTCGATCTTCATGCGTTCCTTGAACGACAGGTTCTTGGCCTTCTCCTCGAACAGGTACTGGTCCAGGTCGAAGTCCTTCAGGTGCATCTTCGTGTGGAAGATGTTTTCCTGGTAGACGTTGACGTCGAACATCTCGTAACGCGACTTGATGTTCTTGGCAAGGAAGTTCTGGATCGAGTTGATCTTGTGGTCGATGTAGTGCTTCTTGCCCTTCACATCGCGGGTGAAGCCACGCACGCGGTAGTCCATGATCACGATGTCCGATTCCAGACTCTCGATCAGGTAGTTCAGCGCCTTCAGCGGCGAAATGACGCCACAGGTAGCCACATCGATGTCGGCGCGGAAGGTCGCGATACCTTCCTGCGGGTGCGTTTCCGGATAGGTGTGCACGGTGATGTGCGACTTGTCCATGTGCGCGACCACGGCATCGGAGATCAGCTCCTTGCCGGCCTGCTTCTTGTCGATCACCGGTTCTTCGGAGATCAGGATCGTCACCGAGGCACCCTGCGGATCGTAATCCTGGCGGGCCACGTTGAGGATGTTGGCGCCGATGATCTCAGCGACATCGGTCAAGATTTGAGTCAGCCTGTCGGCGTTGTACTCTTCATCGATGTATTCAATGTAACGCTGACGCTCCTCTTCGGTGCGCGCGTAACACACGTCATAGATGTTGAAGCTCAGCGCCTTGGTGAGGTTGTTGAAACCCTGCAGCCTCAGGCGAGGCAACGGCTTGACCACGGCGGTCGATTCCTGTGTAAGAAGGGAAAGGGTGAATTATGGGGCAAACTGTCCCCGGGGGGAACGTGAAGACCGCTCACATCTGGCACACTGTTTGCCCTTAACAATTGCGCTGGTTAAGCTCCGCTATCGACCCCGTGAATCCGTTCATGCGCAGAGGGAGCGCTCCTATCGTGTCAACCGTGCGCCTAGCTAGCAGTCCACTGGCCCTGGATATCGCCACAATCGATCGTTTCCTGGCGCACAGCCACAGGCGGCGATACCCCACCCGTACCGACGTCTTCCGACCCGGTGACCCGGCGGGAACCCTGTATTACGTCATCAGCGGCTCGGTTTCGATCATGGCCGAGGAAGATGACGATCGCGAGCTGGTACTGGGCTACTTCGGTGCCGGCGAGTTTGTCGGCGAGATGGGCCTGTTCGTTGAATCGGACCGCCGCGAGGTGATCCTGCGGACCCGTACCGCCTGCGAGCTGGCCGAAATCAGCTACGAGCGCCTGCACCAGCTGTTCCTCGGCCCGCTGTCGGCCGATGCCCCGCGCCTGCTCTACGCGCTGGGCCAGCAGATCTCCAAGCGCCTGCTCGACACCAGCCGCAAGGCCAGTCGCCTGGCGTTCCTGGACGTCACTGACCGGATCGTGCGCACCCTGCACGACCTGGCGCAGGAGCCGGAGGCGATGAGCCACCCGCAGGGCAGCCAGCTGCGCGTCTCGCGGCAGGAACTGGCCCGTCTGGTGGGCTGCTCGCGCGAAATGGCTGGCCGCGTGCTGAAGAAGCTGCAGACCGACGGCCTGCTGCATGCACGTGGCAAGACCGTGGTGCTGTACGGCACCCGTTGAGCAACCGGTGGGTGCGGACCTTGGTCCGCACTCCTTCGCGCGCTAGGCTCGGTGCATGGAACTGAGCAGCGAATTCTGGTGGTTCATCCTCATCGGCCTCGGCGCGCAGCTGGTGGACGGCGCGCTGGGCATGGCGTTCGGCCTGGTGTCCTCGTCGGTGATGCTGAGCATGGGCCTGCCGCCGGCGCAGGTCAGCGCCAGCATCCACACTGCGGAAGTGTTCACCACCGGCGCCTCGGGTGTGTCGCACCTGGCAGCCGGCAATGTCGATAAGCGCCTGTTCCTGCGTCTGGCACTGCCCGGCGCAGTGGGCGGCGCCGTGGGCGCCTACGTGCTCACCCAGATCCCCGGCGACATCATCCGGCCACTGATCTACCTCTACCTGCTGGTGCTGGCCATCATCATCCTGGCCCGCGCGGCCGGGCGCTGGATGCCCCAGGGCGAGATCCGTCGGGTGCCGGTGCTGGGCTTCTTCGCCGGCCTGCTCGACGCCAGCGGCGGCGGCGGCTGGGGCCCGGTGGCCACCTCCACCCTGCTCGCCCGCGGCGGCCAGGCGCGTACCACCATCGGTACGGTCAACGCGGCCGAGTTCATCGTCACCCTGACCATCTCGGCCACCTTCCTGCTGTCGATGGGCGTGCAGCACCTGCAGATCGTCGCCGGCCTGCTGATCGGCGGCATGATGGCCGCGCCGGTGGCGGCGATCCTGGTCAAGCGGGTGAAGGAGCGCTGGGTGCTGGTGGCCGTCGGCGTGCTGGTGCTGGGCATCAGCCTGTTCCAGATCGGCCACGCGGTGTACGGGCACCTGTACCGCTGACCGCTCGCCGGGCATGGCCCGACGCTACCCGCGTGGGATTCGGTAGTGCCGGCCGCTGGCCGGCACTACCGGGTCCCTGCCCGGCGGGCAGGCGGGATCGATTACGCCTTCTCGCCGCCGCGGTCGACGCAACCCCAGTTGAGGATGCGGGTACCGGCCGGCAGCACGCGGCGGAAGAACTCCACGCGGCCCGGCTTCGGGTTCACCACCACCGGCGCCTTGGCGGCCAGCAGCAGCGGCAGGTCGGCGGTGCTGTCGGAGTAGGCGATGTCGATATCGCCGTAGCCGCGCTCGCGCAGCATGCGCATCTTTTCTTCATTGTGGCAGTGGCGGGTCGGGCCGACCCCGCCCAGCCGCGGGCCGACCTCGGTACCGATCACCGGCACGTCCTGATGGGCGACGAAGGCCAGGATCGCGCGCGCAAGTTCCGGCGGTGCGCCTGTAGCCACCACCACGCGGTCCCCCTTGGCACGGTGCGCGGCGAACACCTCCAGCGCCTGCGGCAGCAGCTTGGCGCGCATCTGCGCCTCATTGCGCAGCACGTAGGCGTCGATCACCTTGTTGAAATCGCGCGCACGGTGCAGGCCGAAACTGCCGATCCACACATAGACCGAAATACCCGTTCGACGGGTCGGCAGCATCGCCACCAGCGGCCCGGCGATCGGGGTGACCAGCAGCGCCGCCAGCATCCGCAGCGGATTACGCTTGATCAGCGAGGCGAACAGGTGGGTGCCCGAATCGCCGTCGTACAGGGTGTGGTCGAAGTCGAAGACCACCAGCGGCGCATCCTCGCGCGGCGTTGGATAGTGCGTTTTCATGCCGCGAAGAATAGCTGACGCAGGCCCTCGCCCGGCTCTTCCACGCGCATGAAGGCCTCGCCCACCAGGAACGAGTGGATGCCGGCGTCGCGCATCAGCGCCACGTCCTGCGGGCAGAGGATGCCGCTCTCGGTGACCAGCAGGCGATCACGCGGCACCGCCTTCTGCATGTCCAGCGTGGTCTGCAGCGACACCTCGAAGGTGCGCAGGTTGCGGTTGTTGATGCCGATCATCGGCGCCGGCACCTGCAGCGCACGCTCCAGCTCGTCGATGTCGTGCACTTCCACCAGCACATCCATGCCCAGCGACATCGCCAGTTCGGACAGCGTGGCCAACTGCGTGTCGTCCAGCGCGGCGACGATCAGCAGGATGCAGTCGGCGCCCAGCACGCGCGCCTCGTACACCTGGTAGGCGTCGATCACGAAGTCCTTGCGCAGCACCGGCAGCGTGCAGGCGTCACGGGCCTGCTGCAGGTAGGCATCGGCACCCTGGAAGAAGTCCACATCGGTCAGCACCGACAGGCAACTGGCGCCGCCGAACTCGTAGCTGACGGCGATGTCGGCCGGGCGGAAATCCGGGCGGATCACGCCCTTGGACGGGCTGGCCTTCTTCACCTCGGCGATCACCGCCGGGTCGCCGTTGGCCACCGCCGCCTGCAGCGCGCGCACGAAGCCACGTACCGGCGGGGCGCTGGCAACGGCGGCCTGCAGGTCCTCGAGGGGACGCTGGGCACGGCGTTGGGCCACTTCTTCGGCCTTGCGGGCCAGGATCGTCTGCAGGATGTCGCTCATCGTCGTCGGTTCAATGCGGGGGCGGTGAGGACGGCCATTATCGGCCATCGAGGGGGTCGGGCTGAACCGCGCGCTCAGGCTACCAGCGCGCGGGTGGTGTCAACGTACTGCTGCAGGCGCTGACGGGCGCTGCCGTTGGCGATGGCGGCACGCGCGCGGGCCAGGCCATCGCCGATGTCGCTGGCCACGCCGGCCACGTACAGCGCGGCGCCTGCGTTCAGGGCCACGATGTCCAGCGCCGGGCCAGGGGTGTTGTCCAGCACCGCACGCAGCATGGCAATGGACTGCTCCGGGCCATCCACGCGCAGGTTGCGGCTGGCCGACATGGCGATGCCGAAGTCCTCCGGGTGGATCTCGTACTCGCGCACCTTGCCGTCACGCAGCTCGCCGACCAGGGTGCCGGCGCCCAGCGAGATCTCGTCCATGTTGTCGCGGCCCCAGACCACCATGGCGCGCTCGGTGCCCAGCTCGCGCAGCACGCGTGCCTGGATACCCACTAAATCGGGGTGGAACACGCCCATCAGCACCGACGGTGCGCTGGCCGGGTTGGTCAGCGGGCCGAGGATGTTGAAGATGGTGCGCACGCCCATCTCGCGGCGCACCGGCGCGACCACCTTCATCGACGGATGGTGGATCGGCGCAAACATGAAGCCGATACCGGTCTGTTCGATGGCCGCGGCCACCTGCGCCGGCTGCAGCTCGATAGCCGCACCCAGCGCTTCGACCGCGTCGGCGCTGCCGGACTTGGACGACACGCTGCGGTTGCCATGCTTGGCCACGCGCGCACCGGCCGCAGCGGCGACGAACATCGCGCAGGTAGAGATGTTGAAGGTGTGCGAGCCATCGCCACCGGTGCCGACGATGTCGACCAGGTGGGTGGTATCGGCCACCGGCACCGCCAGCGCGAATTCACGCATCACCGTTGCCGCAGCGGCGATCTCGTCGATGGTTTCCTTCTTCACCCGCAGGCCGGTGAGGATGGCGGCGGTCATCATCGGCGAGACGTCGCCGCGCATGATCTGCCGCATCAGGTCGACCATTTCGTCGAAGAAGATCTCGCGGTGTTCGATGGTGCGTTGCAGGGCTTCCTGGGGGGAGAAGCTCATCGGAATGCTCCTTGGATCAGGCCGCCGGACGCTGCAGGAAATTGCGCAGCAGGGCGTGGCCGTGTTCGGTGAGGATGGATTCGGGGTGGAACTGCACACCTTCCACCGGGAACTGGCGGTGGCGCAGGCCCATGATCTCTTCGATCGAGCCGTCGTCGTTCTCGGTCCAGGCGGTGACTTCCAGCGCGTCGGGCAGGCTGTTCTTGTCCACCACCAGCGAGTGGTAGCGGGTGGCCTGGTAGCGGTCCGGCAGGCCGGCGAACACGCCCTTGCCTTCATGGCGGATGGGAGATGTCTTGCCGTGCATGATGTTGCCGGCGCGGATGACCGTGCCGCCGTAGACCTGGCCGATGCCCTGGTGGCCCAGGCAGACGCCGAGGATCGGCGTGGTCGGTCCCAGACGCTCGATCAGCGCCAGCGACACGCCCGCTTCGTTGGGCGTGCACGGGCCGGGCGAGATGACGATGCGTTCGGGCTTCTGCGCGGCGATCTCGTCCACGCTCATCGCATCGTTGCGCACCACCTTCACCTCGGCACCCAGCGTCTGCAGGTACTGCACGAGGTTGTAGGTGAAGCTGTCGTAGTTGTCGATCATCCACAACATGGTCAGGTTCCGTCGCTTATCAGGAAAATGGCGTATACGTTTTCGGTGTAGGTGATGGGGCCGGCTTCGATGGATTCGCGTTCAGCGGGCGCCGGTGCCGAGGCCGGTGCGTAGCTGCCGGTCACCGAGATCCTGTCGAGATACTCACCATCCTCGCCCGGCTGCGGCCATTGCCCGGCCTGGATGCCATAGGCAAAGTTCGGCGCCACATCGGAGATGCTGTACAGACCGCGCACTTTTGTTCCATAGGCCTTGGCCAGCCCCTGCGCGGACTCCCGGGTCTTGGCCGCGGCCTCGCCCTTGAGCTCGCGGCGCAGCGCGACTTCACCGGAGTAGGTCGGGGCAACGCTGCTGACCTGCACGTTCTCATTGGCCTTCAGCGCACCCAGCACGTCCTGCATCTGCTTCACGCTGGCGAAACTGGCGCGCAACTGGCGCGACACCTGGGTACCCATGAAGACCTGCCGGCTCTGCTCATAGCGGGTTGCCGGGCCGATCCGCAGGTTGTCCGCACGTACGCTGCCTTCCACCGCCTTGTACTGCTTGAACAGCGCCAGCACGCGGGCAACGTTGTCCTGCACGCGGCGGCGCGCCGCATCCGCATCCATGTCGGTTTCCTCGATGTTCAACTGCAGGCCGAACCGGTCCGGCATCACCACGCGACGCGCCTCGCCCTTCACCAGCAGGTGCGGCTGCGAGGGAATGGTATTGGCCTGCGCCCACGCAGACGGGGCCATCGTGGCCAGCAGTGACGACCACAGCAATGCGCTCAGCAGCTTCATGCGGTACTCCTTGTCTTGAATGGGAACAGCGGAAGGTGCCGCGGCGTCGGCCACGGCACGGCAGAACTCACAGACCCTTGGCGGCCTGGGCGACGGCGCGGAACAGCGCGCGGCCCTTGTTCATCGTCTCGTCCCATTCCTTGTCCGGGTCCGAGTCGTAAACGATGCCGGCACCGGCCTGCACATAAAGGCGGCCGTCCTTGATCACTGCAGTGCGGATCGCGATCGCGGTATCGGCATCGCCGTGCCAGCCGATGTAGCCGATGCTGCCGGCGTAGACATTGCGCTTGATCGGTTCCAGCTCGCGGATCACTTCCAGCGCGCGGATCTTCGGCGCACCACTGACCGTACCGGCCGGGAAGGTGGCGCGCAGCACGTCGGCGTAGCTCAGGCCGGGCTGCAGCTGGCCGGTCACTTCGCTGACGATGTGCATGACATGGCTGTAGCGTTCGATCACGAACTGCTCGCCCACTTCCACGGTGCCCGCCTTCGAAACACGACCGGCGTCGTTGCGGCCGAGGTCGATCAGCATCAGGTGCTCGGCGCGTTCCTTCGGATCGGCCAGCAGCTCGGCTTCCAGCGCCAGGTCCTGCTCGACGGTGGCACCGCGCGGACGCGTGCCGGCGATCGGGCGCACGGTCACTTCACCGTCCTGCAGGCGCACCAGGATTTCCGGCGAGGAACCGACCACCTGCAGGTCGCCGACATCGAGGAAATACATGTACGGCGAAGGATTCAATGCGCGCAACGCGCGGTACACATCCACCGGGCGCGCCTTGAACGGCACGCTCAGGCGCTGGCTGAGCACCACCTGGAAGATGTCGCCGGCGCGGATGTATTCCTTGCTGCGCTGGACCGCATCGACGAAACCTTCGCGGGTGAACCCGGAGACGAAATCGGACTCGTCCAGCACGTCGCTGTTGAGCGGTGCCGGATAGCCGGCCCCCGGTGCGCGCAGCTTGGCGGTCAACGCATCCAGGCGTGCCTGGGCCTGCTCGAACGCACCCTCGACACGCGGGTCGGCATGCACGATCAGGTACAGCCGGCCCTTGAGGTTGTCGAACACCGCCAGTTCGTTGGAGTCCAGCAGCAGAATGTCCGGCGTGCCCAGTTCATCGCGGCCGGCCGGCGGTGCCAGGCGCGGTTCGATGTAGCCGATGCACTCGAAACCGAACCAGCCGACCAGGCCACCGGTGAAGCCCGGCAGGCCGTCCAGCTTCGGCACCGAGTGGGCGCTGCGCAGCGCCTCGACCTCGGCAAACGGATCGGCCACCTCGCGGGTTTCCACCACCTGGCCGTCCTCGCGCACCGTCAGGGTGTGGCCATGGAAGGCGTACACGCGACGTGCCGGCAGGCCGATGATCGAGTAACGACCAAAGCGCTCGCCGCCTTCGACGGATTCAAACAGGTAGGTATTGGGGCCGTCGGCGAGCTTCAGATAAACCGAAAGCGGCGTGTCCAGGTCGGACAGCACTTCGCGGACAACGGGAATATGGGTGTGGCCTTCAGCGGCCTGCTGCAGAAACTGAGCGTGCGAGTTCAAGACGACTTTCCTTCCGGGACACAGCGTTATGGGGACGGACGACGGCAACAGGCCACCATCGCCACCAACGGCGTGCGGAAGAAAGGGTATGCGGGGTCGTCAGGCTGGACACCCGATGACTGTATCGCAGCTTTGGCCGCAGGGAAACCCTTTGGCGACGGGCGGTTTGCGCCGCCCTAGCCCATCCGCCGTGCCTGTTCCTGGGTCTCCTGCACCTGCTGCTGGGCCAGCGATACCCCCTGCGCCTGCTCGCGACTGGCGTTGATCGCGTCAACCTGGGCCGTGCTCGCGCTCAGGGGTTGGGCCATGCCCGCTGCCACATCGACGTGGGCATGGCGGCGGTGCGCGGCGTTCAGGTCCGGCGTATCCACCGCGAAGGCACGGCTGTGATCCTCGCTGAGCACCACGTGGGAAATGGACTCCAGCCCTTCGCGCTTGGCCTGTACGGCCAGTGCGCCGGCGAGCTGGTCGCTCTGCAGGTCAGGCACCCGGTTGTGGGCGCGGTCCAGGGCGTGGACCCCGGTCTGTGCGCCATTGAACAACCGGTAGTCGGTGTGGCCAGGGTCATTGATGCCGTGCCCGCGCGCAGCGGGCTCTGCTGCCACGCTGGCGCGGCGGCCATCCTCGGGATGCTGTATGCGCTGGTGCTGCTCGACCAGCTTGCGGGCGACGGCTTCCTGCTTGATCAGTTCCGAGTCCAGGCTGGGAATGACAGTCTCGGCCATGCCATGGCGGGCAGTTGCCTCGCCAAACGCTGGACCGATGTCACGGATCAGTCGCGCGGACTGAGCGAGATTGGAGAGCTTCACCGCATCCAATGGCAGGACACCGGTGGGTACATGCGTTGCTGCCGCAGTGCCCACCCCCACACTGATGCCCCCGACCGTCGCCATGGCAGCTGGCGCTTGGGCTGTAACGCCCTTTACCTTCGATGCCACCAGGTCATAGCCGCGGTCCACATGGGCGCCGGCGGTGGCAAAACCGTTCTGCAGCTTGCCGGCCACCCACTGCCCGTCATTGCCGATGGCCGTGGCCGTCCGCTCGCCAAAGGCACGCGTCCCCTCGGCATCCGCATGTGCTTGCCGCGATGCGAGCACCGCACGCTGCTCGCCCGTAGTACGTGCCCTTTCGGCCTCTTTGGCCAACCTGTCGGACGCGTCATCCAAACCAATCCGACCGGCTACCCACGACAGTGCGGACATGCCATGGGAACTGGCCTGCGACTGCGCGCGGTGCAGGGTTGCCTCTATGCCTCCGGTCAGCTCGCGCCCGGAGGCGATCACGGTGGTGGTCGCCCGGGTACCCACCTGGAGCGTGGTCGATCCCATGTTCACGACCTGGCCAATGGCCATGCCCTGGGTCCTGAGGATCTGCTCTGCGCCATCGCCGACCCTGTCCAGCACATGCGCGCCAGTCGCACCCGCGCGTTCAACCTGCTCACCGATCACACGCCCACCGCGCATGCCGTAACCAGTGGCGTGCAGCACCGTGGACAGCGGTCCAGCCAGCTCTGCAACCTGGCTTGGCGCCGCTACCTGCGAACGATTGACGATATTGCCCTGTGCGTCGCGTGCCTTGGCCTCGAGCAGCAGTTCGGCACGGCCAGCGGCAACCGGGATATTGCGCAGGGCTTCCTGCCCCGGCTGGGTCGCCAGTTGTTCGATGAACTGCGCTGCGGACGTCTGCGCACCCGGTGGCATCATCTCGCGCAGCTTGTCGCCCACCAGCTTCTGCATGGCGGGCTCCTTCAGCAACATGCCCATTTCATTGGCAAGCACGCCATAGCCGCGACGCTGCTGCTCGCTCAGGCGCTGCATGCCGTTCTGCACGTCATTCAGCACCTCGCCGGTGGTCTGGTAGGTGTGCACGTTTTGTTGCGGGTTGAAGGTGGGCAGACCATTTTCCTTCGCGAAACGAGCCGCCGTTTCCGGATGCAGGCCTGCCGCATTGAAGGTGGTAGCCCGTGCGCCGGTGACGGCCGACGCGGCGGAAGCCATGCCGCCACCGAGGGAGTGACCGGCGATTTCGAAGTTATTGCCAATGCGATCATTCAGCTGCGTGGCAAGTGACATGGCGCGATCGTAGTAGTCGCTTCGCATCCCAATGCCTTGCTGCCCATTGTTCAGAAAATCCTCGCCGCCCGACTCACGCCATCCATTCGGTGCAAGAGGATCGGCGATCTTACCGGTGGAGCCTTTGTAGACCACCACCGGCTTTGCGTCTGCACCGAAAAGCGCTTTGTCGGGAACATATATTTCCGCACGGAATCCAGACTGCGGCGGTTGCAGAAGCTCACGCAACTCTTCGTCAGACATGTTGATGCCTGCAGCGCGCAGTGCATCCGGATCGGAGCTGCCGCGCGTCCATCCCACGGGAGGCGCACCTTCGTGCTTGGCTGATTGATAGACATCAGCTGCGAGACCAGACATTTCACGCGCGTGATAGGTCTCCTGAAGACGATCAGCTTCCCTGTCATTACCGCTTTCCCGCAGCTGTTGAACGAGAAGATCCTGCTGCTGGAGGGCGCGCGCACGCGCCTCGATGTCGGTTCCATTCATGGCAAACTCCATTGCGCCGGGCACGGGCTTGGGCACGCGACGCTTATCGATTATCAGAACTTTTTGCTAATGTCACGTTTCAGCCCAATCATCAGGATGATAATGCGCATTCACTTTCACAAATGTGTGCAGAAAGCCCTCATCTCCGCGGCTTGTCTCACACTTTTGCTGATCAGCGGCTGCGCGGCATCATCGAGTCATGGAGCAGACAACTACTTTGAAGGGAGGGCTCTGCAGCTTGCCATCGCCACGGAAAGCGGCGATTCAAAGGCCATTCGCCGCCTCATCGTTGAAGAGGGTGTCGATCCGGACAAGACGTTCTCGCGTGAAGACGGGATTCCCATGGTCGCCTGGCCTCTACGCACAGGCAGTCTGGACGGCCTCCGCGCACTTCTTGAAAACGGGGCAGATCCAAATGCCCGCGCTTACAAGGTCGTGGATGGCCGCAGACTTGGCTACAACAACGCCATGGTCTACGCCGCAAAGCTGGACGACGCGCGCTACCTGCAGTTGCTGCTCAAGTACGGCGGCGATCCCAACACGCGGAATTCGGCAGGCGAAACGTTGCTGTTTCAAGCCTTCATCGCAGGCAATCAGTGGGAGAACGTGAAACTTCTGATTGAGAATGGAGCGAACATCAATGAATCCAATCGCGGCACCGCCGACACAGTCCTCAGCTGGTACACCACCCGGGGTGGATTCGAGCATGCCTATTGGCTGCTGGAGCACGGGGCCGACCCTACGGTGATGCTGAAATCATCCATCGGCGCTCCCGACAGAATGCTGATCGCCGAGCACATCTTCTGGGGCATCACTACACCCGATCTTCTGCCATGGCAGAAGAAGTGCCAGCAGTGGCTTGTCGCCCGGGGCATCCCTCGTCCCCCGATGCCAAAAGGCATCCGCGACAAGCGTGAAGCCTTCGGCTTCCCCACAAAGGAAGAAGACATTCCGCTGCTCTGATTCCTGTCTCAGCTGCCGGAAAGCAGCACGCAGTCATCCGGCAGATGCATGCGCACCCTGCCGGCCACGCATTCGATGCGGAAGCGGCGTGCCTGCACCGGTTCGCCGTCCAGGTTCAACGTCAACGGCTGCGTTGCGTCGATCTGCAGCCACGGCAGCTGCGCGCGCGTGGCGACACGTTCAAGCGCCGCCTCCTTGCCGCCGGTCAGCATCTGTCCAAGGGTGGCTGCGACTTCACCCTCCAGTTCCGGCACTACGGTGACATCCAGCAGGCCGTCATCGATCAGTGCCTGCGGGCACAGCTGCTGACCACCACCCGCTTGGCGGCCGTTACCGATACCCAGCGCGATGAACCCACCTTCCCACTGGAAATCCGGCCCGCTCAGGCGCGCGGTGATCGGTTCGATGCGACCGAGCTTGGCGATGCCAGTAATGACATACGCCAAACCGCCAAGCATCTTCTTCAAGCCCGCATCGGTTTCCACCGTGACCTGGGTGCCGAAGCCACCGCTGGCGAGGTTGGCGCACCACCATGGCTTGCCGTCGGCATCGACGCGCAGCAGATCCATCGGGCGTGGGTGGCCGCCGGCAACCAGTGCGAAGGCCGCCTGCGGCTCCACCGGAATGCCCGCAGCGGTGGCGAAATCGTTGGCGGTGCCCATCGGGACCAGCGCGAGCGAAGGCAGCGCCTCAGCCGGCTCGTCGCGATGCGCCAGCGTCTCTGCGACCGCGCTGAGCGTGCCGTCGCCACCGGCCGCCACGATCACGTCCACGCCGTGGTCGATGGCCTCGGCGACGTAGCGCTCGGCATCACCGTCTTCCCAGGTCACCCGCACTTCCAGCTGCACACCGCGTTCGCGCCAGTGGCCCACGGCCTCGCGCAGGTCATCGTTGCCTGCGGACTTGCCGTTGAGGATCAGGCGCCAGCGCGGTGTGCTCATGCGGTGCTTCCAGGGAAGGGCGGCACAGGCTAGCAACCGCGCGTTCGGGGCCAGTGAAAGGAAGAGGCCACCGTTCAGGTCAGGGCGCTGGGCTCGCCCGCGCAGCATGTCATGCAGGTGTCATGGCCCACCCGGAGAATGGAAGCCCATAGCAGGGACGACGGATGGAGGCAGGATCAGCCTCCCACGCATGCAGCAAGGCCACGCCAGTGTTTGGCGTGGCTTTTTTTACCCATCGCGTGGGTGTAGATGCCGGCTCACAGGTAAGCCTCGATGGGACCGTGCAGGAGGCAGCTGTCGAAGGCATCGATGCTGCACAACATCGCTTCATCAATTGCGTACTCCTGCAACAGAAGGTCGAACGCCGGAATTCCGGTCACGAACCTGCGTTCCACCAGCGTCTGCGCGTCCTGCATGGCGTAGTCGTAGTCGAAGCCATAGGCGGTCTCGGTGAAGCGTGCGGCATGGGTGATCAAGCGCAGCTCGTAGGTGTCTTGTTCGCCAGGAATGACATGGGCGAAGCAGCGCAACCCGGCGCCCACCGAAGCCAGCTCCGCTGCCAGCGCCCATCCCTTTTCAAGCGCCGCAAATGGCCGCGGCGGCGGCGATGGGTAGCGGCGACGCCAAAGCATCATGGCGCGTTCCACGTCATGGCCAGCGGCCTGCAGTTCAATGGCGGCCTCGGCGACCCCCAACCCTGTGCGGTGCCCGTAATCGGCCACGAGCTGATCAACCACCAAGGCGTGCGCCTGTGACAGGTCACCGCCGGCAGCCTCCAGCGCCTGCCTGCAGACAGCAATCGAGGCCGGCAGCCGCTGGCGGAGTGCGGCAATGGCGTATTTCATCGGCACACCAGTCACCAGGACTCGGCCTACCCGGCGAATGCCTTCAGCGCCTCACCTTCCAACCGGTACACCGTCCACTCGTCCTGCGGTCTGGCGCCGGCTGCGGTGTAGAACTCGATGGCCGGCGTGTTCCAGTCCAGCACTGACCATTCGAAGCGACCACAACCTTCAGCTACCGCCTGGCGGGCGATGTACTTCAGCAGCGCTTTGCCCGCGCCGGAGCCACGTTTTTCCGGGCTCACGTACAGGTCTTCCAGGTAGATGCCCTTGCGCCCCAGCCAGGTGGAATAGTTGTAGAAATACACCGCGTAGCCGATGGCTTCGCCGTTCGCCTCGCAGACCAGCGCTCGGGCGGTGGCGTCGGCGCCGAACAGGCTTTCGGCGATGCCGATCTCATCGGTCTGCACCGACTGCTCGGCCTTCTCGTAGATCGCCAGTTCGCGGATGAACCGAAGGATCAGGCCAGCATCGGCGACGGTGGCCGGACGGATGTTCAACACGGCCACCGTGCTCATGGCTCAGCCCCGCGCTGCAGCGACGTTGGCGCGCATCTGCGCGATCACGTCCTGGTAGCTGGTCTTGGCGTTGAAGATGGCCGAGCCGGCGACGAACGTGTCGGCGCCAGCGGCGGCGATCTCGCCGATGTTGTCGGCCTTCACGCCACCGTCGATCTCCAGGCGGATGTCACGGCCGCTGGCATCGATCTTCTGGCGCACCACGCGCAGCTTGTCCAAGGCCGACGGAATGAAGGCCTGGCCGCCGAAGCCCGGGTTGACCGACATCAGCAGCACCAGGTCGAGGTCGTCCAGCACCCAGTCGAGGATGTCCACCGGGGTGGCCGGGTTGAGCACGATGCCCGGCTTGCAGCCCAGCGAGCGGATCAGCTGGATGGTGCGATGGACGTGGCGCGAGGCTTCCGGGTGGAAGCTGATGTAGGTGGCACCGGCCTCGGCGAAGTCCGGGATGATGCGGTCCACCGGCTCGACCATCAGGTGCACGTCGATCGGCGCGGTGACGCCGTGCTTGCGCAGGGCTTGGCAGACCATCGGGCCGATGGTCAGGTTGGGCACGTAGTGGTTGTCCATCACATCGAAATGGACCCAGTCGGCACCCGCGGCCAGGACGTTGTCGACTTCCTCGCCCAGGCGGGCGAAGTTGGCCGAGAGGATGGAAGGAGCGATGAGGCAGTTGGACATGGCCGGGGCCTTCGGAACGGGGAAAGGGGTCTCCCGCCCGCAGGCGGGGCAATGGGGTCAGCGCTTGCGCAGGGTCTTGATGCGGTCGTAGGCGGCATTGATCCGCCGCGACTTCTGCTCGGCCTGCTGCTGCAGCTCGGGGGCCGCGCCGCCGAGCTTGTCGGGGTGGTACTGGGAGATCAGCTTGCGGTAGGCGCGCTCGACTTCGGCATCGGTGGCCTCGGAGGTCAGCCCCAGCTCCCGGTACGGGTTTTCCTTGTTCAGGCGGAACCAGTCCGAATCGAAGGCATGGCCGATCAGCAGGCCGATGACCGCACCGAACAGCGGATTGGGCCGGAACAGCAGGGCGCCGGCGATGAATCCGAGCAGTTTTCCGTACCAGCGCATGGCGCCCCAGGGTCGACCGGCGAAATGGACGCTCATTTTACGTCACAGCGGGCCCGGACCGCTTTACACTAGGCCGCCCGCTGGTCAGCGGGCCCGCCGGGTCCGTTGGGCAGCCGTATCGACGAAGCCCCAGGAGTGCCCGTGCCAACCACGCTGTTGCAATCCGATCTCCCCGGCCTGCCCTTGCGCCACCGCGGCAAGGTGCGTGACGTGTTCGATATCCCGCGCGAGCGGCTGCCAGCCGGGACCCCACCAGGCGACTACCTGCTGATGGTGGCCACCGATCGCCTGTCGGCCTTCGATGTGGTCCTGCCCGACCCGATCCCGGGCAAGGGCGAGATGCTCTGCCAGGTGTCCAACTTCTGGTTCGCCAAGACCGCGCACCTGATGCCCAACCACTTGACCGGCATCGATGTGGCCAGCGTGCTGCCCGAGAGCGTGGACGCGGCCCTGTACGCCAAGCGTGCGGTGGTCACCCGCAAGCTGAAGCCGGTACCGGTGGAAGCGATCGCCCGCGGCTACCTGATCGGCAGCGGCTGGAAGGATTACCAGCGCACCGGCAAGGTCAGCGGCATCGACCTGCCCGACGGCCTGCGCCAGGCCGAACAGCTGCCCGAGCCGATCTTCACCCCCTCGACCAAGGCCGCCGTCGGCGACCATGACGAGAACATCGACTTCGATGCGATGGTGAAGCAGGTCGGCGCCGAAATGGCCGAGCGCGTGCGCGATGCCACCCTGCGCATCTACAAGTTCGCCGCTGATTACGCCCGCGAGCGCGGCATCATCCTGGCCGATACCAAGTTCGAGTTCGGTACCGACGCCGATGGCCGCCTGTACATCATGGACGAGATGCTGACGCCGGATTCCTCGCGTTACTGGCCGGCCGACGAGTACGAAGTGGGTACCAGCCCGCCGAGCTACGACAAGCAGTTCGTACGTGATTACCTGGAGACGCTGGACTGGGGCAAGACCGCCCCGGGCCCGACCATTCCGGCCGAGATCATCGAGCGCACCCGCGCCAAGTACGCCGAGGCGCTGCAGCGTCTGGCCGGGATCAGCGTCGACTGATCCCCCTGCGCCCCCGGCCGGTCCGGCTGGGGGCGTTCTGAATGGGGTAGTGCCGGCCGCTGGCCGGCAATCTCGCGAACTCGGCTATGCTCTGGATTGTCGGCCAGCGGCCGGCACTACCGTTGTCCGAGGAAGCGACGCAGCATGCAGACATCCACCGAGCTTGCGCGGCCGATCGACCGCTATTTCGCCAGCTATTCCGACGACCACCGCAATGTCATCAACCAGCGCATCCACGTGGTGGCGGTGCCGGCGATCCTGTGGTCGGTGGTGGCCCTGCTGTGGTGCGTGCCGCCGCTGATCACCTGGTTCCAGTACGGGATCTGGTCGGCCTTCGCGATGTTCAGCGCCTGGTGCTTCTACAACAAGCTGTCGCGCCCGCTGGGCATCGGCATGCTCATCCAGTTCTTCGTGTTCGGCTGCCTGTGCCGGCTGCTGGAGGCGGAAATCGGCCTGCACAATCTTTTCTTGCTGGCGGTGGGCGTGTTCGTGGTGGCCTGGATCGCACAGTTCATCGGCCACAAGTTCGAGGGCCGCAAGCCCAGCTTCCTGACCGACCTGACCTACCTGCTGATCGGCCCGGCCTGGGTGATGGCCAAGGCCTATCGGAAGCTCGACTGGCGCTACTGACCCGACCACGACCGACAAGGGCCGTTGTTTCCTGAACGGGCAGATTCCGTCACCCGTAGTCCACGGCGGCCCTGCCAGCCTGCGCCGGTGACCCGCCCCCCACCTCCCGCCCGTCGACGGCAGCCCCTGTGCGACAGGGCCTGCGGTCTCCCTGCGTGGGCGTAGGGTGATCCCCGAGGGCAGCCAGGGAGCGACTGCAGGAACGTGATGTTGCGCCGCAGAAAAAATGAATCAGCGAACGTTACATGCAATTGATCGCTGTTCGATGGGTTTCGGCGACATTTCGCAGCCTGTTATCCTCCCTGACCTGCTCGTGAATCATGGATTCCCTGCATGCTCCCCAGCCTGCCCCTGCTGCTGGCCCTGCCGTTCCTGATGGCAGTGGCTGTTGCGGCCTTCCCCCGTAGTTCGCGCTCGACTGCTGCCTGGCTGGCGGCGCTGGCGCCGTTGGGCGGGCTGGCCATCCTCGCCTGGCTGACCCCATCGGTGCTCGACGGCCAGGTGGTGCGGACGATGGTCCCCTGGCTGCCGCAGATCGGCCTGGACTTCACCCTGCGCCTGGATGGGCTGGCCTGGATGTTCGCCGGGTTGGTGCTGGGCATCGGCGCGCTGGTGGTGCTGTATGCGCGCTATTACCTGAGCAGCCAGGACAACGCACACCGCTTCTACATCTACCTGCTGCTGTTCATGGGCGCCATGCTGGGCATGGTGGTGTCGGGCAACCTGTTGCTGCTGATGGTTTTCTGGGAAATGACCAGCATCAGCTCGTTCCTGCTGATCGGTTTCTGGTCGCACCGCCAGGACGCGCGCGAGGGCGCGCGCATGGCGCTGGTGACCACTGGCGGCGGCGGCCTGGCGCTGCTGGCCGGCGTGCTGCTGATCGGCCGCATCGTCGGTAGTTTCGACCTGGACGTGGTGCTGGCCGCCGGCGAGCAGATCCGCGCCAGCGCGCTGTACCCGTACGCGCTGTTCCTGGTGCTGGCCGGCATCTTCACCAAGAGCGCGCAGTTCCCGTTCCACTTCTGGCTGCCGCACGCAATGGCCGCGCCGACCCCGGTCTCGGCCTACCTGCACTCGGCCACCATGGTGAAGGCCGGCGTGTTCCTGCTGGCGCGCCTGCATCCGGCATTGGCCGGCAGCGATCTGTTCTTCTATACGGTCAGTGGCATCGGCGCGCTGACCCTGCTGGTCGGTGCCTGGAACGCGATCTTCCAGCATGACCTGAAGGGCCTGCTGGCCTACTCCACCATTTCCCATCTGGGTCTGATCACCCTGCTGTTCGGCCTGTCCACGCCGATGGCGGTGGTGGCCGGCGTGTTCCATATCCTCAACCACGCCACCTTCAAGGCCTCGCTGTTCATGGCCGCCGGCATCATCGACCACGAAACCGGCACCCGTGACATGCGCAAGCTGGGCGGGCTGCGCAGGCTGATGCCGTTCACCAGCGCGCTGGCGATCATCGCCTCGCTGGCAATGGCCGGCATTCCACTGCTCAACGGCTTCCTGTCCAAGGAAATGCTGTTCGCCGAGGCGATCAGCGCAGGCGGCACCCAGGCCATGCGCACCGCGGTGTCGATCGCCGCGCTGCTGGCCGGCGTGTTCGGCGTGGCCTACAGCCTGCGCTTCGTGCATGACACCTTCTTCGGCCCCGGCCCGCACGATCTGGACCGCGTACCGCACGAGCCGCCGCGCTGGATGAAGGTGCCGGTGGAGATCCTGGTAGTGATCTGCGTGGCGGTGGGCGTGGCCCCGGCATTGACCGTGGCGCCGGTGCTGCACGCCGCTGCGGCCTCGATCCTCGGCAATGCCATGCCCGAATACAGCCTGGCGGTGTGGCATGGCTTCAACCTGCCGCTGGCGATGAGCGCGATCGGCGTGGTCGGTGGCGTGGCGCTGTACTTCGGCCTGCGCAGGCTGATCAACCTGCACGGGGTGACCAATACCAGCCCCGGCCGCAACGTGTTCCACCGCCAGCTGGACCTGCTTTCGGCCGCAGCACAGCGACTGACCAACGGCATCGCCAACGGCAGCCTGCAGCGCATGCTGCTGGGCCTGGTGCTGGTGGCGATCGTGGTCGCCGCCGCGCCGTTCGTGGCCAATCCGGCCTCGCCGAACTGGACCGCGCCGCAGCCGATCCCGCTGCTGGGCTGGGCGCTGTGGCTGGTGATGATGGCCTGCGCGGTCGCCACCCTGCGCGTCTACAAGCAACGCCTGCTGGCGGTGCTGCTGGTCGGCGGCGTCGGCCTGATGGTGGCGCTGACCTTCGTGTTCCTGTCCGCACCGGACCTGGCGCTGACCCAGCTGCTGGTGGAGATGGTGACCCTGGTGCTGATGCTGCTGGGCATGAACTACCTGCCCGCGCAGTCCGGGCCGGAGCGCCCGCGCTGGCGCAAGCGCCGCGATGCGGTGATCGCGATCATCGCCGGTGCCGGCCTGGGTGCGCTCGCCTACACCGCGATGACGCTGCCGCCGAACACCATGGCTGGCGAGCTGCTCGCCCGCGCCCTGCCCGAGGCCTACGGCCAGAACGTGGTCAACGTGATCCTGGTCGACTTCCGCGGCTTCGATACCTTCGGCGAGATCACCGTGTTCGGCATTGCCGCGCTGGTGGTACACGCACTGCTGCGACGCACGCGGATGGCACCGGAGCAGATCATGCCCGGCCCGCCGATCAAGCTGCCGGTGCCGGCCGACCTGGCCCAGATCATGTTCCCTCTGACCCTGACCGTGTCGATCTTCCTGTTCCTGCGCGGCCACAACGCACCCGGCGGCGGTTTCATCGCCGGCCTGGTGCTGGCCGTGCCACTGCTGATCCAGTACGTGATCCAGGGCACCGCATCGGTGGAATCGCGCTTCGGCTTCGACTACATCCGTTGCATCGGCATGGGCCTGCTGATCGCCATTCTCAGCGGCAGTGCGTCGATGCTGTTCGGCGTGCCGTTCCTGACCAGCGGCCACCTCGACCTGCACCTGCCGCTGATCGGCGAGGTACCGCTGGCCAGCGCGATCGGCTTCGATATCGGCGTGTACCTGGTGGTGTTCGGTGGCGCGATGCTGATGCTGTCGATGATGGCCACCGTGAAACCCTCTCGTACCCGCACCGCGCGAAAGGGCGAGATCGACCTGCAACGCCGCTCGGCACGTACCGGGGAGATGCACTGATGGAACTGGCCCTGGCCTCCGCGATCGGCGTGCTGACCGCCATCGGCATCTACCTGCTGCTGCGCGCGCGCAGCTTCGATGTGATCCTGGGCATGACCTTCCTGTCCTACGCCACCAACCTGCTGATCTTCGCCGGTGGCCGTGTGGTGCTGGGCAAGGCGCCGGTGCTGCAGGAAGGCGTGGACAGCAACCTCGGCAACTACACCGATCCACTGCCACAGGCGCTGGTGCTGACCGCCATCGTCATTGCCTTCGCGATGACCGCAGTGAGCATCGTGCTGGCCATGCGCAGCCGCAGCGACAACCACAGCGACCACGTGGACGCTCACGAGCCGGATGACGACCTGCAGGATGAGGGTGTGCCGCCGCGCCAGGGCGAGGACCGCGCATGAACCACCTGGTGATCCTGCCGATCCTGGTTCCCCTGCTCGGTGCCGCGCTGTCGCTGTTCGTCGAGCACCGCCGTTATGGCCCGAAGGTGCAGCGCGCGGTGGCCTGGACGTCGCTGTCGGCGCTGGCGCTGGTGGTGGGCCTGTTGTTCGCCACCACCGCCAGCGGCGATATCAGCGTCTACCTGCTCGGCGACTGGCCGTCGCGGCTGGGCATCGCGCTGGTCGCCGACCGGCTGTCGGCGTGGATGCTGCTGACCACCCTGCTGCTGGCCATTCCCTGCCTGCTGCATGCCTGCTCGGGCTGGGACCGCCGCGCACCGCACTTCCATGCGCTGTTCCAGTTCCAGCTGGTCGGCCTCAACGGTGCGTTCCTGACCGGCGACATCTTCAACCTGTTCGTGTTCTTCGAGGTGATGCTGATCGCCTCCTACGGCCTGCTGCTCAGTGGCGGCCGCGGCCTGCGCATGCGCATCGGCCTGCACTACGTGGTGTTCAACGTCACCGCCTCGACGTTGTTCCTGATCGCGCTGGGCCTGCTGTACGCCTCGCTGGGCTCATTGAACATGGCCGAGCTGTCGCAGCGCATCGCCGAGGTGCCGCCGGCACAGCTGACCCTGGTGAAGGCGACGATGGGCCTGTTGCTGCTGGTGTTCTGCGCCAAGGCCGCACTGATGCCGCTGTACCTGTGGCTGCCTGAAGCCTATTCGCGCGCGCCGGCCGCAGTGGCCGCACTGTTCGCGATCATGACCAAGGTCGGCCTGTATGCGGTGCTGCGCATCCAGATGCTGTGGTTCGGCGACGATGCCGGTGCGATGGCCGGCTATGGCCGCGACTGGCTGCTGTGGGCCGGCGTGGCGACACTGGTGCTCGGTGGCCTCGGTGCGCTGGCCGCGACCCGCCTGCGCGTGCTGATCTCCTACCTGGTGATCGTCTCGGCCGCCACGCTGTTCATCGCCTTCTCGGTGGGCACGCCGCAAGTACTTTCGGCCGGCCTGTACTACCTGCCGCACAGCAGCTTCGTCGCCGCCGCGCTGTTCCTGATCGCCGACCTGATCCGCCGCCGCCGTGGTGGCGCCAGCGACCGCAAGGAAGTGGTGGCGCCGATGCCGGGCAAGGAGACGCCGGCGGTGCTGTTCCTGATCGCCGCGGTGTCGGTGGCTGGCCTGCCGCCGCTGTCCGGCTTCCTGGCCAAGGCCGCGCTGCTGGCCGGCATGCCGGCGCAGTACACCGGCCCGGTCTGGACCGCCGTTCTTGTCAGCAGCCTGCTGGTGATCATGGGCCTGACCCGCGGTGGCATCCGCCTGTTCTGGCGCGTGCCGCCGGTCGATCCGGAAGCGCCGCCGCCGCGCAAGGCACGGCTGCGCCGGGTCGAGCTGTACGCCGCCTGCATCCTGCTGGCCTATGGCATCGGCATGACCCTGGCCGCCGCGCCGCTGATGCGCTACACCGACGCCACCGCCGCACAGCTGCTGCAGCCCGGCGAGTACGTGCAGCAGCTGCGCGCGACCGCACCGGAGATCCGCCAGCCATGACCGCCCAGCGCTCACTGTTCCGCCGCATCATTCCCTCACCGATGCTCAGCATCATGGTGGTGGCGTTCTGGTTGCTGATGTCCGACAGCTTCACCGTCGGCCAGACCGTGCTCGGCCTGGTGCTGGGCGTGGTGGTGCCACTGTTCGCCGCGCGCCTGGACCGCGAGTTCGCCCGCATCGGTACCCTGCGCCCGCTGCCCAAGCTGCTGTGCGTGACCCTGTGGGACATCCTGATGTCCAACATCCGCGTCGCCCTGCAGGTGCTGGGCCCGGAGAAGAACATCCATCCGGGCTTCATCTGGCTGCCGTTGGACATCGCCAACATCCACGGCATCGCCGCGCTGACCAGCATGATCACGCTGACCCCGGGCACGGTCTCGGCCGCGCTCAGCGAAGACCGCAGGTTCCTGCTGGTGCATGTGCTGCACCTGGAGGATCCGCAGGCGCTGATCGATACGATCAAACGACGTTACGAAGCCCCGTTGATGGAGATTTTCCCATGACTGGATTCCAGATCATCCAGACCACGCTGGTGGTGTGCATGCACGTGGTCGGCCTGGCCATGCTGCTGGCCACCTGGCGCCTGCTGCGCGGACCGACCGTGCCCGACCGCATCCTTGCGCTGGATACGCTGTCGGTGACCGCCATCGCCGAGCTGATGCTGTTCGGCATGTACCTGAACTCCGCGATCTACTTCGAGGCTGCCCTGGTCATCGCCATGCTCGGCTTCGGCAGCACCGTGGTGCTGAGCAAGTTCGTGCTGCGCCGGGACATCGTCGAATGATCACCGCGATCCAGATCGGCCTGTCGATCCTGCTGCTGTTCGGCTGCTTCTTCATCCTGGTCGGTGCGCTGGGCCTGGTGAAGCTGTCCACGTTCTTCAAGCGCCTGCACGCGCCGACCAAGGCCAGCACGCTGGGCGTGGGCTGCGTGCTGGTGTGCTCGGTGTGCTACCACATCTTCCTCGGCCAGGACCCGCAGCCGCGCGAGCTGCTGATCACCGTGTTCCTGTTCATCACCGCACCGATCAGCGCGCACATGATGGCCAAGGCCGCGCTGTCGCTGCTGATGGAAACCCGCCCCAGCCTGCCCGGCAACGAACCGGCTGCCGAAGAGCAGCTGCCGCCGCCGGAGCCGGTGCGGGAAGAAGAGCACGCGCAGAACCGGTAACCCCGGTAGATGCCGACCTTGGTCGGCGCTTTGTTGCTGCGAGTGCCAACCAAGGTTGGCAGCTACCGCATCATTGGCGGGGTGACCGGTAGGTGCCGACCTTGGTCGGCACGGAACCAACCGCATCCACGCATGGTGTGGCTCTACAACCCGGGTGCACCCACCAGCAGCAGCTCCAGCACGAACCAGCCAACAAACGCGACCAGCAGGATCACGCCTTCGCCACGGCTGATCTTCAGGTCGCCACGCAGCATCGGGTACAGCACCAGCGCGAAGGCCAGCAGCGCCGGCAGCTCCAGGCGCACGAACGAGGCCGGCAGCGCCAGCGGCTGCAGGACCGCCATCGCACCGATCACCAGCAGCAGGTTGACCACGCTGGAGCCCAGCACGTGGCCCATCACCATGTCGCCATGGCCACGGCGTGCCGCAGCGATCGCGGTTGCCACCTCCGGCAGCGCGGTACCGATCGCGACCGGCAGCAGACCGACCAGCAGCGGCGTCCACCCCAGTGCAACACCGAAGTCCGCCGCCGCACCGACCACCAGGCGGGCGCCCCAGTACAGCGCCAGCGCCGCGATCACCACGCGCAGCACGTTCAACGGCAGGCTGGTACGGCTCAACGCGGACTCGGCGATCACCGCCTGCACCTCGGCGCTCTCGCTGCGGCCACGACGCAGCAGCACCACCTGCACGATGATGAAACCGGCCACCAGCACGCCGCCTTCCCAGCGCGCCAGGCCACCATCAAGACCGAACAGGATCAGCACCACGCCCGCCGCCAGCAGCGACCACCACAGTACCGTCTGCAATCGCGCGCGCAGCAGCAGCGGCGCAGCCATCGCAGCGACGGCCAGGGTCAGGCCCAGGTTGACGATGCTGCTGCCCACCGCGTTGCCCAGCGCCAGCTCCGGCTGGCCGACCGCCAGCGCGCGTGCGTTGACCGCCAGTTCCGGCAGCGAAGTGGTCACCCCGAGCAGCAACAGGCCAGCCGTGAACGGACTGGCGCCGAAGCGTTGCGCCAGGCCGGACACGGCCTTGACGATGGAGTCCCCGCCCAGCGCCAGCAGCAGCAGGCCGAGCAGGAACCAGGCAATTGCAATGGCGATCATCGAGCACTCCCCCAGCGGTCGTGGCGCGATTCTACGCTTGGCCCGCGCGCAAGGCTGGGCCGTGGATCAAGGATCAGCCACAGCCTTCCACATAATCGACCTGCGGGGTCTGGCCCACCCGCCACGCGCCGACCCGGCCGTCCGCACCGAGTGCGAAGTCGACCACCGCACCGCCCTCCTGCGCCGGCCGCACGCGCAGGTGCTGGGCCTTCTCGTCGTACTTGTCGGGGACGACGTCACCGCGCTCGGGATACAGCACCTGCAACTCGCCCAGGGTCATGCCGACCTTGCCGCCGCCCGGTGCGATGACCGCAGCATTGTGCACGTCATAGCGCACCAGCTTGCGGCCTTCGATCATCAGGCGCGGATCTTCGGCATTCTGCGGACGCAGGAAATAGCAGCCATCGTTGTTGTCGTCGACCGGCAGCGGTTTGCCGGCAGCATCGCTGCCCACGCCCCGCAGCGGCGTGCCGAAGCCGCTGCGGACCTCGGCGATGGCTGCACCGAGCTTCGCGCCGGCGTAGCCGTCCAGGTGTGCTGGGCTGTCGCTGCGGAGATCATTGGCCGGGCGCGCGGCCAGATCGGGATCGGCGGACTGTGCGGGCCCGGTCGCCGACGCGGTTTCGGCTGGGGTGTCGCTGCCACTGCCGGCCGCCCCCTGTTTGTCCTGGCCGCCGCAGGCGGTGAGCGAAAGCAGCAACAGACCAGCAATCGGGAGATGCTTCATCGGTGCGGTTCCCTGGCACGAAGGTGGCTGCACGCTAGCGCAGCACATGTGCAGGTGCTGCATTGTCATCGCCGTTTCATGGCCTTCGTTCAGGCTCGGCGTGCACCGACTTGGCCGTCCCCTCCATGCAACCGCGTAAGACCGATCTCGCCCGAACCGCGCTGCAGGCCCACCGCGCGCCGCTGGACATGCGCCAGAGGCGGCTGCTGATCCTGTGCGACGGCCAGCGCAGCATCACCGACTTGACCGGCCTGCTTGGCCCGGAGGCTCCGGCGATGGTCATCCAGCTGGTGCAGGCGGGCTATCTGAGCACAGGGCCGGCCGCAGCGACGCCCGCCCCCTCCCCCGAAGCCGCTGCCATCTTGCCAGCGCAGGCTGCGGTGCCTGCGACACCGGTCGAACGCCGCCGCTCGCTGGTGGCCGCGCGCATCTACGTGCTGGGCATCCTGGAGATGCAGCGCCACCCGCAGGCCGCTGCGGTGTTCCGCGACCTGCAGCAGGCGCGTGCGGAAGTCGAAGTGCTGCAGCGGCTGCAGTCAGCGCTGCAGGTGCTGCCCGCGCTGAACTCGGACGGCTACTGCCAGCGCGTACGCCAGCGCCTGCTGGAAGCGCTGCCGCTGGAGCATTGCGACGCGTTCGCCGAGATGGCGTAACCGCAGGTTCCGACGGCAATCATCCACGCATGGCGTGGATGCGATCAGGATCCGTGCCGACCAAGGTCGGCACCCACCAAGCTAGCGGGACGACCGGAAGTTGTTGCGCAGGCCGTTCCAGCACTGCTGGTAATCACCCTGCCGATGGCCGGCAGCCAAGGCCTGCGCGGTCGGGCGGATCACCGCGCGGGTCTCGAACATGAAGGCCATGGTGTCCTTGATCACGTCCGGCTTGGACAGGTCTGCGTTGGAGGCCTTGTCGAAGGTCGGCGCATCCGGGCCATGGCCGCTCATGCAGTTGTGCAGCGACGCGCCGCCGGGCACGAAGCCTTCGGCCTTGGCGTCGTAGGCGCCATGCACCAGGCCCATGAACTCGCTGGCGATGTTGCGGTGGAACCACGGCGGGCGGAACGTGTTCTGCGCCACCAGCCAGCGCGGCGGGAAGATCGCGAAGTCCATGTTGCTGGTCCCCGGTGTGTCGCTGGGCGAATGCAGCACCAGGAAGATCGACGGGTCCGGATGGTCATGGCTGATCGAGCCGATGGTGTTGAAGCGGCGCAGGTCGTAGCGGTACGGCGCGTAATTGCCGTGCCAGGCCACCACGTCCAGCGGCGAATGGTCGATCGGCGCGCGCCACAGGCGGCCTTCGAACTTGGCGATCAGTTCGAAATCACCATCGATATCCTCGAACGCCGCGTGCGGGGTCTCGAAGTCGCGCGGGTTGGCCAGGCCGTTGGAGCCGATCGGGCCGAGGTCAGGCAGCTTCAGCAGCGCACCGTAGTTCTCGCAGATGTAGCCGCGGCTCGGGCCATCGGGCAGTTCGACGCGGAACCGCACGCCACGCGGAATCACCGCGATCTGCTGCGGTTCGATCTCGATCACGCCCAGTTCGGTCAGCAGGCGCAGCGCTCCCAGCTGCGGCACGATCAGCAGTTCGCCATCGGCATCGTAGAAGTAGCGGCCAACCATGTCGCGGTTGGCGGCGTAGAGGTGGATGCCCACACCGGCATGCGCGTCGGGCGAGCCGTTGCCACCCATCGTGTACAGGCCTTCCACAAAGTCGGTCGGCAGTTCCGGCAGCGGCAGCGGGCTCCAGCGCAGCTGGTTCGGCGACGCCGGCTGCGCAGCGAAATCGCACTGCAGCTGGGACTGCGCGAACGGGGTGAACTCACCATGGGTGACCGCCGGGCGGATCCGGTACAGCCAGCTGCGGCGGTTGCTGCCGCGCGGCGCGGTGAAGGCGGTGCCGGTCAACTGTTCGGCGTACAGGCCGTGGGCCACCTTCTGTGGCGAGTTCTGCCCGACCGGCAGCGCACCGGCGACGGCCTCGGTGGCGAATTCGTTGCCGAAGCCGGACTGGTAGCCGCGGGCGGTGATGGCGGGGGACATGGTGGC
The DNA here is from genome assembly GCF_059416125.1 of Stenotrophomonas sp. GW821-FHT09E08. Lineage (NCBI taxonomy): Bacteria > Pseudomonadati > Pseudomonadota > Gammaproteobacteria > Lysobacterales > Lysobacteraceae > Stenotrophomonas > Stenotrophomonas sp. GW821-FHT09E08. The sequence goes on from NZ_JBWKOO010000004.1 coordinate 225,855, forward strand.
TCCTGGAACGGCGATGCCGGAACGGATAGCAGCCGAGCATGGCTCGGCTCTACAGATGAGCAGCCGCCGGGCGTGGCCCGGCGCTACCGATGAACGTTACAGCACGCCGCGGCGGATCTGGTCGCGCTCGATGCTTTCGAACAGCGCGGTGAAGTTGCCTTCGCCAAAGCCTTCGTTGCCCTTGCGCTGGATGATCTCGAAGAAGATCGGGCCGATGCAGTTCTGGGTGAAGATCTGCAGCAGCTTGCGCTGGTGGGTTTCCGGATCGGCATCGATCAGGATCTTGTTCTTCGCCAGGCGCGCCACGTCTTCACCGTGGTTCGGCACGCGCTGGTCGATCACGTCGAAGTAGGTCTCCGGCGTATCGAGGAAGTCCACGCCCTGCGCGCGCATCGCTTCGACGGTCTCGTAGATGTTCTCGGTGAAGCAGGCGATGTGCTGGATGCCCTCTCCCTTGTACGCGTCCAGGTACTCGTTGATCTGGCTCTTCGGGTCGGACGATTCGTTCAGCGGGATGCGCACGATGCCGTCCGGCGCGGTCATCGCCTTGGACACCAGGCCGGTCTTCAAGCCCTTGATGTCGAAGTAGCGGATCTCGCGGAAATTGAACAGACGCTCGTAGTAGTCCGACCACTGCTGCATGTTGCCGAAGTACAGGTTGTGGGTCAGGTGGTCGATGAAGGTCAGGCCGAAGCCCACCGGGTGCAGGTCGGCGCCGGCGATCAACTCATAGTCGCCGTCGAAGATGCTGCCGGCGCTGCCATAGCGGTCGACCAGGTACAGCATGCAGTCGCCGATGCCCTTGATGACCGGGGCATTGACCGCCTTGCTGTCCGGCTTGAAGGCGATGGCTTCGGCGCCGTTGCCCAGCGCGGTCTGGTAGACCTCCTGGCCCGGCTTCTTGAAGCGGATGGCGAAGCCGCAGGCACACGGACCGTGCTTTTCGGCGAAGTCGGCGGCGAACGAATCAGGGTCTTCATTGACCAGGAAGTTGACGTCGCCCTGGCGATAGACGGTAATCGGACGCTGCTTGTGCTTGAGCACCGCGCTGAAGCCCATCTTCCGGAAGTACTCGTGCAGCTCCTGGCCACGGCCGGCCGGGGCGGCGAATTCGACGAACTCGAAGCCGTCGATGCCCATCGGGTTCTCGAAGGTGGTGACCTGCATGCCGGGGTTGGGATGCGAGGCGGTCGGGACTGCGGTATTCATGGCGTGGCTCCGAATCGGTACCGCATCGGTACAAACCAGGTGCGGGCAGGTAGGGACCCGGCGAGAATGCAGGGTCTGGACCTACCCCTTATAGTTACACTTGAAACCACCAGCAAGGTGCACCGCAACATGAGCCCCGCCGATCCCGTTTCGACCCGCCTGCGTTCCTCGCACGTCCTGCTCGACCTGGAACAGTTCCTGCCGTACCGGCTGAGCGTGCTGTCCAACCGGGTCAGCGGCAACATCGCCAAGCTATACGGCGATCGTTACGGTCTGGCGATCCCCGAATGGCGGGTGATCACCATCCTGGCGCTGTACCCGGGTTCCTCGGCCAGCGAGGTCTCCGACCGCACGGCGATGGACAAGGTGGCGGTCAGCCGCGCCGTGGCCCGCCTGCTGGAGCGTGGCTTCATCAAGCGCGAGACCCATGGCGACGACCGCCGTCGCTCGGTGCTGGCGCTGTCGGCAGCCGGCTTCGAGGTGTACGAGACCATCGCGCCAATGGTGATCGAGATCACCCGCAAGCTGATGTCGGTGCTGAGCGAGGAGGAGGAGCAGGTGCTGGAGAAGCTGATCCTGCGCCTGGCCGGCGACGGCCTGGAGCGGATGGGCGAAGGGGTCTGAAAGAAAAAGGGGACGGAGGGGATCAAGTCGTTTTGGGCACAACTGTGCTGATTGCGGCTTTATCCCCTCTGTCCCTTTTTTCCGCGCCTCAGCTCAGATGCTTGCGGCGTGCATGGATCCACGGCACGGCCAGCGCGGCGATGGCACCACCTGCAAAACCGAGTGACGCAGCAACCGTGGCCGCTTCGACCGCCCCTGGCAGCGCCAGTGCCGCAGCCACCAAGAGCAGCGACGGCAGGCCGACGAAGGTGCCGAGGAAGAAGTGCCAGCGCGGCGACCAGGTGTTGAGCTGCAGCAGGCTGACCGGCTGCCAGGCGTCGGATGCGGCGTCCTCGGCGATCTTCGCTACCGCCTTGCCCAGGTCTACTTCCGGCAGCGCGCGCCCCTGCCGTGCGGTCGCCAGCAGCTCGGCCACGGCCTCCACCGGCGGAAAGCTGGACGGCCACGCCACCGGCGCCGGCACGCCGTAGGCGGTCATCAGCGGCACGCTCAGCCACGGCGCCACCAACGGGCGCATGCGGCGTCGGCCATGCACGCACCAGATCTGTGGCTGGCCATGGGCGGTGACGCTGTACAGCGCCAGCTCACCCGCTGGCGGGTAGCCAAGCATGGTCACCCGCGCCGCCAGGCTGTCCTGGCCCATCGCGCGCAGGAATCCAGGACGGCTGCGTCCCTCCTGCATCCACGCCAGGCCGAGTGCACCCACCAGATACGCCTCGGCCACGTCCTTGCTGCCGGCAGTGGCGCGCTCATCACTGGCCAGGTACCAGGCCAGCGATTTCGGTTCGGAGACATCGTCCAGGCCCCAGCGGCTGTCATCGCCCAGCACGTGGCGCACCGGCAGGCGCGCCGGCGCGGTTTCGCCACGTTCGCCCGGCTGCAGGAACGGCAGTACGCCCTGGATGAAGGTGGACAGTTCGATGGCCCGCGCGCCATGGCCCTGCCATTCCGGCGGCAGCAACCCGGCCAGCTGGCCTTCGGCAGCCAGCGCATCCAGCCGCGCTTTCTGCTCGACCAGCCTTTGCACCGCCCCCTTCAGCACCACGTTGTCGGGCAGCGCGATCTGCGGCAGGCGGTGGCGCGATGGTGTCAGTTCAACGGTGTTCTCGCCGGTACCATCGTCATCGAGCAGCACTTCCTGCGCCGGCAGGCTCACGCCCTCATCTGCTCCGCTCTCGGCCAATGCGCTGGCAGGTTCGGGCAATCGTTCGGCGTGGTCGCTGTGCATGGGCGTTCCGGTAGGTTGAATCGACGGGGCGTCGACTGAAGTCCTTGCCGGTAACGGCGTGCACGCAGTGAAATTGAGACACCGATTCGGAGAGTGTGACGGCGCGCGCAATAGATCCACGCCATGCGTGGTTGCACGTCTGTGCCGACCAACGGTTGGCACCCACCAGAGCCTGCTGACCAGCAGGCGGCACCCAGCCAGGTTGCCGGCCAGCGGCCGGCACTACCGGTCAGGTGCCCACTGCTTGAGGAAGGCGCTCACTCGGGCAGGCTGGAAAGCTTCGCCCCTGCGCAGCTCACCAGTCGCCTGCGATACCAGCAGTCCACCATCGGCATCGAGCACCAGCAGGTACGGGTAGTCGCGTTCCATCATCGGGAACTGGGCAAAAAAGGCGGTGTTGGGCTGTTCGTCGCTGGCGTTGATCTTCACCCACACGTAGTGGGCATCGCGGAAGCGGCGCAGGTCGCCGTTGCCTTCCACCAGTTCGTCCAGCGCATGGCAGCGCTCGCAGGCGGCGTTGCCGACCTCGAGCAGGATGCGCTTCTTGCCGCGCTGGGCTTCCACCTTGGCGGTGGCCAGGTCATTGGCCGGGTCGCGGGCCGGGTCGAACTGTGCACCGAGCCCGGCGATGGCGGCGATGTCCGCCGCCACCGGGGTGTTGCCCGAGGCCACCGGTTCGCTGGGGTCAGCGACCGGTGGCTCGGTGGGTCGGGTATCCAGGGGCTGCGTAGGCTCGGCGGCTGCAGGCGGTTGCGGTTGGGAACAGGCGCCGATCAGCGCCGCACAGACCACCACTACCGCAGTACCGAGCTTGCTACGCATGCCTTCTACCCTCTCATCATTACTTGACGCCGTGCATCAGCTTGTTGATCAGCGGGGCGACCAGGAACAGCACCACGCCAGAGCCGATCAGAGCCCAGAACCCGAAGGTATACCCCTTCAGTGCCGACTCGACCGTCATGCCGCCTTCACCACTGACAACGCCGGCGAAGATGCCCGACAGGTTGTTGCCGATGCCGGTGGACAGGAACCAGCCACCCATGCCGAAGCCGACCAGGCGCACCGGAGCCAGCTTGGTCACCATCGACAGGCCGATCGGCGACAGGCACAGCTCACCGACGGACTGGATGACGTAGACCATGAACAGGGTCCAGAACGGGATCTTGCCGTCCACCACCATCTGCGACAGGGCGTACATCAGCAGGGCGAAGGCGGCGCCGTTGAACAGCAGGCCCAGGCCGAACTTGCGCGGAATCGACGGATTGGCGCGGCCCAGGGCCACCCAGATCCAGGCGATGATCGGCGCCAGGGTGATGATGGCCACCGAGTTGACCGACTGGAACCAGGCGGTCGGGAAGGTCCAGTCGCCCATCTGGCGGTTGACGATGTTCTCGGCCAGGAAGGTGAACGAGCTGCCGGCCTGTTCGAAGAACATCCAGAACATCACGTTGAAGGCGAAGATGATCAGCATGGCGATCACGCGGTCGCGCTGCACCTTGCCCTCGCGGATGCCCTCGACCAGCAGCAGCACGGCCAGTGCGGCGAACATCACGCCCAGGATCCAGGCCAGCGCGGTGGCGCCGGTGGCCAGCAGGAAGTAGGCCACCGGAATGGCGAACAGCGAGCCCACCAGCACCATGACGACACGGCCGAAGCCTTCAGCGCCAGCCGGCGGAGCACCGATGCCCTTCAGGCCGGCGCGCCCGATGTAGAACCACACCAGCGAGATCAGCATGCCCACGCCCGAGGCGATGAACACGACCTTGTAGGACGGCATTTCCGAGGTGCCGAAGACCTTGCGGGCCAGGTACTCGGTCAGCACCGGGGCGATCATCGCGCCGATGTTGATGCCCATGTAGAAGATGGTGAAGCCCGAATCGCGACGCTCATCCTTCAGGCCGTACAGCTTGCCGACCATGGTCGAGATGTTCGGCTTGAACATGCCGTTGCCGACGATGATCGTGGCCAGGCCGAGCTTGAACAGATGCTCTTCCGGCAACGAGATCATGAACAGGCCGGCGGCCATGATCACCGCACCGGTCAGGATCGAGCGCTGGTACCCCAGTACCCGGTCGGCCACGTAGCCACCGAAGATCGCCGCGGCGTACACCAGCGCCAGGTAGGCACCGTAGATGCGGCTGGCGTCGGCTTCACCGGCGGCACTGCCATCACGGAACTGGGCGACGATGTACAGCACCAAGGCCCAGCGGATGCCGTAGAACGCAAAGCGTTCCCAGAACTCGGTCATGAACAGCATCCACAACGGGCGCGGGTGGCCCATCATGGTCTTGAAGTCCGGCACGGCCGGCTCTGGGGTGTTCGCAGTGGCGTTCAAGCTCATGCGGATTTCCTGGTTCGGTGGATGACGAGCACGTCCGATGTGCAGTGGAGCAACGCGCGAGGATCACCGACTTCTGGCGTTCACGTCAAATACACGCCGTTTGAGGCAGGTGCCAGCCTGCTCGCTGAACTTGCATCTGAAACGATCCAGCCGCCGGCCGGGAACCAAGCTGAATGGGAGTCAGGCCAGATCGGCCGGGGGTGCGGCCTGCAGGCTGGTGCGCACCTGGAACAGTTCGGGGAAAAAGGTCAGTTCCAGCGCCTTGGCCAGGAAACCGACACCGGACGAGCCGCCCGTGCCGCGCTTGAAGCCGATCACCCGCATCACCGTACGCATGTGGCGGAAGCGCCAGAGCTGGAAGGCGGTCTCCAGGTCCACCAGGTCCTCGCACAGCGAATACTCGCGCCAGTAGCGATCGGTGTCCTGGTAGATGCGTTCGAAGACCGGCTGCAGTGCGTCATCGGCCACATGCGGCTGGGTCCAGTCGTGGGCCTCGTACACCGCCGGCACGGCGTGGCCGAAACGGGTCAGGTACTTGAGGAATTCCTCGTACAGGCTCGGCGCTTCCAGTGCGGAGCGCAGCTGCGCCTGGCCAGCCGGGTCGTGCTCGAACACCTGCAGCATCTGCGTGTTCTTGTTGCCCAGCAGGAACTCGATGTAGCGGTACTGCAGCGACTGGAAGCCCGACGACGGGCCCAGCACGTCGCGGAAGCCCATGTACTCGGACGGGGTCAGCGTTTCCAGTACCGACCACTGCTCGGTCAGCTGGCGCAGCACCTGCTTGCTGCGCGCCAGCACCTTGCGGCACTGCCAGACTTCATCACGCTGCAGGAAGCCGATCGCGGCACGCAGTTCGTGGCCGAGCAGCTTCAGCCACAGCTCCGAGGTCTGGTGCTGGATGATGAAGAGCATCTCGTCGTGGTGCGGCGGGTTGGACAACGGCTGCTGCGCGCTGAGCAGCTGGTCCAGCCGCAGGTAGCCGCCATAGGTCAGCCGCCCCTGCAGATCGGTGTGGATGCCAGCTTCGAGATCGCGTTGGTTGTTGTCGACGGACATGGGCGGGACCAGATCGGGGGCGGCAAGGGTAGCGCGTTGCCGCCATGCTGGCAGCCGCCGCGTCCATACCGGGGCGTCCGGGGGCCCGTGGAGCATCCGCCGATATGGGGGCTGCGCGTGGAACCGTTCGGGCCGTTGCACGGGCAGTCAGCCAGAGGCGTATTCTGATGCTTTGCAGCAACGACTGAATACGTTGTTGTTATTGGCCCCCCACCCGCCGGCAGGGGTAAAACAGGGCATCGCCGTGTTGCGCCGCAGGAAGGCTATTCCGTACGCGTTCCTTAACATGGCGATTCATATCATTTGTAACTTCTCTGTCGAAGGTGCAGTACGCAATGACGGTTGCCGCTGAATTCAAGATCGAATACCTGCAGTACCTGGACACGGACGGCACGCTCGTCCGCGATGACCTGCCCGCGTCGCTGCGCGACCCCAAGGTCCTGGTGCCGCTGTTCAAGCAGATGCTGTTCGTACGTACGTTCGACAGCAAATCCATCGCGCTGCAGCGCACCGGCAAGCTCGGCACCTATGCCGCCTGCCTGGGCCATGAAGCCGCGCACGTGGGCATCGGTGCCGCCATGCAGAAGGACGACGTGTTCGCGCCTTCGTACCGCGAGTATGGCGCGATGTTCATGCGTGGCGTGCGCCCGCACGATGTGCTGATGTACTGGGGCGGCGACGAGCGCGGCAACGACTACGGCGGCAACGCGGCCAAGGACTTCCCGTTCTGCGTGCCGATTTCCACCCAGTGCCTGCATGCCGCAGGCGCCGCGCTGAAGTTCAAGCTCAACAAGGAACCGCAGATCGCGGTGGCCGTGTGTGGCGACGGCGGCAGCTCCAAGACCGACTTCTACGCGGCACTGAATTCGGCGGGCGCTTACAAGCTGCCGCTGATCCTGTGCATCGTCAACAACGGCTGGGCCATCTCGGTCCCGCGTTCGGCCCAGACCGGTGCCGAAACGCTGGCACAGAAGGGCCTGGCCGGCGGCCTGCATTGCCTGCAGGTGGACGGCAACGACCTGATCGCGGTGCTGGCGGCAATGGAGCAGGCGCGCGAACGTGCGCTGGCCGGCGACGGTGGCACTGTGCTGGAACTGATGACCTACCGCCTGTCTGACCACACCACCGCCGATGACGCGCGCCGCTACCGCGACGACGCCGAAGTGAAGGATGCCTGGCAGCGCGAACCGATGCTGCGCCTGCGCAAGTACCTGATCAACGCCGGCGTCTGGAGCGAGGAAGAGGAAACCGCTTGGGTCGCCGAGTGCGGCACGCGCGTGGACGAGGAAGTGAACCTGTACCTCAACACGCCGGTGCAGCCGGTCGAGGCGATGTTCGATTTCCTCTACGCCGATCCGCCGCAGGACCTGCTGGCCCAGCGTGCCCAGGCGATCGCCCTGGAGAAGCGCCATGGATGAGATCAAGAACGGCGCGCCCGGCGCGCACACCAACGCCGCCGACAGCGCCGCCGTCGCGCGCGGAGAACAGAGCATGACCACCACCCCCATCACCCTGATCGAAGCCATCACCCAGGCACTGGCCTGGGAGCTGGAGCACGACCCGTCGGTGCTGGTGCTGGGCGAGGACGTGGGCGTCAACGGCGGCGTGTTCCGCGCCACCGCCGGCCTGCAGCAGCGCTTCGGCTCCGAGCGCATCCTCGACACCCCGCTGGATGAAACCACCATCGCCGGCCTGACCATCGGTCTGGCGGCACAGGGCATGAAGCCGGTGGCCGAAGCGCAGTTCGACGGTTTCATGTACCCGATGGTCGACCATATCGTCTGCCACGCCGCACGCCTGCGTTACCGCACGCGTGGCCGCCTGCACTGCCCGATGGTGCTGCGCGTGCCGTGGGGCGGTGGTATCCGCGCACCGGAACATCACAGCGAAGCCAATGAGGCGATCTTCACCAACGTGCCGGGCCTGCGCGTGGTGCTGCCGTCGTCGCCGCAGCGTGCCTATGGCCTGTTGCTGGCCGCGATCCGCGAGCCGGATCCGGTGATCTACATGGAGCCCAAGCGCATCTACCGCCAGTACAAGGAAGTGGTCGTCAACGACGGCGAAGCCTTGCCGCTGGACGTCTGCTTCGTGCTGCGCGATGGCACCGACGTGACCCTGGTGACCTGGGGCGCGCAGGTGAAGGAAGCGCTGGAAGCGGCCGACAAGCTGGCCGGCGAAGGTATCAGTGCCGAAGTCATCGACGTGGCCACGCTGCGTCCGCTGGACTTCGCCACCATCGCCGAATCGGTGGCCAAGACCGGCCGCTGCGTGATCGTGCAGGAGGCCCCGAAGACCGCGGGCTTCGGCGCCGAGATCGCCGCGCGCCTGGCCGAGGAATCGATCTACGACCTGCTGGCCCCGGTCGAGCGCGTCACTGGCTACGACACCCACATTCCGCTGTTCCGCCTGGAAATGAAGTACCTGCCGAGCGTTGAGCGGATCGTGGCTGCGGCCAAGCGCGCGGTGGCGGCCGGCTGACATGCGGGCCCGCCTCCTGGGGGCTTACCGCAGCCAGTATCCCAACCCGCTCCGGTTCCGCACCGGCCAGATCGTCGAAGTAGGTGTCCGTGACGAGGAATGGCCGGCGTTTGCCTGGGTACGCACCAACGATGGGCGCGCTGGATGGGCGCCCATCGCCTGGTTGCAGCTGCTGGACGAGGGTCGCGCCGAAGCGCTGTGCGACTACGACGCCCGCGAGCTGGATGTGGAAAGCGGCGAGATGGTGAAGCTTCATCACGAACACGGCGGGTGGTGGTGGTCCGAGCGCGCCAATGGCGCGACGGGTTGGCTGCCGGCCCGCGAACTGGAACTGCTGGAAGAGAACTGCAAATGAGCCAGACCAAGAACTTCAACCTGCCCGACCTGGGCGAAGGCCTGCCGGACGCGACCATCGTCGAGTGGTTCGTCAAGGAAGGCGATGTGATCAAGCTGGACGAGCCGCTGGTCTCGATGGAGACCGCCAAGGCCGTCGTCGAAGTACCGTCGCCGTTCTCCGGCAAGGTGCTGAAGCTGTCCGGCGCCGCCGGCGATATCATCCCGACCGGCTCGGTGCTGGCCAGCTTCGAGCTGGACCCCAACCTGCCGCAGCGCGCCGATGGCCAGGACACCGGCCACAGCCACGGTCATGCCGCACCTGCCGCAGCACCGACCCCGCCACCGCTGCCGGCCGCTGCCGCACCGGTGGCCGCCGAAGCCGCCAAGCCCGCCGCCGCCGAGCGTGATGACGCCGGCACCGTGGTCGGCGCGATGCAGAGCTCCAACGCCGTGCACGCCGAGCAGGCGCTGGCCGTCGGTGGCGTCAAGGCCGTACCGGCCGTGCGTGCCACCGCGCGCAAGCTGGGCGTGGACCTGTCCCGCGTACGCGCCACCGGCGCCGATGGCGCGGTGACCATGGCCGACGTCAAGCAGGCAGCTGCGGATGGCAGCGCAAAGATCGGTGCCGCTCCGGCTCCAGCCGCTGCTGCCGCCTATGCCACGCCGGCCCCGGCGCAGGTGTCTGCCCCGGTGCAGAGCGAAGCGCGCACCCCGCTGTCTGCTGCCGGCAAGCCGATGCGTACCCAGCCGCCGGGCGTGGTCGCCAAGGGCCAGCCGGAACCGCTGAAGGGCGTGCGCCGCAACATGGCGCGCGTGATGGCCGATGCGCACAGCAAGGTCGTGCCGACCACGCTGAACGACGACGCCGACATCCACGCCTGGCTGCCGGGCAACGACGTCACCGCGCGCCTGGTGCGTTCGATCGTGGTCGCCGCACAGAAGGTGCCGGCGATGAACGCCTGGTTCGACGGTGAAGCGCTGACCCGCACCCTGCACGCCCAGGTCGACATCGGCATTGCCGTGGACACCGACGACGGCCTGTTCGTGCCGGCGCTGCGCAATGCCGACATGCTCGATGCACGCGGCATCCGTGAAGGCGTCAACCGCCTGCGCGAGCAGGTCGAATCGCGTTCGATCGCCGCCTCGGAACTGAGCGGCTACACCATCTCGCTGTCCAACTTCGGCATGTTCGCCGGCCGCTACGCCACCCCGGTCGTGGTACCGCCGTGCGTGGCCATCGTCGGCGCCGGCCGTGCCCGCCACCAGATGACCCCGGTGATGGGCGGCGTGGAAGCGCACAAAGTGATCCCGCTATCGGTCACCTTCGACCACCGCGCGGCCACGGGTGGTGAAGCGGCCCGCTTCCTGCGCGCGATGATGGACGATCTGGCACTGGCCAGCTGATCGGGTGGGCCCACCGAGGAACTGATCGGTGGGTGCCAACCTTGGTTGGCACATGAATTGGAGAAAACGCTGGGCACTGCCCGGCGTTTTTTTGTGCCTGCTGGATCGCGCGCCATCCACGCATGGCGTGGATCTACTGAACGACCTGTCGCTGCGGTGGGCTCGCCGTTGTTCTGCGTCAGGGGAGGATCAATCGCGCGCGACCATGCCCTCGGCGCGGCTGTAGACACGCAGCCGGTGACCATCGGGGTCGACCCCGACGAAGGTGTGGCCGAATTCCAGCGTCACCGGCGCCTGCGCGATCTGCACACCGAGTGCGCGCCAGGCATCGTGCAACTGCCGCACTTCATCAGGATTGGCCACCACCATCGCCAGTTCGGCGGCACCGGCCTGCGCAGACACAGGTGGCTGCACGTCATCGCGCTGCCACAGGCCGAGTGCGGCGCCATCGCCGAGCAGGAACAGGGCAAAGCCGGGTGACTGTTCGACCGGTGCCGTGCCGAGGATGCCGCTGTAGAAGGTGGCGCTGGTGGCAACGTCGCGCACGTACTGCAGCAGGGTGCTGGGCGTGAACATGGGAAAGCTCCGTTGTTGGGAGCGATCATGGTGGTACGGGCCTGCTGACAGATTCTGTCAGTAGATCAAGCAGATGAAATCGGCCAGGTAGAGTCGATCGTCGTTCGAACATCTCGCGTATTGCGGGCACTTCCGCCACCGGATGGAAAGGCAGGCGACCCACTGTGATCTCGCGATATATCGCAAAGCCAAGTCATGATGGGAGCTGTCGTCGGCGATGAACCTTCGCTCTTTTGGAGCCCCCCGGACCAATCAAAGGGAGACGCAGTTACCAGTTGCAACACACAGAAGTGATTTAGAGTCAAATGCAGATGGAACGCCGCTTCACGTAATACACATGAAAAGGAAAGTTCATGACCACAATACGCAGATATCTCCCGTTGTTGGCAGCCATCCTCACCGCCTCTCCCGCCCTTGCGGACGACGCCCCCAAGGATGTAGCAATACAGCACTACGCGGAAACCATGCACGTAGGCACGTTCGAAGCCGCGCAACGAATGGATGCGGAACGGGCCGCCGGTAAACTCAGCGCACGGCTTCAGAGGGAGAAGCCGGAGACGTTCGCCGGCCTTTACATCGAGCACTCCCCTGAATTCAGGATCGTGGTGAGATTCACCGGCGATGCCTCACGCCAACTTTCTGCTTACACCAAGGACCGCCTCTACGTCGCAGAAGCCGCGCCACGTTCTCTCGAGCTTCTCCGCGCCACCCAAGAGGAGGTGTCCGATCAGCTCGTCAAGGCGGGCATTGAGTTTGCAGCCACGGTAGACATAAAGAGCTCTATCGTCGAGGTATATGTACGCGATCCCGATGCCGTACGCGCCAGACTTTCCAAACTTCTCTCTGTCGCCGACTTCATCCGCATAAAAGAGACCACAGGTTTCATAGAGCCAACAAACACTGTAGCGGGCGGGCGGCGACTGGAAGGCTACCAGCAGCAGCTCTGCACAGCCGGCTTCAACGTGGTCGAAACTGCAACTCGCGAACTAGGCTTGGCCACTGCGGGTCACTGTGACAATGACAACTATCAGCGCAATCCAACCGCTCGCATTCTGTTCAAGAGTGAACGCAACAAAGGATCTTACGACGTTCAGTGGGGTGCACAGCAGCGTGGCGGCGTCATCTTCTCCCAGTCGAACGAAATCATTGTCGATGGGGAAAAACTGGCGATAACCGATGAGGCATCACTGGCCGACATGACACCAGGCACAACGGTCTGCAAGTTCGGCGTAACGACCGGTCGCACATGCGGATCCATCAAAGACGCAGAGTTCGCAGCCAACTGGAATGGGGAAGCTGGCACCTACGTCCAAGTCGTCAGCCTTGATGGAACCGTGATGAACAAAGGCGGCGATAGTGGTGGGCCCGTCTATGCCGGCAACTCGGCCTACGGCCTTGTTCATGGCAGGGGAAACGATGGCTCTCCTTGGGAGAATGACCTTTTCTTCATGCCCATAGAGAGAATGTCCACCCTGGGCGTCGCTACCCTGACGAAGCCATTTCAGCTGGACAGCGTTCCGAACGTGTCTGGAACAGGCGCCAGTGTTACTGCCACGATGAACTTCAGTGGGTATCCGAGGTTTCCGGTATACATCAACCTCGAGATCGTGACGTGTCCCGCCAGATGGATCTGCTACGGGGGCCGCGCTAAAGTCGATAAGAACATCCCATCCCCCATCACCTTCACTTGGGGTTGTACACCCAGTAAACCTGGTGAACCTCAAGTTTCGAGAGTCAGGACATTCTTGGAAGATGCGTCGGGCCTCGTAACCCAGGCCATAGAGTCGACGATTACCTGTACCACCCCGGCCTCCCCCGGCACATAGCCCACCAGCTGTGTAAGCCCACCGCGTTGATGCACAGCGCCATTCCTCGTTGGGGTTACGAGCGGTCCAACCAATCCGGTGCGATGCCCTGCGCCTTCTGCCAGCGCCGCAGCAGGGTGGCGCGTGGCACGAGGTAGCGATCCTCCAGCACGCGCACCTGGCGGATGCGGTCCAAGCGGAAATGACGGAAGTCCTCGCGGCTTTCGCACCACGCCGCCAGCATTGGCACTTCATCGAAGTAGCCCAGCGCGAACGGCCAGACGATGCGCTCGGTACGTTGGCCCTGCGCATCCTGGTAGCCGAACTGCAGTCGTTGTTGCGCGCTCACCGCTTCGCGCACAGCCTGCAGGCGCGCAGCGGGTACCTTGGCTGCCGCACGCGAGGGACCCACGCGCAGGCCGCTGTCACGCAGCGCTTCGCGACGCGCGGCAGGCAACACATGCGCGATGCGCGCCAGGGCATCGCGTGCGGCCTCGGCCAGCGCGGGTTCGGTGCGGGCCGCAACCCAGCGCAGGCCCAGCACCAGCGCATCGATCTCGGCGGGCGGCAGGGTCATCGGCGGCAGGGTATCGCTCGGTGCCAGCTGGTAGCCGACGCCGGCCTCGCCGCGCAGGTCGGCACCCTGCTCGCGCAGGGTCTCGATATCGCGGTACAGCGTGCGCAGGCTGATGCCCAGGGCTTCGGCCAGAACCTGTCCGGCCACCGGCCGCCGATGGCGTCGCAGCAACTGTTGAAGCTGGGTCAGGCGCAGCGCACGCGACATCAGCCGGCCAGTGCGCTCGATGCCACTACGTGTTCACCCGGGTGCGGGGCGAGTGCGGCCTCGACCAGTGCCTTGGCAACTTCGCTGGCCGGATTGATCCGCCACGCCCGTGGCAGTACTGGCCCCAGTGCGCCGAGTACCGTCAATGCGAAACGCTCGCCGCGGCGCACCTCGTTACGCTCGCCACCAATCAACCCTGGACGTACCAGCGTCAGCGAAGCGAAGTCGAGCGCGCGCAGGTCATGCTCCAGCTCACCCTTCACCCGGCTGTAGAAGATCGACGACTGCGGGTTGGCACCGGCTGCGGAGTTCAACACATAGGTCTGCGCTCCCTGCGCCCGCGCCAGCCGGGCGAACGCCAGCGGGTAGTCATGGTCGATTCGATGGAAGGCCTCGCGGCTGCCGGCCTGGGCAATGGTACTGCCGAGCGCGCAGATGACCGCGTCCACGCGGGCCCATTCGGCTGCGGCGGGCAGTGCATCGAAGGCCAGGACCGGGTTCTCAAGCGTCCCGTGGGTCATGCCCAGCGGGCGGCGGGTGGGAGCGACCACGACACTGCAGCGCGGGTCGTCCAGCAGCTTGCGCAGGGTCAGCCCGCCCACCAGCCCGGTCGCCCCCAGCAACATCACGCGCATCACCACCTCCACTGCGGCATCCTGTCGCCCATCCTAGCCGTTCAAGCCGTCGGCGGCCGCGCCGATATGCTGGAACCAGTCCCTGCCAGCCCCCAGGATTTGCTCCATGACGGACCAGCCCGACCACCGCCCTGCCCCCGGTACCGCCCTTGGGCCGCCGGCACGCGTGCGCGCGGTGGTGGATGACGGGCTGGGAGACCGCGTGGTGCTGCAGGGCGGTGGCGGCGTGGCCCTGCAGCAGCTGTTCGCCGGCGCCGATGCACCGGAACCACTGCTGGCCGCGTTCGCCAACGGTATGGCCACCCTGCCCGGTGAACTGGGCGACATGGGCGACCGCCTGCAGTCGGCGCAGGCCAGTGCCGACTGGCCGCGCTACGGGCGCGCGATGCGGCAGCTGATCGACAAGTACATCCGAACCATCGAACAGCATTCGCCGGATGGCCAGCCCGAAAGCCTGCGCCTGTCCGAGCAGCTGCGGTTGCTGCTGGGCGGCGCGGTGGTGGCCCTGCTGCAGCACGATCCGGACCTGCGCGAGCAGGCGCAGACGCTCGCCATGCAGCTGCGCCAGTGGCAACCGGGCACGGCGCTGGAACCGATCGAACAGGGCGTGCGCGAGCTCGGCCACCAGGTCGGCGTGCGTGCCGAGAGCTGGCAGGAGCAGCAGGCGCTGCTGCTTGAGCTGTTCGCGCTGCTGCTGGAGAACGTCAGCGAACTGCTGGACGACCGCAGCTGGCTGCAGGGCCAGATCGCCGCAGTGCGCCACCTGCTGGACGGACCGCTGGAAGCCGAAGCGGTGGAGCGCACCCGCGCCGAACTGCGCGAAGTGATCTACAAGCAGGGCCTGCTGCGCCAGGGCATCGACGATTCGAAGGCGGCGATGCGCGGGCTGATGGGTGAATTCATCGAGCGCATGGATGGCATGGCCACCAGCACCGGTGAGTACCACGATCGCATCGGCAGCTATGCACTGCAGCTGCGCGAGGCACGCAGCATCGCCGACCTCAACCAGCTGCTGCAGGAAGTGATGCGCGATACCGGCAAGGTGCAGCAGCAGGCCGCGCAGGCGCGCGATCATCTGGCCAGCGCGCGCCAGGAAGTGGAACGTGCCGAGCAGCGCATCGCCGAGCTTGAGCAGGAACTGCGCGCGGCCGGCGACCTGGCCCGCATCGATCCACTGACCCAGGCACTGAACCGCCGCGGCCTGGACGAACTGCTGCAGCGCGAGCTGGCCCGCGCCACGCGCAACAACTCACCGCTGGGCGTGGCGGTGATCGACCTGGATGATTTCCACCAGACCAACGATGCGCACGGCCATGCCGGTGGCGATGCGCTGCTGCAGCACCTGGTGTCTGTGTGCAAGCTGCTGCTGCGCGCCACCGACGGCATCGCGCGGCTGGGTGGCGACGAGTTCGTGCTGGTGCTGCCGGAAACCCAGGGTGCCGACAGCATGGCCACCGTGCAGCGCCTGCAGCGCTCGCTGGCGCACCGCGTGTTGACCGTACAGGATCGGCGCGTACCAGTGCATTTCAGTGCCGGACTGGCGCAATGGCAGCCCGGCGACGATATAGAAACCCTGCTGCTGCGCGCCGATGACGCGCTGTATGCGGCCAAGCGGCAGGGCAAGAACCGGGTGCAGGCAGGGTAGTTTCCCGGCACACCGGAAACTGCTTCGGTAGGTGCCAACCTTGGTTGGCACACGCGGGAAACAAAGCACCGACCAAGGTCGGCCTCTACCGGACAAAGGGCCGTCGCTTACTTCCCGCGCAGCTTCTGGAACCCGGTCACCGCCGCCAGCACGATCGCACCGGCAATGATGCCGACCACCATGTTGGCCACGGCACTGATCAGCCAGCCCCACTGGCCTTCACCGCCCAGCGCCTGCACCGCGTGGTGCAGCGCCGGCACGTTGTGCACCAGGATGCCGCCACCGACCAGGAACATCGCCGCGGTACCGGCCACCGACAGGAACTTCATCAGCCACGGGGCCGACACCAGCAGGCCGCGGCCAACTGCCGCCAGCGCCGCGCCCTTGCGCGACAGATATAGGCCCAGGTCGTCCAGCTTGACGATGCCGGCGACCAGCCCGTAGACGAACACGGTCATCGCCAGCGCGATCACCACCAGGGTGCTGACCTGGTTGATGAACGACGCCGTGGCAACCACGCCCAGCGACAGCACGATGATTTCGGCCGAGAGGATGAAGTCGGTGCGGATGGCGCCCTTCACTTTGTCCTTTTCCCACGCGACCATGTCCACCTGCGCATCGGCCAGCGCCTTGCGCCGCTCGGCCTGGTGTTCGGCGTCCTCATCGGCGGAATGCAGGAACCGGTGCGCCAACTTCTCCACGCCCTCGAAGCACAGGAAGGCGCCGCCGATCATCATCAGCGGCACGATCAGCGGCACGTTCCAGCCGCGGCTGTGCAGCCAGGCTTCCAGCGCGCTGATCGCCAGCGCCGCTGGCACCAGGATCACCTTGTTCACCAGCGAGCCCTTGGCCACCGCCCACACCACCGGCAGTTCGCGGTTGGCGTTGACGCCGGTCACCTGCTGCGCGTTCAGTGCAAGGTCGTCGCCCAGCACGCCGGCGGTCTTCTTCGCCGCGACCTTGGTCAGCACCGAGACGTCGTCGAGCAGGGAGGCGATATCGTCGAGCAGGGCGAACAGGCTGGCACCGGCCATGGGGGATCCAAGAGAGGGAATGAGCGGATTCTGACCGATACCGGGGCGACTGCGGAAGCGGTCGGATTCACTGCATGCCTACCGCCCCCCGGCGACACTGCGGAATCCGGTAGTGACGGCCGCTGGCCGGCAACCGCGCAGTTCCGGACATTACCGGCCAGCGGCCGGCACTACCTGTATCCGTCGCATGGGAGTTCCACTTGAGCAATCCGCCCACCACCAATGGCAACCCTCCGCTGGTCAAGGGCATGAACCGGCGCAGCCAGATCCTGCGCCTGCTGATGCGCTATCGCCATTCGGGCGTGTTCTCGGGCATGAACCTGGACGCCGCCAGCAATCAGGCCGACGTGCCCGCCGACGGAAACCCGGAACAGTTCGTCAGCGACCTGGAAGCCCTGGGGCCGACTTTCGTCAAGCTGGGCCAGATGCTGTCCACGCGACCGGACATGGTGCCAGTGGAGTTCGCTACGGCGCTGGAGCGCATGCAGGAAAAGGTGGCCGAGATTCCGGTCGCTCGCATCCATGCCATCGTCGAACAGGAGCTGGGCGCGCCGGTGAACAAGCTGTTCGCCGCGTTCGATCCCGAGCCACTGGGCTGTGCCTCGATCGCGCAGGTGCATCGCGCGGTGCTGCACGATGGCCGCCAGGTGGCGGTGAAGGTTCAGAAACCCGAGGTCGCTGCTCAGCTGCGCTCGGACCTGGAGGCACTGCGCAGCTTCGCGCTGGCCGCCGACCATCTGACCCAGGTCGGCCGTCGGGTGCGCCTGCGCGACTGGCTCAACGAGTTCGCCAAGACCCTGATGCAGGAGCTGGACTACCACGCAGAGGCCGAGAACCTGGCCCGTTTCGGCCGCCATCTCAAGCCGTTCCGCCGCCTGTGGATACCGCAGCCGCTGTGGGATTACAGCAGTCAGCGCGTGCTGACCATGGAACTGGCCACCGGCGTGCGCGTGGATGCGATTCCCGATGTCCGCCGCACCGAACAATCGATGGACCCGCTGGCGGCGGCGCTGATCCGCGGCTACCTGGACCAGATCTTCGTGCATGGCGAGATCCATGCCGACCCGCATCCCGGCAACCTGCGGGTGATGCCCGATGGACGGCTGGCGATCTTCGACCTGGGCATGGTCGCGCACATGCCGCCGCGCCTGCGCGAGCGGCTGCTGAAGATCCTGTTCGCCGCTGTCGATGGCCGTGGCGAAGAAGTGGCCGACGACCTGATCAGCATCAGCACGCGGTTGGAGGCATTCGACGAAGAGCGCTACCTGCGCGAGACCGGCCAGCTGATTGCGCGCTACGCCGCCAGTGGCAGCTTCTCGGAAGGCCGCGTGGTACTGGACCTGGTGCGCATCGCCACCGCCTGCGGCCTGCGCACGCCGCCGGAGCTGAGCCTGCTGGGCAAGGCCCTGCTCAATCTGGAAACCGTGTGCCGGTTGTTGGCACCGGACCTGGATACCCGCCGCATCGTCGAGCGCCAGCTGCAGCACGTGATGCGCGCACGCCTGAAGAAATCGCTGTCTGCCGCCAACCTCGCCAGCGAGGCGATGGAGCTGCAGCAGCTGCTGCGCGATGGGCCGCGCAAGTTGTCGGACATCATGGCGCTGCTGGCCGAGAACCGCCTGCAGATGAAGGTGACCGGCCTGGAAGAATCGCGGTTGATGGAGAACCTGCAGAAGATCGCCAACCGTGTGGCGGCCGGCATCATCAGCGCGGCATTGATCATGGCTGCGGCAATGATGATGAAGATCGACACCGGCTGGCATCTGTTCGGCTACCCGCTCATCGCCCTGATTCTGTTGTTCATCGGCGTGGTGCTCGGGCTGGGCATCGTTACCAGCGCGTTGTTGTTCGATCGTCGTGCGCGGGCGCGCGAAGAACGCGGGCATCGCTAGCGCATCGATGAAAACATCCGTATTCATGCGGTTTTTAATGCAATTCAACGAACCCTTTCACGCTCGTTTTACCTTCTGAACGCGATTGCGCGCGCGTTATTTCAACAAACATTTCAGTCAGGTTCGTGCATGCACTATCGGGTCATCGGCCTGTCATGTGTATGTGCTTGCGACAGCGCCGGTCGGATGGACACGCGTCGGTACGACGTCCATCAACATCCCGCCACTGCCGAAGCTGCCTATGCTCTGGATACTGTTGTTGTCGTTGCTGCTGCTGTGCTGGCTGTTTCTCGCATCCGGCAAATGGGTGTGGTGGAAGGCCGGTTCACTCTCGCTGCTGCTGCTCATGCTCAGCGCATGGTGGCTGATCGACAAACTCTCCGGTGATGGGCTCAATGCCGCCACCCTGTACCACCTCGGCGCCGATATGGAAGGCGCCGGTGTCTCCGATTTCAAGGGCTATATCGCCGGCTTCATCGTGCTGGCGCTGGTCTCGCTGCTGCCGCTGTTCGCGACGCGGGTGAAGCGCTGGCGCCGGCCCGGCCACGGTGGCGCGTTGTTCGCCGGTTTCGCGGCCGTGTGGGTGGCCGCGATCATGATCAGCCCGCTGGCCCGCGACGGCCAGCGCCTTTACCAGCAGCTGCGTCCGGTCGACTTCGCCCGCATCGCCCCCGAGTACCAGGTGCCGACGCAGCCGCTGCAGCGTCCGCGCAACATCGTCTGGATCTACGGCGAAAGCCTGGAACGTACCTATCTGGATGAGAGCGCTTTCCCGGGCCTGATGCCCAACCTCAACCGCTTGGCATCTGAGTCGCTGGACGTGCGCGGCCTTGCCTCCGCTGAGGGCAGCGGTTGGACCATCGCCGGCCTGGTGTCATCGATGTGCGGCGTGCCGCTGACCACCTCGCAGGGTGATGAGAACAGCATGGACCGCATGGGCAGCTTCCTGCCCAAGGCCGTGTGCCTGGGCGATTACCTCAAGCAGCAGGGCTACACCAACCATTACCTGGGTGGTGCCAACGGCCAGTTCGCTGGCAAGGGCCAGTTCCTGGCCAGCCACGGCTTCGATGAAGTGCATGACCTGGCGTGGTTCAAGCAGCAGAAGAAGATCGGCCGCATCCATTACTCGGCGTGGGGCGTGCACGATGACGTGCTGCTGGATACCGCCTACCAGCGCTTCGAGCAGCTCTCGCGCGCCGGTTCGCCGTTCATGCTGACCACGTTGACCATGGACACCCACCACCCGGCGGGTCATCTGCCGGTGTCGTGCAAGGGCGAGCGCTACCAGAGCCAGTACGGCAACATCAACATGCTCAACGCGCTCAAGTGCAGCGACCGGCTGATCTCGCAGCTGGTGCAGCGCATCCAGGCCAGCCCGTACGGCAAGGACACGCTGATCGTGATCGCTTCCGACCATCTGGCGATGCCCAACGATCTGACCCATATCCTGACCCGGCAGAAGCGCGAGAACCTGCTGCTGTTCCTGGGCGATGGCATTGCCCCGCAGCAGCTCAGCGCCGATGCCGGCACCACCCTGGATTCGGGTGCGACCCTGCTCAGCCTGCTGGACCCGAACCTGAAGACGATGGGCTTCGGCCGTTCCCTGATCGATACCCAGCGCGCGCCCAGCGCCAGCGTAGCCACCCAGCGCGATGGCGGCCGTGACTATCCGCAGTACCTGGCCTTCGCCCGCTCACTGTGGCTGGGCGAACCGACCCGCGAGCTGAAGATCGATGGCGATGACCAAGTGGTGGTGGGCCTGCAGCACGTGCAGCCACCGGTATTGCTGGAGTACGACAAGGACTGGGGTTTGAAGTCCGTGTATCTGGAAAACACCTCGCGCCAGTTCGATGATGCCAACCCGGACAACACCCTGGCCTACGTCGACCGTTGCACCGCATTCGAGGATGGCTCAGCCGACGGTGACTGGTGCGCCCTGCTGGTCAACCGCGACAACGGCATCAAGCTGTACCGCGACAACGACCTGCGCGGGGGCATCGCGGTGGATGCACCACTGGACGCATTCCAGGGCCCGCGCCCGAGCGTGCGCCAGGCACACATGATCACCCAGAAGGGCCGCCGTACCCGTGCCGGCCAGTACATGCTGCAGCTGGTGGCAAGCACGCGCCCGGATCGCGGCTTCTGGATCGAGGCGGTGTCCTCGCAGCGCAAGGTGGTGCTGGCGCAGCAGTGGGTGCAGCCCGATGCCAACGGCAAGATCAACGTGTCATTCGGGCTGGACCACGAAGTAGATGATCTGGAGATCCGCGCGTGGTTGAACCACGCCGAAAAGCTGGCGGTGGACACGTTCGCACTGGTGCCCTCGCGCAGCCGGCCACGAGGGTAGGGGTTTCTTTGCAGGGCTGCGCCCTGCACCCGCCGAAGCAACAGCCGAAGCAACAGCAACAGCAACGGCAACAGCGGGCATTCCGTGGGATGGCGGGGTGGGTCCGGTTGCGGGAGACGCCGTAAACCCATCCATGGGGGCTTGGCCGCGGCATCCATGCCGCGGACACTCCCGCAACCGGACCCACCCCGCCTTCGACAGTTTTCCGCGATCTGTCGGAAATACTCTTGGGGTCAGATCCGTTTTCCGGAGGAAAACGGATCTGACCCCAGATTGATTTCGATATCTGACAGACGTGTCGACCAAGGTCGACACCTACCGACAGCCGCAGGAATCTGTCAGAGGTGGGGCGGTGTCGGAGTGCGGGGTGTCAGCCGCATGGATGCGGCTGCCAAGCCTCCATGGACGGATTTACGGCGTCCCCGCACTCCGACACCGCCCCGCCATCCCACGGAATGCACGCTGTTGCCGTTGCCGTTGCTGTTGCCTTTGCTCCGGCTTGTAGCGGGTGCAGGGCGCAGCCCTGCAGAACAACCCCTACTCCTGCGGATCGCGGGTGATGTGGATGTCGGTCGGGGTCGACAGCGGAATGTTCCGCTCGGCCAGGATCTGCAGCAGGCTGAAGTACAGATCGCTGCGGGTCGCATACACCTGCCGCGGGCTGGCCACGTACGCGAAGCTGTTGATGGTGATCTGGCCACCGGCAATGCTGTCGATGTAGACCGTCGGCGCCGGCTGTTTCAGCACGTTGGTGTGCGCGGTGTACGCATCCAGCAACGCTTGGCGCAGGTTGCCGACATCGGTGCTGGTGGGCACCGCGAACTGGATCTGGATGCGGCCCTGATTGTTGCCCATCGTCATGTTGCGGATGGTCTTGGTGATCAGTTCCGAGTTCGGCACGATCAGCGTCGACTTGTCGCTCACCTGGATCTCGGTCGAACGCACGTTGATGCGGCGGATGTCACCCTCCTGGTCACCCAGCTTCACCCAGTCGCCGATCTTCACCGGGCGCTCGGCCAGCAGGATCAGGCCCGAGACAAAGTTCTGGATGATCGCCTGCAGGCCGAAACCAATACCCACCGACAGCGCGCTGACCAGCAGCGCCAGGTTCTTCAGGTTCAGGCCCATGGCGGTCAACGCCCACAGCCCCACCAGGATGATGCCGACGTAACCTGCAATGGTGCTGATCGAGTTGCGCGCCCCCAGGTCCAGCTCGGTCTTGGGCAGATAGGTGTCGGTCAGCCAGCGTTGCAGCAGCCGGGTCACCGCCAGGCCGACCAGCATCACCAGCAGAGCAATGGCGATGCGGCCGGGTTGCAGCGTCAGGTCCTTGGTGATCGGGATGCCGTTGGCCAGCGAGGCCACGCGTTCAACGACCGAGCCGATGTTGCCGAACGGCGCTGCCAGTGCCAGCAGCGCGATCAGCACCACGAAGGTACGCAGAACCGCCGACAGCAGCACGCCAGCCTGCTCCAGCCGCGATACGCTCAGGCCGGTGCTGAGCAGAATGGTCTGGCCAACCTTGCTGTCGGCATTGAGCATCCACGTGCTCAGGTCATCGACGAATTTGAACAGCAGCGTCGCCGCCAGCACCACGATGCTGCCGCCGATCAACTGCTGGTTCACGAACTTGGCGAAGTTCAGATAGCCCAGCAGGGTGGCGATGATGGCCGCTGCCACAGCGATGTTGCCCGCCACGCGTGCCAATACCAGCCAACTGCTGCGGCGCACCGGCGTGGCCGCACCCACGCCATCGGCCTGCGCCTCCAGCTTGGCCTCGGCCTCGGCGGTCTGCCGGCGATGCAGGCGCGCCAGGGTCACCAGCATGGCCATGATCAGGCCGAGGTAGGTCAGCGCAATCAGGCCATCCAGCGCCACCGTGGTGACGTCGCTGGTACGCGTGGCCTGATCGAGGGCGACCAGCACCGTGCTCAGCCAGGCCAGCGCCGCCGCACCCCAGGCGTATTTGCGCAGCTTCAGTGCGGCGGTGTCATCCAGATTCAGCAACCGCCACGACGGACGCTTGGGAACCAGCATGCAGGCGCTGAGCGCGGCGATGAAGGCGGCGCGGAAGGTAGCCGTCTCCAGGCCGTCGGCCACCACCTGCAGGCGCGGCGCGATGGCATCGATGGCGTCCAGCGCCGCCATCAGTACCACCACGGCATAGCCGGGCAGCAGTGTCCCCACCAGCAGCAGCCACATGGCCAGGCCAGAACGCCGCAGGCGGCCATCGGGTGCACGCTCGGACGCAGCAAAGCGACGACCCAGCCGGCGCAGCCACAACCGCAGCGGGAACATCATGACCAGTGCAGCCACCAGGCCCAGCAACGGCGTGCCCCAGCCATTGGCCCGGATGCCGGCGACGAAGGTATCGCGCCCCTGCTCGGCCAACGGCGCAACGCGTGCGATATCGATCGGCAGGCGCTCGGCAACTTTGCTCCACAGCGCGGGAGACAACGGCGAGGCAACCTTCTGCCCTAGTTCTTCGGTGCGCTGCGCGACGCGTTGCTGGTCGATGTCGGTCGCCAGCTGCTGGGCACGCACGGCACTGGTCTTGGCCTGCGCTACCGACGCGGCCAGTCCGTCCCGCTGCTTGGTGATGCTGCGCCGTTGCGCCGCCAGTTCCGGCGGCTCGGTAGTGCCCTCGGCAGGCGTACCCAACTGCGCCAGTTGTTCGTCGAGGCGAACCAACTGTGGCTGCAGCTCCTTTTCCAGCGCCTCAGCGTCTCGCCGTGCCTGCGAGGCACTCTCGGACAACATGGCCAGTGTCTCGATGGCCGAAGCATCACCGCGCTTGCGGTCGATCTCCTTCAGGCTGGATTCGATCTGCGCCAACTGCTGCTTTGGCGTGAGGTCCTCATCCTGTGCCAGCACCGGCGCGGACAGCAGGAGGGCGGAGCACAGCATCAGGACCCACCATGGCCCTCGTGCACGGATCGATCGCAGGAAAGAAGACAAGCCAGCCACACCGGTTCGCGCGGACCACCGCGCCTGCGCGCGACTATACGGCAGAGCCGGTAAAGGGCGGATGGGCGGCCCCGGCAGCGTCGAGCATCAGTACTTCAGGCGCAGCTCTTCCACCGTGGGCTGCTGCAGCGCGTACCAGTCCTGGAACTCTTCCTCGGTGATCTCATCGGGCGCATACACCGCCACCGGGTGCCAGTCGTGGTCGGTCGGCAGCGGCTGGCGCGGGCCGGCACGCAGGCTGTAGGCCACGCCTTCGTAGTCCACCAGGTCATCGACCTGCGGCCACTGTTCGCGTGTGAACGCGGATTCACTCTTCAACAGGATCACCTGGTACATCGGCACCTCCACCTCGTCTGGATCAGGAAAACACGGCGCTGGCTGCAGGATACCGCCGCGCCGGTGACAACGGGCGCTCCGCCGGGGCGACGGAACGTTCTGGACGCGGCCATCGCCCCGGCTTCACCCGCCCATGGCAAGGCCATCGGCATCGTGGAGGCCCACCCCTGCAACGACCGCCAATGACCGATCACCCGCCGCTGAAGACCGTTGCCGACCTCAAGCTGCCGCGCTACCTGGGCACCTGGTACGAGATCGCGCGCCTGCCTATGCGCCATGAACCGGAGGGCTGCACCGACGTGTCGGCGCACTACACGCTGCTCGACAACGGCAACGTCGGCGTCACCAACCGCTGCCGTATGGACGGCGAGGTCGAGGAAGCCACCGGCGAGGCCTGTGCCGTCGACAACGACAGCGCGCGGCTGGAGGTGAGCTTCCTGCCCAAGGGCCTGCGCTGGTTGCCGTTCGCCAAGGGCGACTACTGGGTGATCCAGGTTGCTCCGGACTACAGCGTGGCGCTGGTCGGCAGCCCGGACCGTAAATACCTGTGGCTGCTGGCGCGCGAGCCACGCCTGGACGCGACCGTGCAGGACCATTATCTGGCGGCGGCCCGCCTGCAGGGCTTCGATCTGTCCGAACTGATCCAGACCCCGCACACCGGCCGCCCCACCGCCTGAGCAACGCACGACCATGGACCTCAAGAGTGGCTACCCGTGGTGGGCGTTACGCAACGGCCTGATCCACGCCTTTCCCCCGCTGCAGCAGGACCTGCGCTGCGACGTGCTGGTGGTCGGCGGCGGCATCACCGGCGCGCTGATTGCCGACGAACTGTCCCGGCATGGCCACGACGTGGCGGTGATCGAGCAGCGCGACATCGGCTGGGGCAGTACCGCCGCCAGCACAGCGCTGCTGCAGTACGAGATAGATACCCATCTGCTGGAACTGGCCCAAAGCTATGGCCAGGACGCCGCCGCGCTGGCCTACCGGGCCTGTGCCGAGGCGATTCCGGCGCTGGGCGAGGTCGCTCGCGGTCTGAAAGACGTTGATTTCCAGCGCATGGACAGCCTGTACCTGGCCAGCCGCCACCGTGACGTCCCCACCCTGATGGCCGAGGGTGAGGCCCGGCGCAGCATTGGCCTGGATGCCCGCTGGCTCGGCCCGGAGGCACTGCAGGAACGCTTCGACGTGGACGCCGGTGGTGCCCTGCTCACACGCCAGGCGGCACGGGTCGATCCCTATCGCCTGACCTATGGGTTGCTGCAGCGCGTGCGCCGGCGCGGCGGCAATGTGCATGACCGTACGGTGCTGCACACGCTCACGCCCAGCGCGCGGGGGGTGACCGCACTCACCGAGGGCGGCGCCACGATTCACGCCCGCCATGTGGTGCTGGCAATGGGCTACGCCAACCAGACGTGGCTGCAGCAGCGCGTCGCACGTAACCGCAGCAGCTATGCCTTCATTACCGACCCGATCGATGCGGACGTGCTGGGCCGCCTGCGCAACACGATGGTATGGGAGAGTGCACGTCCCTACCTGTACCTGCGCGCCACCGGCGATCGCCGCCTGCTGGTGGGCGGCCTGGACGACGCCATCGACATTCCCGCCCGCCGTGATCGGCGCGTAGAACGCAAGGCCGACAAGCTGATGAAACAGCTGCTGCATTGGTTCCCACGGCTGGACCCGGTGCCGGCATTTTCCTGGGCCGGCACCTTTGCCGAAACGGCGGACGGCCTGCCGTTCTTCGGCCCGCACGATCAATGGGGGCCACGGGTGCACTTCGCCATGGCCTACGGCGGCAACGGCATCACCTATTCGATGATCGGCGCGCAGCTGCTGCGGGCCCGGATCGAGCGGCGCAAGCACCCGCTGCAGGGGCTGTTCGGGTTCGGGCGGTTGTAGCGCGCAACCAGGCATGGCCTGGCTCTACCCCAATCCGGCGCCGACAGGCATCATTCAAGCAGCCCCTGCTAGCGTCGGCCTGTACCGCCGCGTGTTGCGTGGCCACCTGTCCGCTGGAGCGCCGTCATGATCCGCCCCCTGACCCTGCTGCTGTGCCTGGCCCTGCCGGGAACCGTGCTGGCCCAGTCCGCTGCTGGCGCGACCGCGCCGCAGGCGACCGGGCTGGATCTGTCGCTGCCGCAGGCACCGATGCGCTATCTGAACGATGCGAGCCTGAAGCAGGACCCGCCGGGCACGTTCTACGGCGACAAGAGCGGCCCGCGCGTGCACGACGACGCGAAGATCGCCGACGTCACCGACGACAAGGTCAAGGTGTCTGGCAGCTTCACCACCGGCATCGGTTATTCCAAGAACGGCGGCAACAGCCACTACAACGCCGCCACCCTGAACCTCAGCAAGAACTACACCACCGATGAAGGCAAGACCCATGGGGTCAACGTCAACATCCACGTGAGCGAAGGCAAGGGCCCAGGCTTCTACGGCCCGTACGGCGGCTACTACGGCCGCGGCCCGGGCTATTGGGATTACCCGCCGCCGTTTGGTTGGTAAGCCCCGCGTCGGGCCTGGGCCGACCAAGGTCGGCCACTACCGGTGCACGTGTCCGGTAGGTGTCGACCTTGCACGTGTCCGGTAGGTGTCGACCTTGCATGTGCCGGTGGGTGTCGACCTTGGTCGACACGCTCTGCCTGCTTTCCGTGCCGACCAAGGTCGGCACCTACCGGCACGCGAATCAATCCAGCCAGCCATCGCGCTCGCTGTGCAGGATGCGGCCGTCATAACCGCTCAGGCGCACGTCCACCTTCTGGTTGCGGGCATTGCGCGCTTCCAGCGACCACGTCGCACCATCGCGTTCCAGCGAATGGATCTCGCGCAGGCCATGCGCCTGTGCCCGTGCCAGCACCTGCTCGGTGGTCAACAGTGCGCGGCTGCTGTGCTCATCGAAGATCTCGCCGGTCTTGGGGTCAACGTAGACCTCGCTGAAGCGGCCGTCGGCGCGGCTCACGTCAGCCTCCCACAGGCCATCATCGCGCTCGATCTCGTGGATCTGGGTGTAGCCGGCCTTGCGCAGGGTCTGTTCGACCTGGGCCATGCCCAGCGGCGCGGCCTGTACAGCCGGTGCGATGGCCAGCAGAGCAACAGTGGCGAGGGTGAGCGACTTCAACATGGGGATTCTCCTGTTCGTGTTCGTGACCGGACCATCCCGGCAACGCCACGATGCACCCCGTGGTTAACAGCGTCTTAGCCGCCCCTGTTAGCCAACGGTTAGTCGCCACCAGCACACTCACGCCCGTTCCCCTTACCTTTCCGCATCCGCCATGCTTGCGACCCTGCCCCTGCTGCTGGCCCTGGCCAGCGCCCCGACCGCCGCCGCGCCCGCACAGGATCCGGCGCAGCAGGTCGCGCGCCGCGCCGTGCAGCAAGGCCGTTACGTGCCATTGGAAAGCGTGGTGCGCGATGCCCTCAAGCGCTACCCGGGCCAGCTGCTGGAAGTGGAGCTGGACGATGGCGTCTACGAGGTGGAGATCCTGCGCGGCGACGGCGTGGTGGTGGAGCTGGACTATGATGCGCGCAGCGGAAAGCTGCTGAAGACGGAGCTGGACGATTGATGCGCATCCTGTTGGCCGAAGACGATGCTGCGCTGGCACAGCGCCTGCTGCCCCTGCTGGAACACGCCGGCTACGTGGTGCACGTGGTTGCCGACGGGCGCGAGGCCGAGGAAATCGGCCAGATCGAAGACCTGCAGGCGGCCATCGTCGACCTGGGCCTGCCCGGGCTGGATGGACTGAGCGTGATCGAGCGCTGGCGCGGCAACGGCCGCAGCTTTCCGGTGCTGGTGCTGACCGCACGCGGGCGCTGGCACGACAAGCTGGCCGGCTTCGACGCCGGCGCCGATGACTACCTGACCAAACCGTTCCAGGCCGATGAGCTGGTGCTGCGCCTGCGCGCCCTGATCCGCCGCAGCCACGGCCACGCCAGCCCACGCCTGCACTGCGGCCCGCTACAACTGGACGTCAATGCAGGCCGCTTCGAACTGGATGGGCAGGCGCTGTCGCTCAGCCCGCAGGAGTTCCGCCTGCTCAGTTACTTCATCCACCACAGCGGCCAGGTGATCGGCCGCGACCGTCTGGGCGAACAGGTGTTCGAGGGCGGCCACGATCCGGACTCGAACGCGCTGGATGTGCTGCTGGGACGGGTCCGTCGCAAGCTCGGTACCGAACTGATCCAGACCGTGCGTGGCCAGGGTTGGCGGCTGGCCGCGCCATGACGCGGCAGCCATCGCTGCGACGGCGCCTGCTGCTGGCCGGCGGCGTCGGCCTGCTGCTGGTCTCGCTGCTGGCCAGTTCACTGCTGGGCGAACTGTTCAAGCGCAGCGCGCGTGACCGGCTCGACCACGAACTGCAGCAGGACATGCTGACCCTGCTGGCACAGGCCGAAGTGGATCCGGAAGGACAGCTGCGCCTGCGCCAGGAACCGAACGACGCGCGCTTCCAGCGGGTGTTTTCCGGTGCGTACTGGCAGATCGCCGGTGCCGATGGCCGTGTGCTGCTGCAGTCGCGCTCGCTGTGGGATGAAACCCTGCCGGCCACGACCAGCGGGCCGGCCACGCGCAATCTGAGCGGGCCGCTGCAGCAATCCCTGCGCGCACGTGTGCAGCAGGTGCGGTTGCCGCGCGCCAGCGAGCCGTTCGTGGTCGTGGTCGCCACCGACCGCAGTGCGCTGGATGCGGATGTGGCCGCATTCCGTCAGCGCACGGCCATCGCCCTGGCCGTGCTGGTAGCCGCGTGGCTGGCGGTGCTGGCCAGCCAGGTGCACTTTGGATTGCGCCCGCTGCATCGCCTCGGTGCGCAGCTGGAACGGGTGCGTCGCGGCGACGCGCAGCGCATCGATACACAGGGGCTGGGTGCGGAGGTCGCACCGCTGGGCGAAGAACTCAACGCGCTGTTGGAGCACCAGCAACGCATGGTGGCGCGCGCGCGTACCAGCGCACAGGATCTGGCGCATGCGCTGAAAACCCCGCTGAGCGTGCTGGCCACCGAGGCCGATGGCGACGGCGCGGACTGGCGCGCCACCGTGCGCGAGCAAAGCGCACGCATGCAGGCCAGTGTTGACCGTTACCTGGCTGCCGGACTGGCCGCCGACCATCGCCAGCGCACCGACGTGGCCGCTGTCGCGCAAGCACTGTGCAGGCTGATGGCACGCGTGCATGGCGAGCGCGGCATTGCGTTCACGGCGGAAGGCATCGATCCAGCGCTGCAGTTCGCCGGTGCCAGTGCGGATCTGGAAGAGATGCTGGGCAACCTGCTGGATAACGCCGGGCGGTGGGCGCAACAGCAGGTGGACGTCACCGCAGACAGCAGTGACGGGCAGCTACGCATCGAAGTACGTGATGACGGCCCGGGCCTGGCCGCGGAGTCACTGTCACAGGTCACGCAGCGTGGCGTGCGGCTGGATGAGCGCGAGGGCAGCAGTGGGCTGGGCCTGGCGATTGTGGGGGATATCGCCGCCAGTTATGGCGGGCGCTTGGCGCTTGAGAATGCGCAGCCGGGATTGCGTGCGACGTTGTGGTTGCCGTTGGGGTGAAGCGGCCAACCTGACGGCCGGCTCTACCAAGCGTCAATTCGACTGGTCGCCGTGCACCCGGTAGGTGTCGACCTTGGTCGACACGCATCAAAAGCGCCGACCAAGGTCGGCATCCACCCATGCATCAACGGTGATGCATCCACCAGCAGTCAATCGCGTCCAGCACGATGTGGATGATCAAACCGATGCCGAACAATCGCGTTTTCTTCGGCACGCACAGCCCGGCATAGACCGCAATCGCCGGTGCGGTGTGCAGCGGGTGGAAACCGATGCTGCAGCGGTTCGGTGCATAGATCGGATCGGCCAGCAGGTGGTCCAGATCGATGATCCAGCCCAGCAGCATCAGCAGCCAGGCCGAGGCGAAGCGCTTGCGCCAGAACAGCCATGCCAGCAACGCTGGCACGGCGGCATGCAGGAACAGGTGGAAGATTGCGCGGGCGCTCATCAGGGCCGGTAGCGCCGGGCCATGCCCGGCGTTCCCGTTTACCTCAGACCAGCGGTTCGTCGGACAGGTAGGTGTAGCCGGTCAGGCCCCCTTCCAGCGCTTCGGACAGTTCCTGCGCGCGCTCCGGCGACAGGTCGGCCGAGGCCACGCGTTCGGCATAGGCCGCACGCAGGTCATCCAGCTTGTAGCCCACGTAGTCCAGCATCACGTCGGTGGTATCGCCGCGGCGCTGCTGGGTGATGGCGTAGCCATCGGCATCGGCCAGCACTTCCACCGCGTCGGTATCGCCGAACAGGTTGTGGATGTCGCCCAGGATTTCCTGGTAGGCGCCGACCATGAAGAAGCCGATGCGGTAGCTCTCGCCATGCTTCATTGCGTGCAGCGGCAGCGAGCTGTCCAGGCTTTCGTTCTCGACATAGGTCTTGACCATGCCATCGGAATCGCAGGTCATGTCGGCGATGATGCCGCGACGGTCCGGCGTCTCGTTCAGGCGCTCGATCGGCACGATCGGAAACACCTGGTCGATCGCCCACGCATCGGGAATCGATTCGAACACGCTGAAGTTGACGAAGTACTTGTCTACCAGGCGCTCGTTCAGTTCGTCCAGCGCCGGGCGATGGCTCTTTTCGTCATAGCTCAGGCGCGCACGCACACCGTGGGCGATGGCGTAGAACAGATCGTCGATGCGCGCACGCTGCGGCAGGTCGATCTGGCCCAGCGCATAGCTGGACAGGCCTTCGGCGTGGAAATGCTGGGCTTCCTGGAACAGTTCCACCGCCGGGCGCACGTCCAGTTCCTCGTGGATCTCGCGCAGGTGGCGGATCGAAGCCGGCTCGTCGTCGTGCTGGTCCGGCACGCGGCCTTCCTGCGCCTGTTCCACTTCAGACACGTTGGCGATCAGCACCGCGTGGTGCGCGGTCATCGCGCGGCCGCACTCGGTGACGATGCGCGGCGGGGTCAGGCCGTGTTCTTCGCAGGCATTGGCCAGCGGCTGCACGATGTTGCTGGCATACGAATGCAGCCCGTAGTTGATCGAGCAGAAGCTGCGCGAACGGGTGCCTTCGTAATCCACGCCCAGGCCGCCGCCGACGTCCACATGGGTGATCTTCGCGCCCAGCTGTGACAGTTCGACGAAGTAGCGGGTGGCTTCGCGCATCCCGTTGGCGATGTCGCGCACGTTGGAGATCTGCGAGCCCATGTGGAAATGCAGCAGGCTCAGACAGTCGGCGTATTCGGTATCGCGCAGCGACTTCCACAGGTCCAGCAGCTGGCGCGGCGACAGGCCGAACTTGGCCTTGTCGCCACCGCTGTTCTGCCACTTGCCAGCGCCCAGCGAGGCCAGGCGCATGCGCACGCCCAGGCCCGGCTTCACATCCAGCGCCTTGGATTCTTCCAGCACCAGCTTCAGCTCGGACGGCTTCTCGATAACGATGAAGGTCTGCAGGCCCAGCTTGCGGCCGATCAGGGCCAGGCGGATGTACTCGCGATCCTTGTAGCCGTTGCAGACGATCAGGCCGCCCGGGCGCGACAGCGCCAGCACCGCCATCAGTTCCGGCTTGCTGCCCGCTTCCAGGCCAAAGCCCTCACCGTGATGGCTGGCCAGGGTGCCAGCCACACCGCGGTGCTGGTTCACCTTGATCGGATAGACGGCGGTGTAGCCACCGGCGTAATCCCAATCGGCGCGGGCCTGGGTGAAGGCCGCCTGCAGCTTGCCCAGGCGCTGGCCCAGGATGTCCGGGAAGCGCACCAGCAGCGGCAGCTTGGCACCGGCCGCACGGGCCGCGTCCACCACCTTGGGCAGCGACACCACCGGGCCGTCTGCCCCGGTCGGTCTCACTACCATGTGCCCGGCCTGATCCACGTCGAAGTAACCGTCCGCCCAATGCGGGATCGAGTAGGTCTTGCGGGCTTGGTCGAGGGACCAATCGGTCATTGCAGTCGGCCTTGTTGGCAATAAAAGGGGGGGCATGATAACGCCTATATGCCCACAGGTTCGTTATCATGCGCGCCCGCGCCCGTGGCAGGTTCCAACCTGAACGGGCCGATCCGTCCGGATGTGGCATCTGTGCCACGCGGCCCCGCCCGCCAGCCCGGCTTCACCCCTCCGAACAGGACTGTTTTCCAATGACTGACAGCAACAACTGGTACATCGAACACTTCGAGCGCACGGGCTCGGCCATCGGCTACCGCATCACCGGCAAGCTGGACGAGGTGCAGTCGCCGTTCCAGAAGATCGAGATCTTCCAGACCACTGACTGGGGCAACCTGATGACCATCGACGGGGCCATCATGCTGACCAGCAAGGACAACTTCTTCTACCACGAGATGATCAGCCACCCGGTGCTGTTCACCCATGCCGCGCCCAAGCGCGTGGTGATCATCGGCGGCGGCGACTGCGGCACCCTGCGCGAAGTGCTCAAGCACAAGGGCGTGGAGAGCGTGACCCAGTGCGACATCGATGAGCAGGTGACGGTGATGGCGCGCAAGCACTTCCCGGAACTGTGCGATTCCAACGACGACCCGCGCGCCGAGCTGATGTTCGACGACGGCGTGGCCTACATGGCCAACTGCCCGGCCGGCAGCGTGGACGTGGTGATCGTCGATTCGACCGATCCGGTCGGCCCGGGTGAAGGCCTGTTCAACAAGGCGTTCTATGAGAGCTGCTTCAAGGCCCTGAAGGACGACGGCATCCTGGTGCAGCAGTCCGAGTCGCCGCTGATGCAGCTGGAACTGATCAACGAAATGCGCACCGAGATGGGCAAGGCCGGCTTCGGCTCGTTCAAGACCCTGCCGTTCCCGCAGCCGTGCTACCCCACCGGCTGGTGGAGCGTGACCCTGGCGCGCAAGGGCGAAAGCAGCTTCGACTTCCGCCAGGCCGACTCGGCCGCCAAGACCTTCGAGACCCTGTACTACACCGCCGCGCTGCACACCGGCGTGCTGGTGACCCCGCCGTTCGTGCAGGCGGCACTGAAGGGCTGATCGGAAAGCGTGCCAACCAAGGTTGGCACCTACCAAAGCAAAAACCCGCGCTGGCGACAGCGCGGGTTTTTTCGTTTTCCGGTAGCGCCGGGCCATGCCCGGCGGCGGTCCGCTTACAGCGCCCAGATACCCGCAATCACCGCCACCACCAAGCCCCACTTGATGACCTGGTAAGCCACCACGCTGCGCTCGCGCAGTGCCTTGGCCTTCAGGCGCACCTTGTAGACGCTGCCGAACGCCTTGTTGACGCCACCGGTCGGGTCACCCGGCAGGTTCGGCGACGCACCACCGGCCAGCAGCGTGGCTGCCACCGCACGATTGAACAGGCCCGGCAGGCCGAAGTGCAGCGGGCGGGCGATGTCACAGAACAGGATCACGCGATCATCGGGCGTCTCGTTGTGCGCGTGGTGGATGTAGGTCTCGTCGAACATCATCCACTCACCGTCGCGCCAGCTCTTCTTGATACCGTCCACTTCGATGTAGCAGCCGTCATTGTTGGGCGTGGCCAGGCCCAGGTGCAGGCGCAGCGAACCGGCGAACGGATCGCGGTGCGGGCGCAGTTCACTGCCCGACGGCAGCTGCGCGAACATCGCCGCGCGCACGTCCGGCAGCGACTCCAGCAGCGCCGTGGTCTTCGGGCACATCGCCTTCGCCGACGGGTGCGAGGGGCCATACCACTTCAGGTAGAAGCGCTTCCAACCACGGCGGAAGAACGAATTGAAGCCGGCGTCGTTGAACGTGCTGGACGCAGCGATCTTCTGCGCATCGCGCAGCGCCAGCGCCTCGTCGCGGATCATCTGCCAGTTCTGGCGCAGCGGCTCCAGCTGCGGGAATTCCTTGGCCGGGTCCAGGAACGGCGTGGTCGGCACCTTCGAGAACATGTACATGACCACGTTGATCGGGGCCATGAAACTGGAGTGGTCCAGCAGCTGGCGCGACCAGCGCGCGCGGACCTTGCCACGGAAGTGGATGTACAGCACGCAGGCGACGAACAGCGCTGCGATGACGATTTTGATGATCAAAGCACTTTCCTCCAGCCGCAGCCGGAACGGGAAACAGGGCGATGCACGGCCGGACGGCCAGCACCGGAGGGGACCGCGGCAGGGGACGGGGACATGCCAGGAAGGGGCGGCCGCCGATGTCGCGAATTAACAGCTTATGGTCGGTAGGCCGTGCGTCGGGGTCAAGCTGGACGTGCGTGACGTTCAGCGGGCCGCGGATGAACGAAGCGGAGCGGAACGCAACCTATTGATTATGAAAGAACCGACGACAAAGTGAGACAGAATAGTCCGATTGAGCGCGACGAACTGTTCCAGCCACGACCCCGACATTTCTCCGACAAATCGTGGAATAGCGAACTGGCGAGTACTAAAATTAACGAAAACTTAGTAACCCCCTGTAACACCGGTTCGCTTGACGCTTTGCGCCACCCACCGGGTCGTCCGAGACCCCGACATGTATCTTCCTGCTCTGCCCCCCTCCTCCTGCGGCGATGACGCCGCCACCCCGCTGCTGCTCAAGCGCGGCGAACGCTTCCTGGCCCCCGACGTCTACCGCACCTGCCTGGACGGGCGCGAGGCAGTCATCAAGGACTATTCCCGCTACCGCGGCACTCCCGTTTCGCTGATCGCCCGGCTGATGGTTCGCCGTGAAGCCCGCATGCTGCAGCGCCTCGGCGGCTGGAAGCATGCCCCCGCGCTGCTCGGCACGCTCGGTGGCCTGGCGCTGGGCATGGAGTTCATCCCTGGCCAGACCCTGAGCACCGCGCAGGCCGTCGGCAATGAAGTGTTCGAGCAGCTGCAGCACGCGCTCAGCCGTTTGCACGCCGCCGGCATTACCCATAACGACCTGCATGGCACCAATGTGGTGGTCAGTGGCGGCGTGCCGGTGCTGCTGGACTTCACCTCGGCCTGGCGGGCCCCGCGTTGGCTGCGCCGCAACCCGCTGAGCCGGCAGATGCGCCGCAGCGACATGAAGAACCTGCTGAAGATCCGCCAGCGCGTAACCGGCCAGGCGCCGAGTGCCGCGCAGGCCGCGCTGGTGGCCGACCCAGGCTGGGTCGCCGCCGTGCGCCAGGGCTGGAAGCGGTTCTATAAGTGGGCGAAGCGGCGGTAGGTGTCGTGTCTTTTGGGCGGCGATGGATCGCCCGATGGGATGGGACAACGTCGTTGGGGCTGGATGCCCCGACGGGGATGATGCCTCGGCGGCTGCGTGCGCCCGACCAGGTAGAGTCGACTGTTAGTCGACTGCTCTTCGTTCCGAAGCCGGAAAACCCCGCGCTGCGCGCGCAAGTCGACTAACAGTCGACTCTACCTCGTCGCACCCCGGCATCCCTGTCGTGCGCCGACAGCCCGCGGCGCGCTTACAACGCGTCCGCGTCCAGCTCACCGGTACGAATACGCACCACGCTGCCCAGGTCGTATACGAACACCTTGCCGTCGCCAATCTTGCCGGTGCCGGCGGCCTTCACGATGGCCTCAACCACGGCCTCCACCTGGTCATCGGTCACCGCCACTTCCAGCTTCACCTTCGGCAGGAAATCGACCACATACTCCGCGCCTCGGTACAGCTCGGTATGGCCCTTCTGGCGACCAAAGCCCTTCACTTCCGTCACCGTGATGCCGGTAACCCCACGCTCGGCCAGCGCTTCGCGCACGTCGTCGAGCTTGAACGGCTTGATCACCGCCATGACCATCTTCATCGCTTATCTCCTGTCTTCCGGCGTGGAGGATAGCGCCTGAACACGGCCCGTGCGAAGCCGCTGCCGCCTGTCCGGGCAGTGGCTGCCAGCAGTATCCTTGTGCCCGAATGGCCTGCCCGCGCCGGATGCACGGGCCCTACCCCACGGAGCACCCTATGATCGACCTGAACCAAATCGATGACCTCGCCCGTCGCCTCAGCGACCTGGTGCCGCCGGGCCTGCGCGAATCGCGCGAGGAACTGCAGGCCACCTTCAAGAGCGCGCTGCAGGCCGGCCTGGCCAAGCTGGACCTGGTCACCCGCGAAGAGTTCGAAGTGCAGCGCGCCGTGCTGCTGAAGACCCGCGAGAAGCTGGATGCGCTGGAAACCGCCGTGCGTGAACTGGAAGGGCGCGGCGCCGCAGAATGAAAAAAGGAGGCGCACTGCGCCTCCCACTACAGAGTATTTCCCGGATAGGGCCTTGCAGCAAGGCCCGCCGGGCGCCCTAGACTCGCCGGCCTGTCGATCCGGCAGGACACGCAGGGGCAGTGCCGATGGCGCAGGACACCGAATGGACACCCGTTTCGCATGACACCTGCGACCAGGTCGCCGGGCCGTTCTACCATGGCACCCGCGCTGATCTGGCGGCGGGCGAGTTGCTGAGTGCGGGCTACCGCTCCAACTATCGCGACAGCGTGGTGATGAACCACATCTACTTCACCACGATTGCCAAGGGCGCCGGGCTGGCTGCGGAGATGGCCCGCGGTGAAGGGCGGCCGCGCGTGTATGTGGTGGCGCCGACCGGGCCGTTTGAAGACGATCCGAATGTGACCAACAAGAAGTTTCCCGGGAACCCGACGCGGTCGTATCGGAGTGCGCAGCCGTTGCGGGTGGTTGGGGAGATTGTGGAGTGGGAGCTTTATGACGCCGAGTTCGTTCGGCAGTTGAGAGCATTTGTTGCTTCGGGGAGTGGAGAGATCATCAATTGAGGGAAGGAGAGACCGGTGCCTTGGCTGACGGAAGATCAATGTCGTCGAACGATGTCCGCTTTCGGACAAAAGCGGACGTTCAACTCTGGAATTAGTCCGACTCACGAAGCAAGCTCGGCTTGACTGAACTGTTAGGCGCCAACCTGCGATCCGAAGCCGGCAGGAAACCGAACGTCCGTAGACATGCAGATGCCATTACCCCCGGATAGTGGCCGTACACCCAAGATGGTGCCCTGCTGCGCGAGCTCTGCCTGGACAATGACGATAGGCCGCTCAGAGCCATCGTCCAGTATCTGAACTGCGCAGCATGGAAGGCTCATTGGAGCTGGAGTGGAACCACCCTGTACATAGAAGATGGCCGAGCCGGCCGCGACATCAGCCTCGGTCGCTGCGCGGCCGACCATGCAGGGTGTGGCATGCCCATCGGTTGCCGAAATGGGACCCCAAAGATCAGTCATAGCTGTAGTGGCGCCCAACCACCAAGTAGACGGACCCGTTGGTCCGGTTATGCGACTCGCCCACAAAGCACCGATCTGCGCGCTTCGCCTTGATACAACTCGATCCTAGGACGGCCGGGTCCGGCTAACAGGTACCTGAAGGCTTACTTCGACAGCTCTTTGTTCCAACAGACGCTGCAAATGCTCGCCAGTTCTGGCTCGACCCGCGCCTACCTCGGCATCACCGAGCAGCACCGGCTGCCGATCATCCTCCCTCCGCCCGAAAAGCAGGAAAAGATCGCCGCGATTCTGGGCACGATTGACGACCTGATCGCCAACAACCAGCGCCGCATCGCCTTGCTGGAGTCCATGGCCGAGGAGATCTACCGCGAGTGGTTTGTGCGGCTTCGGTTTCCGGGCTATACCGTCAGCTCTTTCGACAAGGGGTTGCCGAAGGGTTGGAGCAGCACTCCGCTGGGCCAGCTCATCGGCGAAACGAAGCGTCCAGTCAAGAAGAGTGATCTTGCTGGCCACACGCGCTACGTGGGGCTGGAGCACATATCGCGCAAGTCGGTCGCTTTGACTATGCACGGCGCACCCGAATCGGTGGAAAGCGACAAGCTGGCCTTCTTCGCCGGAGACATCCTGTTCTCGAAGATCCGCCCTTACCTGCACAAAGTGGCGCTGGCACATTTCGACGGCATCTGCTCAACAGACACATTGGTGCTCAGCCCTAAGCGCCAGGACTTTAGGGAGTTCGCTTTGTTAACCGTCTTCAGCGAGACGTTCATAGAGATCGGCAACACGGCATCGAAGGGAACGAAGATGCCCCGTGCTGATTGGCATTTCCTGAAGCAGCTAAGAGTCTCTGTGCCGAGCGATCCCCTGTTGGCGCGCTTCAACACCATGGTGAAACCTATGCTGGACGAGATTGCCAGCTTGATTCACTTGAACGAAACGCTGGGAAAGCAGCGCGATGCCCTGCTCCCCCGCCTGATCTCCGGCAAGCTCCGCGTCGATGCGTTAGACATCCAGTTCCCGCCCAGCATGCAGCCGCCGTCAGAGGCTGCGTAGCATGAGGTGATGGCTCGTTAGCAGGTTTTCTTCTCCACAACCGGCAACACCAGGGGTACCGTGGCCGCCGCGAAGAATTTCATCAGCGAAGACGACATCGAGCAGGCCTTGCTGCAGCGGCTGCAGCATCTTTGCGGCTTCGATGCGCTGAACTGCTTCACGGCCCAGCCCGACGAGCTGAACGACGGCTCGGGCCGCGCGGACAAGCGCGAGGTGATCCTGGCCGACCGGCTGCGCGCCGCGCTGGAGCGGCTGAACCCGCAGGCTCCGGCCCATGCAGTGGACCAGGCTCTGGCCCAACTGCTGCAACCGCGCACGGCAATGAGCCTAGTCGCGGCCAACCGGGAGATGGACGGATTGATACGCGACGGCGTGCCGGTTACCTACAAGCCCGAGGCCGGGCCGCAGGTCGGGCAGACCGTGACCGAGCGGCTGAAGGTCATCGACTTCGACGCGCATGATCCGCGCACCGGCCGCAACCACTACCTGGCGGTGAGCCAGCTCTGGGTGCGCGGCGAACATGGCTACCGCCGGCCCGACTTGCTGCTGTACGTGAACGGCCTGCCGTTGGTGTTCATCGAGCTGAAGAACAGCAACGTGAAGCTGCGCGCAGCCTTCGACGACAACCTGACTACCTACAAGGCCGAGATTCCGCAGCTCTTCACCGCCAATGCGTTGTGCCTGCTGAGCAATGGCATCTGGCCGACGTGCGCGGGCAGGCGCATGCACGGCGTGCATTGGAGGTCGCCGCAGCGGGTGGGCACCATCTATTGCTGATCGGTAGCCCTGGCTGCGGCAAGACGCTGTTGGCTTCGCGCCTGCCCAGCCTGCTGCCGGACACCGAGGAAGCCGAGGCGTTACAGCTGGCCGCGATTGCCTCGGTGAGTGGTGAAGGGCTGGACCCACGGCGCTGGCGGCAACGGCCTTTCCGATCCCCACATCACAGTGCCAGTGCGGCGGCGCTGGTGGGTGGCGGCAATCCTCCCTGCCCCGGCGAGATCTCGCTGGCCCATCACGGCGTGCTGTTCCTGGACGAGCTTCCGGAGTGGAACCGCAGCGCGTTGGAAACCCTGCGCGAGCCGCTGGAATCCGGCCACATCCGCATCGCCCGCGCGGCGCGGAGCGTGCAGTATCCCGCACGGTTCCAACTGGTGGCAGCGATGAACCCATGCCCGTGTGGCTGGGCCGGGGACCGTAGCAACCGCTGCCTGTGCAGCGACGAACGTATCAACCGCTACCGCGCGCGGGTGTCCGGCCCGTTGCTGGACCGCATCGACCTGCACATCGGCGTGGCACGTATGGACGCGGTGGAGCTGCGGGAGAGTACGCCGCTGGGTGAGCCCAGTGCTGCGGTACGTGCACGGGTGGAAGCCGCCCATGCCCGGCAGCAGGCGCGTGGCGGGCTGAATGCCCATCTTCCACCGGCGGCGCTGCGGGCATGCACGAAGCTGAGCGAGGCCGATCAGG
Source organism: Stenotrophomonas sp. GW821-FHT09E08 (assembly GCF_059416125.1). Classification (NCBI taxonomy): domain Bacteria; kingdom Pseudomonadati; phylum Pseudomonadota; class Gammaproteobacteria; order Lysobacterales; family Lysobacteraceae; genus Stenotrophomonas; species Stenotrophomonas sp. GW821-FHT09E08. The sequence continues at coordinate 266,163 of NZ_JBWKOO010000004.1, forward strand.
ACTTACTGGAGCAGGCAATTGAACGCCTGCAACTTTCCGCGCGGGCCATGCACCGGATTCTGCGCGTGGCGCGCACGATTGCGGATCTGGCGGGTTGCGAGGGTATCCAGACCGCGCATCTGGCTGAGGCGATCGGCTATCGGCAGTTGGACCGGGGAAAGCCTTAGAAATGCCGGTCGGGTTGGCTATTGGTAGAGTCGACCGTTGGTCGACTCTCGCGCGAAGCGCGGCCTTCTGAGAGGTAGATGCGAAGAGCGGTCGACTAACAGTCGACCCTACCAAGGGCAGGCATCAGGCCGCCGAATGCAACCGTCCCCGCTTCGCCAGCAACGCCACCCGACGGCTGACCAGCGCGTGCAGCTCCGCCAGCTCCGACGCCCGGCCAGCCGTCATGTTGTCGCCGAACAGCACCCGCGACAGTCCCGCCGCCTCGCTGTCCTCCGGGTGCTGCCAACGGTCGCGATAGACCTTCTGGCACACCAGCCACGCCTGCGGCAGCCCACCACCGGGCAGCGGGCGGACCACGCGTTCGTAGATCTGCCAGAACTGGTACTCGGCCCGCAGGTCGATTGCAGGCGCCACGGACAGCGCCTGCCGGGGCCGTCCTGGGCCCCGGATGCCGAACAACGGGGTTCGCGGGTTGTGCTGAGCCATGCCGACAGCATGACCCAGCAACATTGTGGGAACCTTGCGTCGCTGCCAGAAAACCCCTGTTGTTTGCGCAAGGCGGGTTTCTGGGCGGATCTGAGCACCTGCCTGGGGACCGCCAAGTGCATCCACGCATGGCGTGGATCTACTTAAAAGGTCATCGAGGTACTGAACATCAGCTGCCGGGGCGCGCTGCGCTGCAGGGTCTGGTAGTCCCCCGAGAACGACGAGCCGGCGATGGTGGCAGTGCCGATGTTGTGGCGGTTGAACAGGTTGCTCACGTCCAGCCGCAGCTCCAGGCCGGGCACCACGCTGTCCGCACCGAAGCGATAGGCGGCATAGGTGTTGACCTGCCAGAAGGTCGGCACGCGGATGTCGTTCTCGTAGGTGAAGGGCTGGCGCAGGTAGGAGGTGCTGGTGGCACCGAAGCGCCAGTCACCGAAGTGCGCGGACAGGTCGCTGACCAGCGAGATCTGCGGGTAGCCCGGTTGGGCGTTGCCCTTGATCGGGTACACCATGTCGCCCACCACGAAATCGCTGTCGTAGTACGAACGGGCCACGGCCACGCCCTGGTAGAACTGCAGGTGGTCGGTCAGGTCGGCGGTGATGCCGAGGTCGGCACCAATCACGTGCATCTTCGGCATCAACCGCACGGTATTGATCTGTGCGAACTGGGTGCCGATGGCGGCCGATAGCAGGCGATTGCGGATGTCGTTGTAGAACACATCGCCGGTGATCGTCAGCCGGTCGAAGCGATGCGATGCGCCCACGGTGAGGTTCCAGTTCTTCTCCGGGCGCAGCGTGCCGGCCACGCGGTCGAACTCTTCCTGGTCGGTGATGGTCCACGCCGAGGCGGTGTAGCCGATGTTGCCGCGCTGGGCGACGCGATAGCCGTTCATGGTATTGGCCAGGTCGATGAAGGCATCGGTGGATTCGGTCGGGCTCCAGAACAGCGAGACGTGCGGCAGGAAGTTGCTTTTCGCACGCAGCGTTCCGTTCACCGGCCGGTCCTTGGCATCACCCAGGCCGCCACCGCTGGTGCGGAAGTCCACGGCCTTGAAGCCGACACCCAGCTTCAGCGTGTCGTTCAACACGATGTCGTCCTGCAGATAGAACTGGCGCGAGCGGGTCACCCAGCTCGATGCGTTGTCGGTCTTGAACGCGGGACCGTACACATCGAACGGACCGGTGGCCTTCAGCGGCGGGCCCTCGCCCAGCAGTGGCTGCTGGTACCACTCGGTCTTGGCTGCGGCCTTGCTCTTCTCCTGCCAGAAACCGGCGGTGAAGGTGTGCGCGCCGGTCTCGAACTGCAGGTTGACCATGCCGCCCAGCCGGTTGAGGCGCGGCGTCTGCACCTGTTCGGAGAATGGCGCGCCGTTGGGCGACGGTACGGTCGGGTCGGTCAGCGTGGCCTGCGTATGGCTGTTCGCGTTGTACAGCTGCACGTTGCCGCTCAGGGCCGGGGTGATCTGGAAGCGATGGTTGATCGAGGACACGCGGTCGCGGGTGATCTGGCCGGTGTCGTACGGGATCAGTTCGGACAGCTCACCGCAGGTGTAGGCGCCGCAGGATTTGTCCGCATTCTCCGGCGAGGCCACGTACCACGCCCACGCATAATCGGGATAGAAGATGTCGGCCTTCCAGCCCAGCTTGCGGATCATGTCGAAGGAGATGTTGTTGTAACCCCAGACCTTGGCCTTGCTGTCGGACAGGAACACGGTGAAATCGCCCCAGGCGACGTCCTGCTGAAGCTTCAGGTCGCCGCGCAGGAAGTTCTGCGTGCCCTCGCCCTGGTACTTGTCGGCGGACACGCGCTGCAGGTCGACCAGCACTTTCGGGCCGTGCTCACCGAGCTGGCCGCTCTGGCCGGACACGGTGGTGACCAGCGTGCTGTTGCTGCCCACGCCCTGCTTCACGCGCAGGCTGGGCGTGTCCTGCAGGTCGCGCAGACGATATTCCAGGCTGCCGCCGTTGACGCTGCTGGAGAACACGCTGACCGGGGCGCCACCGGGGCTGACCGTGATCGCGCCGATGCCATCGGGCACGCCCACGTTCACCACGCTGGTGCCGGTGAGCGAGAGGAAACCGTTGTCGTTCAGCGGAACGCCTTCGAAGGTGATGCCCATTTCGTTCATGCGGAAGCCGCGCACGAACAGGCTGGTGGCGGAGATATCCAGACCCAGCCCGTCGGTGGCGGTGTAGCTGGCACCCGGCACCTGCTTGAGCATGGCCAGGCCGTTGTTGCCGGTGACCATCGCGTCGAGGTCTTCGGCCTTGATGATGTAGCGGTTGGGGCCGACCACCTGGGTCGGGGTTACGGCCGCGCCGCGCGGTGTGGCGATCACCTGCAGGGCGTTGAGCGTGGTGGGCGTGTCGTGCGCGGCATCGTGCGTTTCTGCGGCGTACGCAGGTGCGGTGATGGCCGTGATGATGGCCAGGGCGAGGCGCGTCGTGGGTGGGGTGTTCATGGGCAGATCCAGGGTGCAGGGAGAGAGCGGCGCAGGCGCACGCCCAGCGCGTTGCAGCACCGGTGTCGGCGCCCTGGCTGGCGGTGCGATTGCGTTGAGGGAGTGACAGCGCAGTGCGCGCCGGTCAGTGGCAGAGGAAGACGATCCTCTGCCTCAGGATTCGATGGCGTGATTTCGACGTGCGAAATTCTTGCATCGCAGTGCCGCATCCGCCATTGCACCGTGGTACAGCGCCGATGGCGGTGGGGATGGGTGGGCTATACGTGGGTATAACCCCGGCGTGGTGGAGGCCGACCTTGGTCGGCGCTTGCCGTCTGCGTGTGCCAACCAAGGTTGGCAACCACCTTGGGCGGATGGGGCGTGGTGGGGGCCGACCTTGGTCGGCGCGTGCCGTTTGCGTGTGCCAACCAAGGTTGGCACCTACCGGGGCAGCTGGACGCGCGGTTACTGCAGGACGAAACGCTCAATGGCGCGCGCCACGCCTTCATCGGCATTGCTCGTGGTTTCAAAACGCGCCACCGCCTTCACTGCGTCGATGGCATTGCCCATCGCCACGCTGGTACCGGCGTACTGCAGCATGGTCAGGTCGTTTTCCTGGTCGCCGATCGCCATCACGTTGCCGCGGTCGATACCCAGGTGCTCGGCCAGCTTCTGCAGGCTCGGGCCCTTGCCGGCACGGTGGTCGAACACTTCCAGGAAGAACGGTGCGCTCTTCATTACCGCGAAGCGCTCGGTCAGTTCGCTGGGCAGGCGCGCGATGGCGACATCCAGCACGTCCGGCGCGTCGATCATCATCAGCTTGATGAAGGACATCGATGGGTCCATGTCTTCCACGCGACGGTAGGAAAGCGGCATCCGCGAGAGATGCGAGTCGGCCACGGTGTAGTAGCTGATGTCCTGGTTGGGCGTATACATGCGCTGGCTGTCCAACGCCTGGAAATGCACACCCAGTTCGCGGGCCACCTGCTCGCAGAACAGGAAGTCGTCGAAGCTGAGCGGATACTCGACCACGGTTTCGCGCGTGCCGATGCGCTGCACCAGGCCGCCATTGCAGGCGATGCAGTAGTCGTCGTCGCCGGTGATGCCCAGCTCATGCAGGAACGGCGCCAAGCCGGGAACCGGGCGGCCACTGGTCAGCACGATATGCACGCCCAGCGCGCGCGCCTGCGCGATGGCCTGCTTGGCCCGGGAGGTGAGCGTGTGGGTGGGGTCCAGCAGGGTGCCATCCATGTCGATGGCGACCAGTTCGATGGTCGATTGCCTGCGGCCCATGTCCATTGCGTTCAGCTCGTGCGGGGCACGCCAGTTTACCCCTCATGCCCGGTTCACCTCTTTGCCCACGTTGGCCGGGATACTGCGGGAGCCTGTGCGTCCCCCACCGCAGGACGGCCCGCTGACCGCCCTTCCCTGGAGAACCTTGCGACGCATGACCTACCGTGCCCCCGAAACCAATGACAGCGCGCCCCTGGCCAAGCAGATCGAGCAGATGATCGACGAGCTGCCCGGCGACCAGGTAAGCGTCGGTACCCTGCTCAGCGCGCTGGGCGATGAGGGCCTATTGCTGATCGTGATCCTGCTCTCGGCCATCTTCATCATCCCGGTGTCGATTCCCGGGCTGAGTACCGTGTTTGGTGCCTCGATCCTGCTGATCGGCCTGAGCCGCGTGCGCAACCGCCCGCTGTGGGTGCCGCAGAAGCTGGCGCGCCGCGAGATCGCCACCGACAAGCTGAAGGCCAACCTCGGCCGTGCGCTGAAATGGGTGCACCGCATGGAGCGCCTGTCACAGCCGATGCGGCTGGCGGTGATGGTGCGCTCGAAGAGGATGATGCGCCTGAACAACCTGATGCTGGTGTTCGCGACCCTGCTGCTGATGGCCCCGGCCGGGCCGATTCCCTTCAGCAATACGTTGCCGGCACTGGCGCTGATGTCGTTTGCGATTGGCTTCATCCAGCGCGATGGTGCGGCGGTGGCGGCTGGTTATGGTTTCGTGGTGGCTACGGTGGTGTATTTCGGCGTGCTGCTGGGTGGCGTGGGGTTTGCCGCCGAGTCGGTGTTCAGCGGGCTGCGTGGCAACTCAATCTGATACTCGGCTGCGGGGTCGGGCATACGGGCAAGGCCGCGCCACGGTGGGCGCGGACGCACGTCACATCACAAAGGTTCTACGCGGGCTGGGGCCGGGCGCGTTGTCGATCCAGAGCTTGAGTTCGGCGAGGTTTGCGAACTCCTTGGTGTACAGCTTACCGCCGACGACACAACACATCAGCAGTTCGACGTCGTCGGCATCGTCACTTTCGCCTTTATCGTCGGTGTCATCGTCCAGTGACAGCAGCCATCGCACGTAGTCCCTGAAACTCTGAAAGTCGACTCCGACCTTCTGCGACACCATCGCCTGTGCAAACTCCTGGACCGTCTCGCACTGGATGGAGATGGAGCTGCTGAAGGTGATATCAGCCTGAGGAAGTTGGATGATCGCTGGAGTACAGACATAGGTTCCGTAGCTCCTCACGGGAAACTCGATATTGGCCCCCTGGGTCGATCGCCAGCCGATCAGATGGCAGCTTGCATGGATGTCAGACCACCCATCCAGGAGGCGGCACAGCTTCTTCCTGCGCGGCTTTCTTGCTTCAGTGGCTGCATCGCGCTTCTCATCCTTGAACTCTATCAGCGAGAAGTTCCGGCCATCTGAGGCAAGCACGTCCGCACCCAGCCGAACATCCTGATGGTCGGTTGGCGCGATGTAGGCACTATGCCCCAGGTTCTCCAGCTCGCGTTCCAGGTTCCTGCTGAACGCGGCCACGTTGGACGTTTCATGATTCAACTTCATACGATGCTCCCTATCGACGGGGAGCATCGTAACGAAATGACCAGCATTGGGTCATCCCGTGCCAGCCAGCGGCCTTCATCGTGCAGACACCCGCCACACCACGTCGCCCACGTCGTCGGCGATCAGCAGTGCACCCTGGGCGTCCATGGCCATACCTACCGGCGCGCCCATCAGGGTCTTCTCGTCCTTCGAGGCGAAGCCGCTGACCACGGTCTGCGGCCGCCCGGTCGGCTTGCCGTCCTTGAACGGTACGTAGACCACTTCGTAGCCGCTCAGCGGCGAGCGATCCCAGCTGCCGTGCTCGCCGATGAAGGCGCCACCGTGGTACTGCGCCGGCAGTGCCTGGCCGGTGTAGAACAACAGGCCCAGCGGTGCCACGTGCGAGCCGATGGCATAGTCCGGCACGATCGCCTTGGCCACCAGGTCCGGCCGCTGCGGCTGCACGCGCTCGTCCACATGCTGGCCGTAGTAGCTGTAGGGCCAACCGTAGAAGCCATCCTCCTTCACCGAGGTGAGGTAGTCCGGCACCAGGTCGGCACCGATCTCGTCGCGCTCGTTGGCCACGGCCCACAGCTGGCCGGTGCTCGGCTCCCAATCCAGCCCGGTCGGGTTGCGGATGCCCGACGCAAAGATGCGGCTGCCACGGGTAGCTACGTCCACTTCCAGCACCACCGCGCGACGGTATTCGACGGCCAGGCCGTTCTCGGTGATGTTGCTGTTGGAGCCCACGCCCACGTACAGCTTGCTGCCATCGCGGCTGGCCAGCAGTTCCTTGGTCCAGTGGTGGTTGATGGTGCTGGGCAGGTCGGTGAACTCGCGGCCCTTGTCGGACATGCGGGTTTCGCCCGGCACATAGTGGTACTGCATGATGTTGCCGGTGTTGGCCACGTACAGCGTGTCACCGATCAGCTGGATGCCGAACGGCGAGTGCAGCCCTTCGATATAGACATGCTGGGTCCAGGTGTTCGTGCCCGGCGTGCGCCGCAGCAGGGTGACCCGGTTGCCGCCCTTGCCGGCCTTGCCCGAGCGCGCCTTCACCTTGCCGGCGATCCACTGCTTGGGCGTGGTGACTGGCTCTTCGCCGGGGCCATTGCCTTCCACCACCAGCACATCGCCATTGGGCAGGGTCAGCAACCGCCGCGGATGCAGCAGGTTGGCGGCGATACGTTCGATCTTCAGGCCTTCGGCCACTTTGGGTGACTGGCCGTCGGCCCAACCCACGCCGCGCGGCACCTGCATCGGCGGCATCAGGAAGTTCTTCGGTGCCGGCAACGGCGGTTGTGCACCGGACTGGTCAGCGGGATGGTATTCAGCCTTGGCGGCGCAGGCCGACAGCATCACGGCCAACGCCAGGGCGCCCACGGTGGGCAGGATGTACTTAGCCATGACGACCTCCCTGCAGCACCGGCGGCTGCAACGACAGCAGGATCAGGCCCAGTGCGATCAGGGCCACGGTCAGCGCCGACAGGATCGTGCCTGGTACCGCCACGGCATACGCATCGCGGCTGTGCACGAAGGCATTCCAGATGGCCAGCACCACTGCGACCAGGTTGAGGAAGAAGTCGATGCGGTCGATGCGCGTGGCGGTGCCGTTGCGGCGCCAGACCGTGAACAGGTTGATCAGCCGCGGCACGATGGCGATCAGCAGGCCGAAGGTGATCAGCCAGGCGGCGGCCTTGCCCCACATCACCTCGGCGCTGTTGAGATAGATCGCGTCGAAGATCAGCGCGCCGACGAAGAAGCCGAACGGTATCGGATTCAGCAGACTGAACAGCGTGGTGCCGAGGCCGCGATGGGCCTGGGCCAGAGGGTTGACCATCATCGTGCTCTGATGCGGAAGGGTGCACGGGCTGTAGTAGCACAGCCGGATGTGAGGGCGCGCGACGATGCCGGGTAGATCCACGCCATGCGTGTATACGCGTGCCAACCAAGGTTGGCACCTACCAGATGCGGGGCACGGCAGTCGTCATTACCCCACGGCATAAGTGTTTGTGACGCAATTGGCACATCTGCAGATTGCGGGTGTGAAGAGGTAGGGGGTTGTTCGTTGTGTCGCGTTTGGATTGTTGCGATGGGGCAGTTCCGCCCCGCCGTCCTGCCATGCCGATTCACAACAGAAGGATTCGTGTATGAAGCGACACACGCAACGCTCCGCGCGTCTGGCCTTGGCCACTGCCCTGGTCCTGGGCAGCCTGGCCGTCACCGCCCAGGCCCAGCAGGCCGATCCACTGGCCGGGCGTCAGTGGCATCTGCTCAACACCGGACAGGCCGTACTGGGCGATACCCTGCCGGTGGCCGGCAACGATCTCAACGTGGATGGCCTGTTCCGCAATGGCATCCGTGGCCAGGGCGTCACCATCGCCATCGTCGATGACGGCCTGCAGATCGCGCACCCGGACCTGGCCGCCAACGTCGCGGCGGTCGCAGGCAAGAACTTCGCCAACCAGAGCAACAACCCTTCACCGTCCAATCCGGACCGCGACTATCACGGCACCATGGTCGGCGGCATCGCCGGTGCGGTGGGCGCCAACAACCTGGGCGTGCGCGGCGTGGCCTCGGCGGCCACCCTGAAGGGCTTCAATTTCCTGGCGTCCAATGCCCAGGGCAATTCGAGTTCCAACATCGAGTACTCGTGGTGGGACGGCGCCGAAGTGGCCGACGTGGGCGTCTTCAACAACAGTTGGGGCTCAGGCCCGGGCAACCCCAACCTGCCGTTGGCCCACAGCGAGAACGACATCACCGCCTATGAGCAGGCCATGTCCGGCACCCGTGGCGGGCGCGGTGGCATCTACGTGAAAGCCGCCGGCAACAACCACAACAACGGCGCACGCACGGATGGCACCGACATCTGCTCGGCAGACACCAAGAACCGCAACACGGGTTGCATTCCGGCAGGCCGGGATCCGCGCAACAACCTGTTCAACGTGATCACCGTTGCCGCCGTGCGTGCCGATGGCGTACGCTCGTCCTACTCGTCCACCGGCTCGGCACTATGGGTGTCCGGCTTTGGCGGCGAGAAAGGCTGGCAGCGGCAGGTCGTGCCGGGGGAGCTGGCGATTGGCTACGATCCTGCCATTCTCACCACCGACGTCACCGGCTGCGCGCAGGGCAGCAACAAAAACACGAGCCTGCGCAACACCTTGGACGGCGACCAGTCCGCCATCGACAGCACCTGCAACTACACCGGCAAGATGAGCGGCACCTCGGCGGCCACGCCAATGGTGTCGGGCGTGGCGGCATTGGTGCTGGAAACCAATCCGAACCTGTCCTACCGCGATGTGAAGTACATCCTGGCCACCACCGCCAACCGGACCGATCCGAACCAGGCTGCGGTAACGCACTCCGATGGCCGCGTGCTGGTGCCGGGTTGGACGGTGAATGCCGCCGGCCGCGCCTACAGCAACTGGTACGGCTTCGGCGTAGTCAACGCCGCGCGCGCGGTGCAGGTAGCGGAGAACTTCCAGTCGCTGGGTGCATTGGTGGACAGCGACTGGCGCAGTACGACGCGCACCGTGGCCATCGGCAATACCTCGGCCGCCGCTGCACGCCTGACCTTCCAGCTGGCCAATGGCGCGCGCAACATCGAAAGCGTGCAGCTGGGCTTCCGGGTCAATCACAGCAATACCCGCCAGCTGCAGTTCGTGCTGGTTTCGCCCAGTGGCACGCGCAGCGTGGTGCAGCCGGCATTCACCGCGATCGGCTCTGGCCTCAAAGGTGTCCAGCGCAACTTCACCAACTGGGACCTGCTGTCCAGCAATGCCTTCCTGGATGAGAACGCCACGGGCACCTGGACACTGGAAGTAACCGACCTGGGGCAGGCCGCGAACGCTGCATCGCGTGGCAACCTCGAATTCTTCAAGATCCGCGTTCTGGGGCACTGATGATGAAGACGACCATTCTGTTGAGCACCCTCGCCCTGGCGGCGATGACCACCACCGCCTGGGCACAGAGCTCGGGCCAGACACCTCCGGCGAAGACCTTGTCGACCGTAGACACGCAGCAGTTGAAGGCGGAGGCCACTGGCCGTTCGTTCAATGTGGGCGGCTCGCGCTTCCAGCTGGCGCCGTCGGCAACCGTGCAGCAGGCCAGCGGCGGTCAGTTCCGGATCACCACCGGGGCTGATGCCAGCGCTGCGGCCGTCGGCACCCGCAGCAAGCGGTCCACCGACGCGTCTACCGGTGTGGCCGCACGTGCGGATGCCGGTGCCAGCAAGTTTGCGGCCGCTGTCTCCAACGATGGCGCGCCAGTCGTGGCGACCTCGCGGGTCAAGGTGTTCTTCACCGATGCGGCTTCGGCGCAGCGTGCGGCCACCGCCACCGGCGGCACCGTGGTGAAGGTGTCCAAGGCCTCGGGCCGCGCGATTGTGGAGTACCCGTCGGTGAACGCGGCGCTGGATGCGACCACCAAGCTGCTGTCGACCGCCGGCATCAAGGCGGCCGAGCCGGACGTGGTGCAGTGGGAAGAAACCAAGTAAGGCGTTGAGTGGTGCCCCCGGTCGGTTGGCTCTCCTGGCCGGCCGGGGGATTGGTTTTGGGGGTGTGCCGACCAACGGTCGGCACCCACCAGATTCATTCATCGCGTGTCGACCAAGGTCGACGGCTACCGGGGCAGCGGGCGCAACGAACGGTTGGTATCAGTCGGGCATGGCCCGGGACTACCGGGCAGCGAGCGTGTCGCTTTGCTTGAGGTGGCAGCTGGCCAGTGCGTCGTTGCCGGCGGCTGGATGGGCCGGCTCCAGCAGCAGGCGCTGCACGTCGGAGAACAGCTTGTCCACCGGCATGCCATAGGGCGCGAACAGGCGCAGGCGGCCTTGGCGGTCGAATACGTAACCGCCCGCGATGTGGCTCATGGTGTAGGTCTCCGGCACCTGGCCAGGTTCCTTTTCATAGAACGCCTTGAAGTCGCTGGCCATCGCGGCCAATTGTGCTTCGTTGCCGACCAGTGCGATCGCCTTGGGGTCGAACGCTTCCACATAGGTGCGGGCGACTTCGGGCGTGTCGCGTGCGGGATCGACGCTGACGAACACCACCTGTAGCTGGTCGGCATCCTTGCCCATCAGGTGCTTGACCTGGCTGAGCTCGACCATGGTGGTCGGGCAGACATCCGGGCAACTGGTGAAACCGAAGAACAGATAGGTCACCTGCCCCTGCAGGTCCTTCGGGCCGCGCAGGGTGTCGTGGCTGTCGGGCATCGACCACTGCTGGCCGAGCTCTTCGCAGGCGATGTCCTTGGAATAGAAGTCCATGCGCGACTGCGCACTGCAGCCGGCCAGCAGGCCGATGGCCAGGCCTGCCAGCAGCGGCAGGCGGAAACGGGGAGAGAACAACGAACGGACAACAGCAGCAGGACGCTTCACGGGGTACCACCAACGCAGACGCGGGCGGGGTCTCGGTCAGGCCTGCCCTTGGGGGGAAAGAGGACGGAGGTGCCGGGGTGATCGCGCGGTCCATGCCGATCACCCCGGCCACGGTCAGTTGATCATCATGTGGTAGTGCATGCTCCAGATGATCCACACCGACAGCGCGACGATGATGAACAGGATCACCAGGGTGAACACGAAGCTGGCCAGGTTCCAGCCGCCTTCGGACTTGCGGTCCATGTGCAGGAAATAGACCAGCTGCACCAGGATCTGCGCCACCGCGAAGCCGACCAGCAGGAACAGCGTGAGCGGCCGCGACAGCACCGGATTCATCACCAGTGCGAACGGCACCACGGTCAGCAGCGCGCACAGCACGAAGCCGATCAGGTAGGACTTGGTGGAACCGTGCGCATTGCCGGCGCGCGAGGTTTCGACGTGGGCCATGTCAGAAGGCTCCGATCAGGTAGACGAAGGTGAAGACGCAGATCCACACCAGGTCCAGGAAGTGCCAGAACAGGCTCAGGCACGACACGCGGGTGATGTTGGTCGGGGTCAGGCCGCGGCTGTAGACCTGGTGCATGACCACCGCCATCCAGATCAGGCCGCTGGCCACGTGCAGGCCGTGGGTGGCGACCAGTGCGAAGAACGTCGACAGGTAGGCGCTGGTGCTGGGGCCTGCGCCTTCATGGATCAGGTGCGAGAACTCGTAGATCTCCATGCCGATGAACGAGGCACCGAGCACGAAGGTCACGCCCAGCCAGCGCAGCACTGCCGAGGTGTCGTGGCGATGCATCGCCAGCACGGCCTGGCCATAGGTGATGCTGGAGACCAGCAGCAGGAAGGTCTCGGCCATCACGAACGGCAGCGAGAACAGGTCCTTGCCGGTGGGGCCGCCTGCGTAGGCGGTGCTGAGCACCGCGTACGAGGCGAACAGCGAACCGAACAGCACCAGATCGGACATGAGGTAGACCCACATGCCGAACACCTTCATGCCGCCCTGTTCGTGGCAGTGGTCGTGTTCGTGGTGGTCCTCGTGCGCCTGCGTGTCGCTGGCCAGCTCCGGGCGGGTCAACAGGTTCATGCGCGTACCTCCTTCAGCTTGGCAAGGCTGGCCGCTTCGGTGCGCGCCACCTCTTCGGAACTGACGTAGTAATCCACGTCCTCGTCGTAGGACCGCACGATCAGGGTCACGATCATCGCGATGAAGCTGGCCGCGGCCATCCACCAGATGTGCCAGACCAGGGCGAAGCACAGCACCAGGATCCAGATGTTGAGGATCAGCGGCACGCCGGTGTTCTTCGGCATGTGGATCGGTGCGTACTTCTTCGGCGGCGGCGGCAGGCCACGCTTCTTCGCTTCGTGGAAGGCGTCCAGCTCATCGGCCTTGGGCACCACGGCGAAGTTGTAGAACGGCGGCGGCGACGGCGTGGCCCATTCCAGCGTGCGTGCGTTCCACGGGTCGCCGGTCAGGTCCAGGTTGCGCTTGCGGTCGCGCACGCTCACGTAGATCTGCACCAGCATCAGGATGATGCCCGCGAACACGAACAGTGCACCGATGAAGGCGGCGATCAGGTACGGCGTCCACGCCGGGTTGTCGTACTGGTTCATGCGGCGGGTCATGCCCATGAAGCCGAGCATGTACAGCGGCATGAAGGCCAGGTAGAAACCGATCACCCAGCAGGCGAACGACCACTTGCCCAGACGCTCGTTGAGGGTGAAGCCGAACACCTTCGGGAACCAGTAGGCGAAGCCGGCCAGGTAGCCGAACAGCGCGCCACCGATGATGGTGTTGTGGAAGTGCGCGACCAGGAACAGGCTGTTGTGCAGCAGGAAGTCCGCGCCCGGGATGGCCAGCAGCACGCCGGTCATGCCACCGATGGTGAAGGTGACCAGGAAGGCGATCGTCCACAGCATCGGCACGCTGAACTCCACGCGGCCGCCATACATGGTGAACAGCCAAGTGAAGATCTTCACGCCGGTGGGGATGGCGATGATCATCGTCATGATGCCGAAGAAGGCATTGACGCTGGCACCGGAGCCCATGGTGAAGAAGTGGTGCAGCCAGACGATGAACGACAGGATGCCGATTGCCAGCGTGGCGCCGACCATCGACTTGTAGCCGAACAGTTTCTTGCGCGCGAACGTGGCGGTCACTTCAGAGAAGATGCCGAACGCCGGCAGCACCAGGATGTACACCTCCGGGTGGCCCCAGGCCCACACCAGGTTCACGTACATCATCGGGTTGCCACCCAACGTGTTGGTGTAGAAGTTGAAGTCCAGGTAACGGTCCAGGGTGAGTGCACCCAGCGCCACGGTCAGGATCGGGAAGGCGGCGATGATGATCACGCTGGTGACCAGCACGGTCCAGGTGAACACCGGCATCTTCATCAGGGTCATGCCCGGCGCACGCATGCGCAGGATGGTGATGAACAGATTGACGCCGGTCAGCAATGTGCCGATGCCCGAAGCCTGCAACGCCCAGATGTAGTAATCGACACCGACCCCTGGACTGAACTCGATGCCCGACAGCGGCGGATAGGCCACCCAGCCGGTCATGGCGAACTCGCCAACGCCGAGCGAGATCATCATCAGCGCGGCGCCGACCACGAAGATCCAGAAGCTGAAGGCGTTGAGGAACGGGAACGCCATGTCGCGCGCGCCGATCTGCAGCGGCACGATGATGTTCATCAGGCCGACCACGAACGGGGTGGCTACGAAGAAGATCATGATCACGCCGTGCGCGGTGAAGATCTGGTCGTAGTGCTCAGGTGGCAGGAAGCCATCACTGCCCGGGCCAGCCGCCGCCAGCTGCGCGCGCATCATCAGCGCATCGGCAAAGCCACGCACCAGCATGACCAGCGCCACCACCACGTACATGATGCCGATCTTCTTGTGGTCCACGGTGGTGAACCAGTCACGCCACAGCGGGCCCCACAGCTTGAAGTACGTCACCGCGCCAAGCAGCGCGAGGCCACCCAGCACCATGGCCGCCAATGTGACCACGACGATTGGCTCGTGCAGCGGCACGGCCTCCCACGTCAATTTACCCAACATGTTCGTTACTCCTGGGAAACCTGGGCACCACCGGCAGCGCCCGCCGGGGTCGCAGCAGCGGTGTTCTCACCAACGCCGATGAACTGGTCGATGACCTTCTTGAACAGCAGTGGTTCAACACTGGAGAAGTGCTGTACCGGTGCGTTCTTCGACGGCGCGGCCAGCGCCTTGAACTGGTTGAAATCCAGCGCCTGCGGCGCACTGCGCACCTCGGCCACCCAGCGCTCGAAGTCTTCGTTGCTGCTGGCGGTGGCGATGAACTTCATGTTCGAGAAGCCATGCCCGCTGTAGTTGCCCGACATGCCGCGGAACTGGCCGGGCTCGTTGGCGATCAGGTGCAGCTGCGTGCGCATGCCGGCCATCGCATAGATCTGCCCACCCAGCTGCGGGATGAAAAAGGTATTCATCGTCGAGTTGGAGGTGATGTTGAACGCCAGCGGGCGGTTGGCCGGGAAGTTGAGCTGGTTGACCGTGGCGATGCCCAGGTCCGGGTACACGAACACCCACTTCCAGTCGGTGGCGATCACGTCCACGTGCAGCGGCTCACCGGCCACGTCCAGCGGCTTGTACGGGTCCAGCTCGTGGGTCGACTTCCACACGATCACCGCCAGCACCGCGATGATGATCAGCGGCACGCCCCAGACCACGATCTCCACCTTGGTGGAGTGTGACCAGTCAGGCATGTATTTCGCTTTGGTATTGCCGGCGCGGTAGCGCCAGGCGAACACGAAGGTCAGCACGATGGCCGGTATCACCACGATCAGCATCAGGCCGATGCAGATCAGGATCAGGTCGCGCTGGGCGAGCCCGACCATGCCCTTCGAATCCAGCAGCACCCAGTCACAGCCCGACAGGCCGACGCAGGCCAGGGCGACCAGCGCCAGGCGGATGCGGTTCCAGCAGATATTCATTGGAGGTCAACCCTGTTGAAGAAGCGCGCTTGACCGGCTCGCCTGCGCGCAGCGCCCGGGCGTGGAGCGGCTACACTGTGGGTACGAGGTCGCCTACAAGCAGGCGAACCACTCCAATCAAGCCCATACAAGATACAGCATTGTATGGACTTGTGCATCTGCACGTATGGAAAAAACTGACCGATGACGCCACCTGCCGCCGGCCGCCGCCTGAAACACCCCAATCGCACCTGGGTTCGCCCCTTCCGCGAAGGCGCCGGCCCGCTGTACCTGCAGATTGCCCAGCAGGTGCGCGAGGCGGTGGATGACGGCGTGCTGCGCCCGGGCGACCGGCTGCCGCCGCAGCGCGACCTGGCCCAGCAGGTCGGCGTGGACCTGACCACGGTCACCCGTGCCTTCGCCGAGCTGCGCCAGGCCGGCCTGCTCGACGCCCAGGGCGCCGGTGGCACCTTCATCGCGCTGTCGGCCGGCAACCGCAGCACCTCGGTCGACCTGAGCATGAACATCCCGCCGCTGCTGGGCAGCGCGCCGTTCGCGCAGGGCATGGAGACCGGCTTCCAGCACGTCGGCCAGCAGCTGGGCCAGGGCGAACTGATGAGCTACCACGTCGGCGCCGGCACCCGTGAGGACCGCTCCGCCGCCGTGCAGTGGCTGGCGCCGATGCTGGGCACGGTGGGTGCCGACCAGGTGGTGATCTGTCCCGGCGCGCAGACCGCGCTGTGCGCGCTGATTCTGGCCCGCACCCAGCCGGGCGAGCTGATCGCCGCCGAGCAGCTGACCTACCCGGGCCTGCTGGCTGCCGCGCGCGTGCTGCAGCGGGGCGTGGTGCCAGTGGCGATGGACGCCGAAGGCATGCTGCCTGAAGCGCTGGAAGAGGCCTGCCAGCTGCGGCGCCCGCGCCTGCTGTACCTGGTGCCGACCATCCAGAACCCGACGACGGCGACGATGTCGGCACAGCGCCGGCAGGCCCTGCTGACGATCGCGAAGCGCCACGATCTGACCGTGATCGAAGACGATCCCTACTGGTTGCTGGCCGGTGACGCCGCACCGCCGCTGGCCGCCCACCGCGATGCCGGCTGCCCGGTCTATTACATCTCCACCCTGTCCAAGTGCCTGGCCCCGGGCCTGCGCACCGCCTATCTGGTGGTGCCGGCCGGCGAGCCGATGGAACCGGTGCTGGACGCCCTGCGCGCGATCGCGCTGATGCCGACCCAGTCGATGGTGGCGGTGGCCTCGCAGTGGATCCGCAGCGGCTTGGCACAGGACATGGTTCAGCGCTTCCAGCAGGAGCTGCGCGAGCGTCAGGCCATTGCCGCCCGTTATCTGCCCGCCCGTGCCCAAGCGCATCCGGCCGGCCTGCATGTGTGGCTGCCGCTGCCGCCACGGCTGGACCAGTACCGGCTGATCCAGGCCGCGCAGGAACAGGGGCTGGGCATCGCCAGCTCCGATGCCTTCAGCGTGGAAGAGCCACCTCCGGGCAACGCGATCCGCTTGTCGTTGGGCGGCGCAGTTGACCAGGGCGCGCTGGCCGGGGCGCTGGCCAAGCTGAACGAGATCCTGTCCGAGGCCCCCGAGGCCCGCCACAACGCCATCGTCTGAACGGCATGGCGCTTTATCCATACAAAATGATATTTTGTATGCAATGTATGGATGAAGGGACGTGCATCGATGCGCGCCGAGAAACTGAAATTCCACCTGGTGATGGCCGGGTGCGGCGGCTTTGTGGTGCTGATGCTGGCCGCGCTGGCCTGGGTCTGCCTGCAGCCGCAGACCGTGGACGTACAGGCCGCCGAACGCCACGCCATCGAGCAATGCGTGCAGCGCAGCGAGGATCCGTCGCGTAGCGAGATCCAGCGCCGCGCCCAGGCCGATTCCTGCCGCGAGATGCGCAAGCAGTACGTGCACAAGTTCGGCCGGGAAGATTCCTGATGGGCGCAGCCGCGCCGCGTCGCCGCTGGCTGCTGCCGACGATGATCGCCCTCGCCTGCCTGTTCATGGCCGGCGTCGCGGCTGCGCTGTGGCAGTACTTCGGCTACAGCGCGCAGTCCACCTTCACCGAACAGGCCATCGTCTTCGACGATTCTCAGCTGCGCCTGCCGGCCGACCTGGCCGGTGATACCGGCCGCATCCGCGTGGTGCATTTCTGGGACCCGGCCTGCGGCGTGTGCAACCGCGAGACCGGTGCGCACCTGAGCTACCTGATCAGCATGTACCGCCGCGCCGGCATCGACTTCTATGCGATCCGCCGCCCGGGTACCCAGGGCGAGCTGCCCGAGCCGCTGAGCAACAAGGTGATCAACCTGCCGACCATCGACGGCATCGAACACATCCCGGCCAGCCCCGCTGTCGCGATCTGGGATCGCCAGGGCCACCTCGCCTACGCCGGCCCTTACAGCATCGGCATGGTCTGCAACTCGGCCAACAGCTTCGTCGAACCATTACTGGACAGACTGGTACGCGGTGAGACCGTGCGCCCGAAAGGACTGCTTGCCGTGGGCTGCTACTGCCCGTGGCAGGCCAAGCGCTGAGGACGCGCAATGACATCACTGACACTGGCCGGCGTGGCCGCCGCAAACAACAACGGCGGTCACCTGTCCGAACCGACCGATGGTTATGGACAGGCTCCCGCCGTTGGAAGCAACGATACGCCCCGACATGCTCCGTACATGCCGCGACCGGATGTCGCAGCACGCGAATGGGTGCAGGACGTGCTCGCGCACAACGGGCCGATCTACCTGCGCATCGTCAATTCGCTGGAACGCACGGTGCGCCGCGGTGGTCTCGCACCGGGCCAGCGCCTGCCTTCGCAGCGCGCGTTGGCGCAGCAGCTCGGCATCGACCTGACCACGGTGACGCGGGCCTTTGATGAAGCGCGCAAGCGCGGCCTGATCGAAGCGCGTGGACCGCAGGGCAGTTTCATCGCACCACCCAAGGCCGGTTTCGACCAGGTGGTGGACCTGAGCATGAACGTGCCGCCGGTGCCCGACGCCGATGCGCTGGCCGAAACGCTGCGGCGTGGCGCGGCCGCCGTACTCGCACGCAGCAACGCACCGAACCTGATGACCTATCACCTGGGCGGTGGCAACCCCACCGACCGCCACGCAGCGGCGCGCTGGCTGCAGCCGATGCTGGGCGCGGTGGACGATGCCTGCCTGCTGCTGACCGAGGGTGCACAGGTGGCGCTGGCGTCGATCCTGGTCAGCCAGGGACGCGACGACGACGCGATCCTGTGCGATGCGCTGGTCTATCCGGGCCTGCTGCAGGCGGCCGCCGCACTCGGTCGGCGCTTGCTGCCGGTGGACAGCGACGAGCACGGCATGTGCCCCGAAGCGCTGGTGCGGTTGGCACGCGAAAGCGGTGCGCGGCTGGTCTATCTCAATCCCACCTGCCAGAACCCGACCGCACTGACCCTGCCGCTGCATCGGCGCGAAGCGCTGGCGCGCGCGCTGGAAAGCGAAGGCCTGCTGGCGATCGAGGACGATCCTTACTGGCATCTCGCCGAAGATGCGCCGACACCGCTGGCAACCCTGGCACCGCGTCACGTGTTCTACGTGGCGACGCTGTCGAAGGTGATCAGCCCCGGCCTGCGCACCGCCTTCGTGCGTTGCCCGAGCGCCGCGCATGCCGAGGCGATGACGGCCGCACTGCGAGCGACGCGGTTGATGGGCCATCCGCTGGTCTCGGCGTTGGCCAGCCAGCTGCTGCTGGATGGTTCGGCGCAGTCACTGCTGGCGCAGGTGCGCACCGAGGCGCGCGAACGCGTGCGCCTGGCGCGATATCTGCTTGCGCCTTCGCTGCTGCAGCGCGCGGAAGGGCTGCATGCCTGGTGCCGGATACCGGCACCGTGGACCGATGCCACCCTGGTGCGTACCGCACAGCTGCAGGGGCTGGCGATCGCGCCGTCATCGGCGTTCTGTCCGCCGGGGGTATTGCATCAGAGCGGTGTGCGGCTGTCGCTGGGACTGGCCGCGGACCGCCGGCAGCTGGAAAGCGCGCTGCGGAGAATCGACCGGTTGTTGTTGTCGGATGCGTTGCCGGCGATCGAGCGGTAGGCGCAAGGAAGTGCCAACCAAGGTTGGCACCTACCAGAGCCGTAGATCCACGCCATGCGTGGATGCGCGGCGCCCGGGATGCGGTAGCGCCGGGCTATGCCCGGCGGGGGATTCGCCGGCGCGGACGGAATGTGCCAACCAAGGTTGGCACCTACCAGAGCAGGGTCAGGCCAGAGCGGAGAGGGCCTGCACGAGCGCATCCATCTGCTCCGGACGGGTGAACACCGACGGTGTCACCCGCACGCACGCGCCGGACTCCAACCCGTCGCGATGGGTGGTGAACACGCGATGCTCATCCAGCAGGCGCTTCTGCAACGCGATGTTGTCGGCCACGCTGGTGCGCCCCCGCAGGCGGAAGCTGGCCAATGCACTGGCCAACGCCGGATCCGGTGACGACAGCACCTCGATATGCGCCATCTGCCGCGCCGCCACCGTCCAACGCTCACGCAGGTAGCGCAGCCGCGTCTGCTTGTTCGCTGCGCCGATGCGCTGATGCAGCGCGATGGCCTCCGGCAGCGCCAGATAGGCCGCGAAGTTGACCGTGCCGGTGTGCACGCGACTGCCCACGCGGCCGTCGTCGGTCTCCCCCATGTACGAATCCAGGTCGGCCACGCGTCCTTTGCGCACGTACATCGCGCCCACGCCCACCGGTGCGCCGATCCACTTGTGCAGGTTGATGCCAACGAAATCGGCCTTCAGGTCCGGCACCGCGTAGTCGATCTGGCCAAAGCCATGTGCAGCATCGACAATCACATCGATGCCGCGCGCCCGCGCACGCTCGGCGAGCTCGGCCACCGGCAGCACCAGCCCATGGCGGTGGCTGACCTGGGTCAGCAGTACCAGTTTCAGGCGCGGCAGGCGCGCGAACGCCTCATCGTAGGCCTGCAGGATCTGCTCATGGGTGGGCACCACCGGCAGTGCGATGCGCTCGACCTGCACGCCACGACGCTGCTGCAGCCAGCGCATCGCGTTGATCATGCTGTCGTAGTCGACGTCGGCGTACAGCACCTGGTCGCCTGCAGCCAGCCGGTTGTAGCCGCCGATCAGCGCGAGCATCGCTTCGGTGGCGCCACGGGTCAGCGCGATCTCGGCGGCGCCGACGCCAAGCATGTCGGCCACCTGCCGATGCACGGCCATGTACTGCGCCGGGAACTCACGACGGCCGTACCAGGCGTTGCCACGGTTCACCTCGGCGGTGTGGCGCTGGTAGCTGGCCAGCGTCTCACGGCCCATCGCACCCCAGTAGCCGTTTTCCAGGTGGTTCACTTCATCGGTGATGTCGAAGTGGCTGGCCACAGCGGCCCAGTAGCCTTCATCGCGGGCCAGCACGTCCGGCGCCACGGTCGTTGCGGGAATCTGCATGGGCGCAGCGTAGCGCGCGGCGGCCGTGGCGGGCAGTGAAGACAGTGCGGCTGCGGCCGGCAGCAGGGTACCGGCTCGCAGCAGGTTACGGCGGCGGCTGTCCATCAGAAGCTCAGCCGGTACTGCGCGTACAGGTTGGCACCGTCGGTGTCATACGGCGCGTTGCGCGAGTAGACCAGGCCACGGCTGGCCTGGAAGACCGCCTCGTCCGGGTAGCGGTCCAGCACATTGTCGGCGCCGACGCGCAGGCTATGGTGCTCGTTGATGCGATAGCCCACGGCGAGGTCGAGGAAGCTCATCGCGCCGAAGCGCTGGTAGATATCGCCCACCGCATTGCCGCTGGCGTCGGTCCAGGCACCGTAGTAGCGCATGCGCGCCATCAACGACCAGGCACCGATGTCCCAGCTGCCGGTGAGGCTGCCCTTGTGCTCGGGCAGGCGATCTTCGAACAACACGCGCTGGGTCTCATTGGTGGCCACCGAGGTGCTGCCGTTGTCCACTCGCGTACGGTTGTAGTTGTAGGCCAGGGTCAGCGTCATACGGCCGGCACCGAGATCGCGCAGGTAGTTGCCGACCACGTCCACGCCGGTGGTGGTGGTATCGAAGTCATTGGTGAAGTAGTTCACCGAGGTATAGCCCAGCGGATTGGGAGTACCAGCCGGAATGGCGAAACTGGCCGACTGGCTGAAGCGGTCGGAGAGCTTGATCTGGTAGACGTCCACCGAACCGGACAGGCCCAGGTCGGTGCGCCAGGTCAAGCCCAGCGACGCGGTACGCGATTCCTCCGGCTTCAGCGGCCTGGCGCCGAGCAGCTGCGCCAGCGGATCGTTCGGCGACAGACGACCACTGGTGAAGATCTGCAGCGTGCGCGTATCCAGGCCCTGGGTGGTGCTGGTGGTGTTGAGCTGCGCGGGTGTCGGCGCACGGAAGCCGGTGGACACCGTGCCACGCAGGGCCAGATCCGGGGTGATCGCGAAGCGCGCCGAGAGCTTGCCGTCCAGCGTGCTGCCGAAACTGGAGAAGTCTTCATAGCGGCTGGCCGCACCGATACTCCAGCGCTCGCCCAGCGGCACTTCCATATCCACGTAGGCGGCCTTGCTGCGCTGGCTCCACTGCCCGGCCTGGCTGGCCGAGAAGCCCGGCGCGCCGTTGGAATTGGCCTCCAGGCCTGCCGCTGCGCCCGGGCCCACCGCGTACGAGGCCGGATCACCGGCACGCACCTGGTAGGTCTCCTGGCGGAACTCACCACCGAAGGCGACGTTGATCGGCTTGGACAGCCCAGCCACGTCCCACTCGTAGTTGAAGTCGGCGTTGGCGTTCTTCTCGGTCTGGGTCAGGCGGCCGAGATCGAATGCGGTGGGGCTGGCCGGGCCGAGCGAGGCGTTGATCGAGTTTTTCAGGCTGTAGTCGATCGCGTTGCGGCCGTACGAGGCGCTGACATCCCAGCGCAGCTTGGGCGTGATCTCGCCACGCAGGCCACCGACCAGCTGCAGGTCGTTCTGGACGTTGCCGTACTGCGGGCTGAAGCCCACCGGATAGATCGAACGCAGGTTCCAACCGGGGAAGATCGCCGCAGTGCGGTAGGCACCGGTGGTGGTATCCGGATTGCGCCAGTTGAAATCGCTGACGCCATCGCTGTGGCTGTACAGGCCGAACGCATACAGCTCCAGCGTGTCGCTGGCGTTGGCCTTCACGTTGAAGCCGACGCGGCGGCTTTCCAGTTCCGGTTGGCCCCAGCGCTGTACCGGGTTGGGCACGTCCAGCTCCGGATGTGCAGCCTGGAAGGCGATCGCATCCGGGCGCTGGCGGGTGCGCGAGGTGGCGTCGGAGTTCGACGATTCGGCGAACAGCACCAGGCTGCCGTAGTCACCCAGCGACCAGCCGGTGCGTGCACTGAAGTCGCGCGAGGCGCCATCGCCCTGTGCGTACTGCGAGTAGCCGGCAGTAATCTCGGTACCGGGGCCATCTTCGAGAATGATGTTGATGACACCGGCGATGGCATCCGAACCGTACTGCGCCGAGGCACCATCGCGCAGCACTTCGATGCGCTTGATCGCACTGGTCGGAATCTGTGCCAGGTCAGCCGCCTGCGCGCCACGGTTGCCGAGCAGCGCGCTGCGGTGGAAGCGGCGACCGTTGACCAGCACCAGCGTCTGGTCCGGCGACAGGCCACGCAGCGTGGCCGGGCGTACGAACACCTGGCCATCCGCCATCGGCAGGCGCTGCACCACGAACGACGGCACCAGCTGCGCCAGCACGTCCTTCAGATCGGTCGTCTCGACGGACTTGATGTCTTCCTTGGTGAATACGTCCACCGGCGCCAGCGTTTCGAACTGGGTGCGGTTGGAGGCGCGGGTGCCGGTGACCAGCATCGCGTCGAGCTGGGTGGGCGCCGCACGGCTGCTGCCCGCGGCATCAACCGCATCGGCCTCCGCTGCGATCGCGCCTCCTGCGCTGGCCATGGAAAGGGCAAGGAGGATGGAACGCGAAAGCTTCGAACGATGCACGGCAGGGCTCCGGGAGGACGCGACAGGGCCAGCACCTGTGCGGACACAACAGGCCTGGACAAGGCGCGCAGTGTCGGCGCGATGTGTGAAGGAGCCATGACGTCAGTACGACAGCTTGATGCCGCACGGGCGCACGCGCAGGCAGTGGACGCGGCGCTGCGGCTCTTTGGCCTGTCCCTGCGCTAGTGGCCGCCGGGCATGGCCCGGCGCTACAGTGGGTGCGTCCACGGAGGATCGATCATGCGCCTGCTGTACCTCACCCTGCCGGCATCCGACGTCGCCACCGTCGCCGCGTATTTCCACGATGTACTGCAGCAGCGCGTGGTCGGCAATCATGTGCACATCGGCTGGAGCACGATCGAACTGCAGCCGGCGGGTGACCACCCTGTCGGTGGCGTGCACCTGGCCTTCAACGTACCGGACAACCGCTTCAGCGAGGCGATGACCTGGTTGCGTGAGCGCACGCCGCTGCAACGCAATCCGGCGGGACTGGACTACTTCGCGCTGGAGAGCAGCTGGCAGTCGCAGTCGGTGTACTTCACCGGCCCTGACGGCCTGATCCTGGAACTGATCGGCCGCCGCCGTTTGCCGGCCAGCGCGCGCGAAGGCGCGTTCCATGGCAGCGAGCTGACCTGCCTGAGCGAAGTCGGCCTGCCCAGCCACGATGTCGATGCCGTGCGGGCACAATCACAACAGCGTTTCGGTCTGGAACCGATCAGTACGGCCTCGCCGCAGTTCGCGCCGATGGGCGACGACGAGGGCCTGCTGATCGTGGTCGCTGCCGATCGCCGCTGGTTCCCCGAGCAGAAAGACCTGCCCAATGCGCAGGGCCTGCAGCTGCGGGTGGGAGATGTCGCCGGCATCGGAGAGCTCTGCGACGTCGCACTAGGCTGGCGCGTCGCATCGACCTGAGGCGACGATCCAAGCGTGATGCGCGCTACTGCACGCGCGTGCCCTGCCCCGCCTCGATCTGCGCATGCAGCGCCTGCAGCTGCGCGGCGGTCTGGTTGAAGACCTGCAGATCCGCGTCCACCAGGGCCTGCCAATCCGGTGCGTGGCCCAGCAGCTGTGCCACCTGTTCCTGCGGCGCGCGGTCGAAGCCCTCGCCCAGCACGCCGAGATAGCGCTGGCGGAACCCTTCCGGATCGCGCTGGTCCTGCACATAGAGCTGCACGGCCAGCAGGCCCGCATACAGATAGTTCACCAGATAGTTCGGATCTTCATACATCAGGCGCTTGGCGATCCAGCTGTTGCGCAGCTGCGGATAGCGCTCCGGTTGCTGGCCGAAGCGCGCCAGCACCTGGCCGGTCAGCGCATCCAGATCGTCGGCGGTACCCAACGTGCCTGCGGCAACGCCGCGATAGATCGACTGCTCCAGCTGCGCTTCCTCGGAAGAGGTGAACAGCTGCAGCACCATGTCGTCCAGCAGTGACTTCAGATAATAAGCTTTGGCACGCGGATCCTGTGCCTGCTGGTAAAGCTGGTCGCGGAAGCGCAGCTCGTTGTAGATCGCGAACGCCTCGGCCAGCCACTGGCTGCCATTGCGCTGCAGCGGCGACGCATGACCGCGCTGCATCCATTCACCATGCACGGCATGACCGGCTTCATGTGCGATCTCGACATCGCTTTCCAGATCACCGCTACGCACGCCAACGAACAACATCGCCGGCACACCGGGAGCGCTCACCGAGAACGCGTCCTGGCTGCGGTCACCGCGTTCGGTGGCCAGATCCATACGCTGGTTGGCCGGATCGAGCAGCGCGCGCAGTTCGGCGACGTACGCAGGCCCCAGATGCTGCATGGCATCGGCGGCGTTGTCGCGCAGCTGCGCCAGCGTCAGCACCGGTGGCGTATAGCCGGCATCTGGCAGCGTGGTGTCCCAGATCTGCGGCGCGTCGATGCCGGATCGCGCAGCGTGGTGCAGCAGCATGTCCTGATAGGCGCGGCGGTCGCCGGCGTGATGTTCGATCGCTACCAGCGTTGCATCCACTGCGGCGGTGTCCAGGCCCATGCGCTGGTAGCCACGTGCTGGCGCCGAACCATCGCCCTGCAGGCGTGCGGCGGCGTCGTTCACCTGTACCAGCCCCAACAGCACCGAGGCCATTGGCTCGCGGCGCGACTGCAGCCCCTGCCAGTAGCCCTTCCAGCCCGCCTCGCGCAATGCGCGATCCGGTTGCAGCGACAGTGCCCGCTTGTCGCGCCCAGCATCCCAGTGCCGACCATCACGCTCGATCTGCGGGTACTCGGCACTGCGCAGGATCTGCCCACGCAGGCGCGCGAAACTGTCCAACGCCGGATCGGCCAGCGCATCCACCGCCTCGTCCAGCGCGGCATTGGCCGGAGCGGCAGCCTCCTTCAGCCCACGCGCGCGCAGGAAAGCGTAGGGCGCGGCCCACGCCGCGTCCGCAGGCGCCGCGCGCAGGGCGGCGCGACCAGTGCGGGCGATGCGGCTGCACAGCCCCATTGCCTGCTCCATCGCCTGTGCCGGACGATGATCACGTGCGTTGCGGGCGGACTGCAGATGCAGGTAGGCGAGATGACGCAGGCACTGCGCTTCCAATACCTCGGCCTGCTGGAAGCGTTCCACGGGCGCGAGGGTGGAAGCGTGCTGCAGGGCCTCGACGCGCTTGCCCAGCGCATCACGCGCGGTCTGTTCGGCCGCGGCCTTGGCGAAGTAGGCGCGATCGTCGGCGTGCACCGACTGTGCCTGAGCGCCGCTGAAGGGGGCTATCGCCAATACGGCGGCAATGGCGGTGGTGGTGGCGTGCTTCCTGAAAACCTGCATCGGCGTCTCCCTGCCTGGACCAGGCTTCGAGCCTAGCAGCCGCTGCCCCGCCGTGCCTGTGCCGGATCGGGCCTCAGATCGACTCATCCTCACGCTTGACCAGCGCCCAGCAGGGCGCCTGCGTGAAGGTGTAGGTCTGCTGGTCGCTGCTGTCCGGCGTGCGGATCTGCACCTGGCGTTGCCCGTCAGCCAGCGTGCTGACCTGCATTTCGCGGCCCTGCCCGGCCAGCGCGGCAGGATCGGGCATCACCGGCCACTCCACATCGGCCAGCGCCAACCGGCTTTCCACCTTGCGCGGTTCCGGCTCGGCCTCCGCGTCGATGTAGCTGTCCAGCAGCGGATCGGCGGTGGCCTTCTCCTGCAGGGTGATCTCGTTGCCGAAGTGCTTCAGGAACGCATCGAAGTCCGGGTACGGGCATTCACTGCTGGCAGGCATCGGTGCGGGCTGGATCGCTGCCGCCGTGGACGACGGCGCGGGACGTGCAGGTGCGGTTTCCGTGGGCGTCGACTGCGGCGCAGGTCTGCAGGCGACCAACGCTACGCCAACGGCGAGCATCAGCAGTGCCTGGAAACGATATCGACGCATGGGCTTATCCTGAATCCGGTCCGGTCGCTCCATGCTACCGCGCACCCTACAATTCCGGCATTCCGCCTGTCCGAGAATTCCATGCACCGCCTCCTGCTCCTGATCGGCCTGCTGTTGCCCGCCCTGTGGCCGGCCGTGGCGATGGCCGTCGATGTCCACGAGGGCGACCTGCTGTTCGTCACCGCCGGCCGCAGCGGCCTCAGCGCCGCCATCGACGATGCCACCGGCAAGCAGAGCGCGCCCAGCTTCGATCATGTCGCGCTGGTCGCTTCCGCGCCGAAGGGCTGGGAGGTATTGCATGCCGACGAGAAGGGATCGCGGCGGCAATCGCTGTCCGAGCTCCGCCAGGACGCGAGAGCAAAGCAGCGGCAGATCGTGGTCTATCGCCTGCGCGCACCGCAGCAGGCGGCAATCAAGGATGCAATCGCCACCGCGCGCACGATGCTCGGCAAGCCGTACAACACGTCGTATGTGTTGAACGATGACAGCTACTACTGCTCGGACTTCATCGAACGTGCGTTCCGTGCGCACCACGTGTTTGCGCTGCAGCCGATGAACTTCCGCAACCCGCAGACCGGGGAGATTTCCCAGCACTGGATTGACCTGTATCGCGGCATGGGCATGGAGGTGCCGCAGGATCAGCCCGGCAGCAATCCCAACGACATGTCGGCGGCACCGGTGTTGCAGCGCATTGGCGTGCTGGAATAAGCGAAGCCCCGCACGTGGCGGGGCTTCACCGGTCACTCCGCATGCACGGCGCGGTCATTCTTCTTCGTCGTTGCCGCCCTGCTGCTGGTTCTGGTTGCGCTTCTGCTGTTCCTGCTGCTGTTGCTGCTGCTGGTCACGGCCACGACCCTGCTGCTGATCCTGCTGGTTCTGCTGGCCCTGTTGTTTCTGGTTCGGGTTCTGGTTCTGCTGTGCCATGTCCGATCTCCAAAGCCACTCGCGGAATGCGGTGGACGTGGCCATCGTCTGCAGCAAATGGTTAATCACGCGTGGGGGGGCGGCTACATCTGTGTGTACGCCTGTGAATGAACACGCAGAAGCCCTTGTGGCACAAGCGGCTGAAGGATTCATGCGGGTTCGGCATGTGTTCATGCCGTCGTCAACGGTGCACGCATTCATGGCGTTCGCAGCCGGAAACACGCGCTGAACGAGGTTGGCTTCCCAACGCACGCAGGGAAGCCTACCCTCCATTCAGGGCATCACCGGCGGCACATACGCCAGGGTCATGCCCAGCAGCCACAGCAGGCCCAGCACCAGCGGAATGTGCACCAGCAGCTGGATGAAGGTGAAGCCGACGATGTCGCGCGCCTTCAGGCCCAGCACGCCCAGCAATGGCAGCATCCAGAACGGGTTGATCAGGTTCGGCAGCGCTTCGGCCGCGTTGTAGACCTGCACCGCCCAGCCCAGGTGTGCCTTCAGTTCGTTGGCGGCCTGCATCACGTATGGCGCTTCGATGATCCACTTGCCGCCACCGGAGGGCACGAAGAAGCCCAGCACCGCCGAGTAGACGCCCATCACCAGCGCGAACGTATCGGTGCTGGCTACGTGCACGAACAGGCTCGACAGCCGGTGCGCCAGCGTCTGTCCATCGCCGCCGGCAGCATGGGTGAGAATCATCGCGATGCCACCGTACAACGGGAACTGGATCAGCACGCCGGTGGTGCTCGGTACCGCCTTGGCGACCGCGTTGAGGAAGCTGCGCGGCCGCCAGTGCAGCAGCAGGCCCAGCGAAATGAACAGAAAGTTGTAGGTGTTGAGGTTGGCGATGGCCGTGACCAGCGGCTTGTTGGCGAACTCGTTGAACAGCCAGCCGAACGCCAGCAGTGAGAGCAGCACGGTCAGCAGCGGACTGTACTCCAGCCATTCGCCCGGGCGCGTGCGGCGCTGCAGTGGTTCCGGCTCGGCCTGCGCAGCGCCGGGGAAGTCTTCAGCGGTACGGGCGCTGCCGGCGGCCGGTGCGGTCAGCCAGGCGATCAGCAACGAGACCAGGATCAACACCGCGGTCAGTGCGATCGACTGCCACAGGAAAATGGTTTCAGTGAACGGCAGGACGCCGGTGATCTCGACCAGCCCCGGCGGCATGCTGGCCGGGTTGGCCTGCAGCTGCGCGGCCGACGAGCTCAATCCCATCGCCCACACCGCACCCAGACCGAGATAAGCCGAGGCACCGGCCGCGCGGTAGTCCATGCGCAGCTCGGTGCGGCGAGCCAGCGCGCGGACCAGCAGGCCGCCGAACACCAGCGAGAAGCCCCAGCTGAGCAGCGAGGCGAGCATGCTGACCAGGCCCACGTACACCACCGCACCACGGCCGGTGCGCGGCACACGGGCAAGGAAATCGATGAAGCGTGCGACCACCGGTGCAGTGGCCACGGCATAGCCACCGATGACCACGAAGGCCATCTGCATGGTGAAGGGAATCAGGCTCCAGAAGCCGTCGCCGAAGGCACTGGCGGTAGCCTGCGGGGTGGAGCCGAAGCTCATCGCCGCCAGCGCGACAATGACCACGCCCAGCACCGCGAACACGTACGCATCGGGGAACCATTTTTCCGCCCAGGCGGCCGAGCGCAGCGCAGCGCGCGCCATCCAGCCGTCCTGTACTGCTGCCGTCGAGGCCATCACCTACCCTCCCAGGTTCGATGGCTCGATTCTGGGCGGTGGGGTGCGGGCTGTCAGCCACCTATTGGTCGTAGGTGGCCGGTGGCGGTGGTGCCGGCCGCTGGCCGGCAACCTCGAGATTACGCACGGGTGCAGCCGGCCAGCGGCCGGCTCTACCTCACCTTGGGTTCAACGCAGCGCCAGATCCACGGCAATGCCGGAAAACAGCGCGGCGCCCACCCAGTTGTTGTGCAGGAACGCCTTGAAGCACGGGCCGCGCTCGCGGTTGCGGCAGATCCAGAACTCGTACACCACCAGCGCGGTGGCCACGGCCACGCCCACCAGGTAGTAGCCACCCAGCCCGCCACGCACGCCGACCAGCGCCATGGTGGCCAGGAACAGTGCGTACAGCACGCCCTGGATGACCAGGTCGAGGTCACCGAACAGGATCGCGGTGGAGTGAGAGCCCATCTTCAGGTCGTCCTCGCGGTCGACCATGGCGTACCAGGTGTCGTAGGCGGTGGACCACAGGATGTTGCCGGCATACAGCAGCCAGCCCAGCAGCGGCACCTCGCCCTGCACGGCGGCGAACGCCATCGGGATGCCCCAGCCGAACGACATGCCCAGGTAGACCTGCGGCAGATGGGTGTAGCGCTTCAGGTACGGGTAGCTGGCGGCCAGGAACACACCGATGAAGCTGAGGCCAATGGTCAGGCCGTTCAGGGTCAACACCAGGCCGAACGCCACCAGCATCAGCACGGCGAACAACGCCAGCGCAGCGCGGCCACTGATCGCACCGGTGGCCAGCGGGCGCGCCTTGGTGCGCTCCACGTGCGGATCCAGCCAGCGGTCGGCATAGTCGTTGATGACGCAACCGGCCGAGCGGGTCAGCCACACGCCGGCGGTGAACACGAACAGGGTCCACAGCGGCGGCAGGCCGCCTGCGGCCAACCACAACGCCCACCAGGTGGGCCACAGCAGCAGCAGCGTGCCGATCGGGCGATCAGCGCGCATCAGACTCCAGTAATGCCGCCAACGCGGCGTCGCCGGCGACTGCGGCGAAGTGAGGGGGGTATCAGCCATGGCGATAGGATACTCCTGCCCCTCTTGCAGGGCTTTGCCCATGGGGGGAGATTTGTTCGGCGAAACTGGATAGAATGCCGGTCCCGCACCGCCTCATGGCGCTGCGATGCCCGCCCCGGCACTGGTCGGTGGCGCGGCGGTTCTACAACGCGCCCGTAGCTCAGCCGGATAGAGTAGTGGCTTCCGAAGCCATTGGTCGGGGGTTCGAATCCCTCCGGGCGCGCCATCTCCCCTATTGTTGCCTGCACGCTGCCAGCCCGCGCTGGACGATGTCGCGTGCTTCATCAACACTGCGCGCATGACGCCACCGGATCTGCTGAAGCTGGCGGCAGGCGCTGCGATTCTCGGCCTGGCCGCGTTGTCCACCGGAGTGAGCTTCGGCCGCGCTCGGCGTGGCAGTTACCTGCTCACCACCTTCTTCGCCTGTTTCGCCGCCGCGAACCTGTTCGGACTGGTGCTGTTGGGTGGCCAGGCCTGGCTCTCACCCGATGCCGTACGCTGGTTGCGGGTCATCGAAGTGCCGCTGGTCTATCTTCTGGGCCCGCTGCTGTACGGCCATGCGCGTGCGCTGCTGGCGCCTGCGCCGGACCGCGCATCGTTGCTGCCGCTCGCGCATCTGCTGCCGGCAATGCTCGCGTTCGTCATTTCCCTGTTGAACGCTGTTGCGCCTTTCGAGGCCTCGCCCTTGGGCAAGGTGCTGTTCCAGCTCAGCTTCCATGGCTGGCTGCTGCAGGGCGCGCCCTACCTGCTGGCCACGCTGTGGCTGTCACTGCGCACGTCTTCGTCTCCGCGCGGAACCGCCATCCAACACAGCGGATTGCGCGGGCTGGCGATCGTGATGGCGGGCTGCTGGCTTGCCAGCACGATGAACCGGTGGCCGCCGGATGCCGCTCCACTGCTGGCCAGCATCGGGCTCAGTCTGCTGACCACCGCCGGCATGTATCTGCTGGCCTGCCACGTAGTGCGCCAGCAGCTGCGCGCACCGATGAGCATCGCAGCACCGGGCATGGGGAATCTCATCCCCGCGCCCATCGAAGACGTCGCTGTCGCACGCTACGAGCGCTCGGGCATCGACGCGGCGCAATGCGCGGCCATCGCCAGCGCGCTGACCGCATTGATGCAGGGCGAACGCCTGCATGAGGCCCCGGGACTCGATCTCCAGGGCTTGAGCCAGCACAGCGGCTGGTCACCCAACCAGGTCTCGCAGGCGCTCAACCAAGGTCTGGGCCAGAGCTTCTCCGAGTTCGTGACCGGTTTCCGCATCACGGCCGCGAAGTCCTTCCTCTCCGACCCGGCTGACCCACGCAGCGTGCTGGACATCGGCCTTGCCGCCGGCTTCGGCAGCAAGTCCACCTTCAACAGTGCGTTCAAGCGCGCCACCGGGAAGACGCCCAGCGAGTACCGCCGCAGCCGCGCCACGTCCGGCTGAACGTCCAATCCTTCACGCCCGGTCGAACGACGCCCGCCGCTGCGTTGCCATCAGCGCTCGACCCGACGAAGAAGGTGATGCGATGCGATGGCAACGGATGATGTTCGGCCTGCTGTGGATGCTGGCGGTTCCCGTGCAGGCTGCGGTGGGGGATGCGGCGGGTGTGCTGGCCCGGGCCCGTGCAGCCAGTGGCGGCGAGCCGTGGCTGTCGGTACAGCGCCTGCAGGCTGAGGGCGAGCAGTCGCTCGGTGGCTTGCACGGGCGCTGGCAGCTCAACCAGGACCTGCGCGCCGGTCGCTATGCCGAACAGGCGCAGCTGGGAGCCTTCACCGTCGCCCAGGGGTTCGACGGCCAGCTGTCCTGGCGGCGTGACTATGGCGGCGAGGTCGGCCTGCTGGACGGCACCGTGCCACGCCGCACCGCGCGCACGCAGGCGTGGCTGGCCACCCGCGCCTACTGGTCCAGCGCCTATCCCGCCTCGCGCTTTGCCGCGCCCCGCACCGAGGCTCTGAATGGCCGGCGCTATACCGTCCTGGCCACGAAGCCGGAGGGCGCGGACCCGATCGAACTCTGGTTCGACACCCGCAGTGGCCTGCTCGGCCGGGTGGTCATCGCCTCCGCGCGCACACCCACCGCCACCACGCTGGAAGACTACCGGGCGGTCGATGGCCTGCTGCTGCCCCATCGCATCATCACCGACACCCTCGATGCCCAAGGCCGTGCCGATCCACGATTGCGCAGCGACGTGCAGGTGCAGCGCTACCGGGTGGATTTCCCTGTGCCGGATGGGCTGTATGCACCACCAGCGATGGCCGACGACAGCTACATCGAGGATGCCAGAGGCACCACTCGCGTCCCGTTCGACCTGATCAACAACCATGTCTACGTCGAGGCCGAAGTGGACGGCCAGCCGGCGCGATTCCTGGTGGATACCGGCGCCATCAACCTGCTGACACCGACCGCCGCCAAGCGACTGGGGCTGACCACGGCGGGTCGCCTGAGCGTGCATGGTGCCGGCGACAACGCCAGCGACCTGGGCCTGGCACAGGCCCGCCACCTGCGCATCGGTGGCGCGCACCTTGCAAACCCGGTGTTCCACATCATCGACCTCGGCCAGCAGATCAACTCGATGGGCGTGCCGCACGATGGCTTCATCGGCTACGAGACCTTCCTGCGCTTCGTCACCACCTTCGACTACGGCGCGCGCGTGCTCAGCTTCACCCGGCCTGGCCACTACCAGCCACCTGCCAACGCGGTGGTGCTGCCGTTCGAGCAGGACGACCGCGCGCCGGTATTGAACGGCGAACTGGACGGCATCCCGCTGCGGTTGTGGCTGGACACCGGCTCACGCAACTCGCTGAGCCTGAGCAGCCCATTCGTGCTCACCCATCATCTGCTGGAGAAGTACCGCGCCAGTGAGGAGGCGGTCCTTGGGTGGGGCATCGGTGGTCCGGGCCGCGCGCAACCTGCTCGGCTCGGTGTGCTCGGCATGGGCAGCATCAAGGTCAGCGGCCTGGTCGGTGATCTATCCACCACCGACAAAGGCGCGCTGGCCCTGGCCGACTACGGTGCGATCCTGGGCGGTGGCGTGCTGCGCCGATTCTCCATGGGCATCGATTACGACGCCAAGCGCCTCTATCTGGTGCCCAATGCCGAAAGTACGCAGCCGGATGCCTTCGACCGCAGTGGGTTGTGGCTGCAGGCCGAGAACGACGCATTGCGGGTAGCGGATGTAGCGCCGACCAGCGCCGGTGCACGCGCCGGGCTGCGCAAGGATGATCGCATCGTCATGATTGCGGGAGAGCCGATTGCCTCTCAGATGTTGGGAGACTGGCGTGCGCTGCTGCGCGAGCGCCCGGTCGGAACGCGCGTGGGCATCCGTTATCTGCGCGATGGCCGGCAGGTGGATACCGAACTGGCGCTGGCGGACCGGGTGAAGGAGCGCTGGCCTGCCGATTGAGCTGGGACCGATGCGAACACAGTAGAACATCCATCGATAGCCATCATTGAATGCGGCTGCGCTGCGCCGGTTCTGCGGTGCCGCCGGTGGATGGTCCGCCCGGCCTGCGCGCATAGCTGTAATCGGGATCCCGGCAGGCGCGCACGATCGGACTTCGTGCGTGCCTGATCACGCCGGGGAACCAGGACAACACCAACACCACGGCCCAGATCGCAGCCAACCAGAACCATCTACCCGAGGCATAGGCCCAGATCATGGGCAATGCAGCCAGCAGCACGACGATCTGCGTATACAGCAGGTAGAGCGTATGCAGGCCCAAGCGGGGATCCGAGCGCAGCACCACGCCACATTCCCTGCATGCCGTCTTCGCCTGCCGTCTCGATGCGCAAAGCAGCGGGAATCGCTGCCCGGCAGCGCCGCAAAGTGGACACGTGAAGGTCAGCACGCGCATCCGGAAGCTCCTCTCCACCGATTGGCGTCATCTGCCAGGTACGTATCCGAGCCTAGCATGGGCGTGGCAGGGGGGCCCCAGATACAGCAACGCCGGGCAGTGCCCGGCGTTGTGTTCAAAACAGTCCAGCATGACTCGACTCTACAGAGAGCGGATCAATACCTGCCGTCGAACGCAAAAATCGGCTTACGCTGCTTCCACGCACCGGCGGTGAAGTCCGGGAACTCCAGCGTCTGGAAACTGTTGGCGATCGACTGCTCGCTCAACGGGGTAATCGCGCTCCACGTCACTGCGTCGTAGATGTCGATCGGCATCGGCGCCTTGGCCTTCAGCGCTTCCACGAACGCATGGATCACGAACCAGTCCATGCCACCGTGACCAGCACTGGCGGCGGTGTCGGCATTCTGCTTCCACAGCGGGTGTTCGTATTCGTCCTGGTACTTCTTGAACTCTTCCCACTGGTGCGGTGGGCTGCGGCCTTCGATGTGGATTGAATGGTTCACATCCATCCACAGGCCCTTGGTGCCCTGCACGCGGAAGCCCATCGAGTACGGGCGCGGCAGCGAGGTATCGTGCTGCAGCAGGATGGTCTCGCCGTTCTCGCAGGCCAGCGTGGTGGTCACGATGTCGCCCAGCTTGAACTTCACCTTGGTACTGGGATGCGTGGTGCCGCCACTCTTGGCCACGGTGTATTCGTGCAGGCCGCGCGCCTTGGTCGCGAAGGCGTTGATGTGGGTGAAGCGGTTGCCGCGATTGATGCCGGTGTACATCGCGCACGGGCCGATGCCGTGGCTGGGGTAGAGCTCACCATTGCGCTCCACCGAATGCTCGGTACGCCAGCGTGCTTCGCTCCAGCCCTTGGGGCCGAACTCCACGCCGCTGTCGTAGGGCTGGTTCGGGTCACCGGAATTGAACTTCACGCCGCGCAGGTCGTGCTGGTAGCCGGCCTGCAGGTGCACCAGCTCGCCGAACAGCCCCTGGCGCACCATCTGCAGTGCGGCCATCACATCGCGTCGGTAGCAGACGTTCTCCAGCAGCATGTACGGGGTGCCGGTACTCAGCTGGGTCTTCAACACGTCCCAGTGATCCTGCAGGGTGATGCCGGCCACCACTTCACAGCCCACTGCCACGCCAGCCTGCATCGCGGCAATCGCCATCGGCGCGTGGTACTCCCACGGCGTGGCGATGATCACGCCATCGATGCCCTTCTGTTCCAGCAGGCGCTTCCAGGCGTTGGTGTCGCGGTCCTGGCCGTAGGTCTTCGGGGCCGGTTTGCCGGCCTTGCTGACCATCTCCACGGCGCGGCCGAGCATGATCGGCTCGATATCGCAGACGGCAACCACCTCGACGTCGTCTCGGCGCACAAGTTCCTTCAGCAGCACCAGGCCACGCATGCCGGTACCGATCATGGCCAGGCGCACCTTGCGCCCACGTGCCCAGGCCGGGGTCTGCGGCAGCAGGCTGCTGGCGGCGACAGCGGCGCTGGCCGCGATGAATTCCCTACGCTTCATGGCAAACATCTCTCCTCTTGGCAGCGTGCCGGCCGCAGCCGGCACGCCAGGTCACGCAAACGGAATTACTTGAACCGATAGCCGATGGTCACACTGTAACCACGACCGAAGATCGTTGCGTAGTCACTGGAGTCACCCAGGAAGCTGTTCGGGTCGTAGAACGGCAGGCGGTTGAACAGGTTCTTGACGGTGAAGCTCAGGTTCCACGCATCATCCGGGCGCCAGGTGACGCTCATGTTGGCGGTCCACCACGACGGTGCACCATCACACTTGCTCTTCTGCAGGGCCAGGTAGCCGCCGGTGCAGGTTTCCTTGTTGTTGCTCACCTCATCAACCTGGTCGGTGGCCCACTTGGTGCCGCCCACGTAGTTGACGAACATGCTGGTGGTCACCTGCTTGTAGGTCCAGTCGGCATTGAGCGTGGCACGCAGGCGCGGGTTGTTGTAGTAGCCCACCACGTCGCCGTAGTACCAGCCGCTCGCTTCATCCATGTAGAAGCGGTTGCGGTTGGCGATGGTGGCAGCCAGGCCGATGTTCAGGTTGCCCCAATCACCCAGCGAGAAGCGGCTGCGCGCGTCGATGTCGAAGCCGTCGATCAGGGTCTTGCCACGGTTCTTGTACTGGCCCACCACGCTGGCCACGTTGCCGGCGGAGTAGCCTGGCAGCGTCGAGGGACAGTTCACGCCACTGGCCGGGTCGGCACACATCGCCGCCAGCTGCGCCAGGTTGGCACGGTCGCTGTCGGTGATCGGCGAACGCGACGAGGAGATGATGTCTTCCATGCGGCGGTAGTCCGGCGCAACGATTTCATTGTCGCGGTAGATGAACCAGTAGTCGGCCGACACCGACAGCCAGGTTGCCGGCTCGTAGACGAAACCAAGGGTAGCGATCTTCGCCTTCTCAGGCTTCAGGTCCTTGTTCGGCTGGGTCATGCGTGCCACGGTGCGGCTGCAATCGACGTTCAGCAGGTTCTTGCCGAGATCCACGTCACCCGGGCGCTGCGACCTCAGCAGCAGGTTGGCGATGGCGTTGGTCTCGTTGCAGCGCAGCTCGTCACGGTAGCCGCCCAGCTGCGCGAACACGCCGCCGTTGCCGGACTCGGCCAGGCTCGGTGCACGGAAGCCGGTGGAGTAGGTGCCGCGCAGCATCAGCTGATCGAACGCCTGGTACTTGAAGCCGATCTTCGGCGCGATGTTGGCGCTGAAGTTCGGGTACTTGTCCACGCGCACCGCCGCATCCAGTTCCAGCTTGTCGGTGATCGGCGCCACGGTCTCGGCGAACAGCGCGTAGGTGTTGCGCTTGCCATCGAACCAGGAACCACCCTGCTGGGTGATCAGGCCGTTGGCCGCATCGGCGTTGCCCGGGGTATAGAAGGTCTCACGGCTGGCGTTGAAGCCAAACGCGGCGCGCATCTCACCGGCCGGCAGCTGGAACAGCGGGCCTTCGATCTTGCCGTCCAGGGTGTGCAGGCGGGTCCACGACTGGATGTCGAAGGTCGGGAACGCTTCACGGATCAATGCAGCGTTGGCTTCGCTGATCTCGCCGAACTTGTACGCCGGGTGGTCGGAGATGATCACGCGGCCGGTACCCGGATCGATCGTGTACGGACCGAAGGCCTTCTCGAAGCCCTTGGTATTGACGTTGATCGTCTGATAGGTGGTGGAGTGGGTACCCGCGCTGGCGAACGCGGTCTCCCAGTTCCAGTCACCCCTGCTGCCGCGCGCACCGGCCAGCACGCGGTAGCTCTTGTCGGTGTTGCGCTGGCCGAAGTAGTTGGCGCCGGCATCCTGCAGCAGGTAGTTCAGGCCGACCACTCCGCCCATCATCGCCTTCATTTCAGGGCTTGCGTGGTTGTACTCGTTGTTCGGGCCCAGGAACGGGTACAGGAACTGGTTGACGTTGTTGCCGGTGTTGCGCGAGAACCAGCTGGTCGGGTTGCCGGTGGTAGTGCCGTAGGTGCGCGGCGTGCCGCCATTGGCGCGCAGGTCGATGTCGGTGTAGGTCGCCTCGGCGAAGATCTCGGTGCTCTCACCCACCAGGAAGGTGCCGTTGAGGTAGGCGGTGTTGCGCTCGGACTTGGCGCCGGCATCGATCTCGTTGTTCATCCAGGTTTCCCAGACGCAACGCGGACCGGCCGCTTCACTGGTCAGCACGTTCTTGCAGCCCGGTGCGGCTTCCTGCACGCGGCGGCCGGTGACCGGATCGAAGGCGAAGTAGCTGCCCGGGTTGAACTCGCCCGGCCTGCTGCCCACGCCCAGGCGCAGGTTGTTGAGGTAGTTCGGGTTGTTGACGTAGTACTGGTCGGGCCGCTTGTCGTAGAAATCGCTGAGCGGAATCGCATCGCGGCGGTACATGTTCACCGCGCCGTAGATGTTGAAGCGGTTCTCGGTCAGGTCGCCGAAGCCAGCGGTGATGCTGGCCTGGCGCTCGCCGTAGGAGTCGATGCGCGAGGAGGTATCGTTGGTGAAGCTGACCTCGGCACCCTGGAAGTTGCGCTTGGTGATCACGTTGATCACGCCGGCCACCGCGTCGGTGCCGTAGACGGCCGAAGCGCCGTCGGTCAGCACTTCCATGCGCTCGATGGCCGCAGCCGGGATCGCATCGATGTTGACGAACTGGGTCTGGAAGCCCGCCGGCGCACCGTAGTACGACAGGCGGCGACCATTCAGCAGCACCAGCGTGCCCTGTGCACCCAGGCCGCGCAGATTGGCCTGCGAAGCACCGTCGGAACCAGTGAACAGTGAGCGCGCATCCTGCTGCGCTGGCCGCGCGGCCGGCAGGTTGTCGAGCACCTGCAGCAGCGTGCGCGCACCCATGTTCTGGATGTCCTGCTTGCTGATCACCTGCACCGGCGAGGCGGTTTCAACGTCGGTACGGCGGATGTTGGAGCCGGTGACCTCGATACGGGCCAGGTCGGTGGCCTTGTCCTTGCTCTCCTGGGCGAAGGCAGGAACGGCGACCGACAACAGCACGCCGGCGATGGCCAGCGACAACGGTGCGATCGAACGACAGGGGGGGCGGTGGTGGCGGGCGGGCAACATCGGGGTTCTCTCCTGGCAGGGGTGCGGCGCGAATGGTGGATCGGCGGGCAAAACGCTCCCGGGCCACGGCCCCCACCGTCGTGGTGAAGCCGTAGTCGGAATGGGCGGGGGAGGAGCGGTGTTACGTGGCGGTCATGGGGCGACGATGCTGGCGGAGTCGCCCTCCTGGCCGATCAGCACGGCATTGGCCCAGTTGGCACAGACCTGGGCGGGTTGGCTGCCCTGCGCACCCAGCGTGCGCAGGCTCA
The DNA here is from genome assembly GCF_059416125.1 of Stenotrophomonas sp. GW821-FHT09E08. NCBI lineage: Bacteria > Pseudomonadati > Pseudomonadota > Gammaproteobacteria > Lysobacterales > Lysobacteraceae > Stenotrophomonas > Stenotrophomonas sp. GW821-FHT09E08. The sequence goes on from NZ_JBWKOO010000004.1 coordinate 305,043, forward strand.
GAGTGGAAAGGCCACGGATGTCCAGCTCCGGCTTGACCACGCCGGGCGCCTTCACCAGGCCGCTGTCATACAGCAGGCGGTTGTCGCCCCAGACCTGGAACTGCAGGCCACCGGCCGTGCGGCAGGCGTCGTCAATGCCGAGGTCGGCTCGCAGCAGATGCCAGCCGCCCTGCAGGCGCAGGTCGATGCGGCTGTTGGCGCCGACGCCCAGGCCACGGCGGAACTGCAGGCCGTTCATGCGCATGCCGGCGTCGCCACGGAACGATTGGTCGGTGCGCAGCTGGCTGGCCAGCGCGGCCGGCACCGGCAGCTCGGAGAGATAGCGCTGCCGGGCCGGTCGCTCCGGTTCCTGGTGTTCGAGAATATGGAAGGTGGACAAGGCGATCGGGCCGACGTCGCGCGGCTGCAGCGCATCGAAGGCGCGGGCGCTGCCCTGTGCAGCAGTCACCATCGGGTCGGTGCTGCTGGCGCCGTCGCCCTCGGGGTTCTGCACGCTCAACACACGGAAACGCAGCAGGCGGCCGGCGTGGGCCGGGAAGTCGATGCGCTGCATGCCTTCCTTCAGCTGCAGGCGACCGCGTGCAATCGGTTCACCCCACTCGCCGTTGCTGTCGCCCAGGTACACCTCGTAGTCGCGCACCTGGCCGTGCTTCCAGTTCTTGTCGTTGCGCGGCGCGATGTCGATGCCATCGATCATCTTCCGTTCGCCGAAACCGATCACCCACTCATGGGCACCGGTGCGCACGGCCTGGTTGCGCACGCTGCGGAACCAGGTGGCCGGATCATCATCGAAGGCATTTTCCAGCGCATGGCCGGGTTCTTCGGCCGGGCGGTTGACCACCAGCAGGCTGTCGGCCGGCAGTTCGCGGCCCAGCACCGGTGCGGCCGGATAGGCATCGTCGGCGGCCGCTGCGGTGACGGCGAAGTCCAGCTGCAGCTGCAGCGGCTGGCGGATGTCCTGCGCCGCGGTGCGTACATGCAGGGTGCCGCGACGCTCCTTGGCATCGAAGTACCAACCCTCGCTGGCGCTGTTGAATGCGGTCGCGTCGGCCAGCGCCGGCAGCGCGCGGCCAGCGGCCTGCACCGCACGCGGCGCCTGTCGGCTGAGCACGCGCAGGCCATAGCGGCGCTGTGCCAGCTGGCCGTTGTACTGGCCCTGTACCGCATCGATCTGCACCTGCACCGGGCCACTGCCCTGTGCCGGCGCCTGCACACTGATCCGCTGCGTGCTCGATTCGCCCTGCTGGTAGCGGCGGGTGTTGCCGTCATCTTCGTACAGCGTGTACTGCGAATCACCCTGCGGGTACAGGTCGAAGGTCACTTCATCGAGAGGTTTCTCGCCGTCGAACAGCATCGACGGGTACATCGGCAGGATCGCACCGGCACGCACGAACACCGGCAGCGTGGCCAGGTCCACCTGGCGGTCCAGCTGGCGGCCATCGGCGGCGGCCTGCACGCGGCGGCCGTCCCAGTAGTCGATCCAGCCGCCGGCGGGCAGGTGGATGTCGCGGCGCCAGCCACGGCTGGCGGCCTGGCTGCGGTACACCGGTGCAACCAGCAGGTAGCGGCCGAGCAGGAACTGGTACTTGTAGGTTTCATCCTGCGCGTGCGGATCGCGCGGGTTGTCCCACATCAGGCCACGCACCGGCGGTGCACCGGTCTGCGCAGCCTCATGCACCAGCCCATACATGTACGGGGTCAGGCGCATCTTCAACTTCAGGTAATCGCGGTTGATGCTGCGGTAGGGCTCGTCGTACCACCACGGGTGCTTGCGCGCATTCGACGACCAGCCACTCATGCCCATCAGCACCGGGGTGAACGCCTTCCACTGTAGGTCGCGGGTGAAGGTCTCGGCGCTGCCGCCGAAGATCGCGTCCACATCGCCACTGGCGTAGGCCATGCCGGACAGGCCCGAACCCACCAGGGTCGGCACATGCCAGCGGATGTAGTCCCAGCTGCTGCTCTGGTCGCCGGTCCACGCCACGGCATAGCGCTGGATGCCGGCCCAGCCCATTACCGTCCACAGGAACGGGCGCGAATCGGAATTGTCGAGGATGCCGTTGAACGCCTGGCGGTTGGCATCCATCGCGAACTGGTAGCCCTTGCCGGTCCAGGCCACGTCCAGTTTCTGCACGCGGCTGCCGGCCTTGCCTACTTCCCAGGCGATCTTGTCGACGCCGTTTTCGGTCCACAGGCCGGTGCGGAAACCGTACCCGGCCAGCCCCTTCACCGTCTCCGGCAACTGCTTGTAGCCGCAGCCATAGCCATCGTTGGGCAGGATCCAGCCGCCGGGCATGTCATTGGCGCGATACTGCTTGGCTACGCTGTCGATCACATCGGGGGTGGTGCCGGTCGGGCCGTCGCTCCAGCCCTCGGGCACGGTGCCGGGCTTCTTGCTGTTGTCGCCGTCGTTGTAGCAATCGGCATCGCCGTAGGACAGCGCCCAGCGCGCGACCATGTTCGGGCGGCCGGTCAGCTGGGTGTAGCGCTCGATCAGCTTCGGCAGATCGGCGCCAACGAAGTAGTACGCATCGAAGCGGTCTTCGCGATGCAGCAGGGTGGCCTGGTCGCTCTGCCGCAGGTCGTAGCTGCCATCGCTCCACGTATTGCGCAGCATGCCCCAGCCACGGCTGCTCAGCAGCATCGGTGCCGGGCTGGGGCGGTCGCCCTCTTCCCAACCGCCGGAATAGGACACTTCCAGCTCGCGGCCCTTGAACTGGTAACGGCCGTTCTGCTGGCCGCCACCGTAATAGCCTTCATCGGCCTGCGAGGACAGCACCTGCACGCTCTGCGCCGCATCCAGATCCAGCGGTTGCAGTTCCTGCCAGAGCGCGGTGGGCTGGCCGTTGTCCAGGCGCTCCAGGCGCAGGCGCAACGGCTGCCGCTGCACATGCAGCACCAGTGCATCGGTGCGCACGCGGATCTCCTGCGCGTCTTCTTCCAGCTGTGCCTGCACGTTGGCCTTGGGCTGTGGCAGCACGATCGGCGCGGCCTTGTCGCCGGCACCGGTCAGCTTGCCGTTGCGGCCGGCCTGCACGCGGATGATGTCGGTGGCCGGCAGTTCAATGCGGATGCGCGTGCCGTTGTCGGTCTGCAGGTCCCAGCCATTTACACCGTCGGTGCTGGCACTGGCGCTGACCGAGCGCAGGTTGCCGACCGGTGCGGCCTGGGCCGACAGGGACGCCGACAGCAGTGCCGGCAACAGGGCCAGCAGCAGTGGCGAACGACGAACGCAGATTTCCACACGGACTCCCAACCCGTTCACCGGGCGTTTCGAAAGCGGTTGGGCCGACTCTAGGGCAGCGATTCGAAAGATGTCAACAAATTGAAAGGAAAAAGGAAGATATATTCCATTGAAACGAAAGTTGTTGCGTTGCAATACTTTGTGTAAGCGCTTGCAGCTGCCTGTTAAGCATTGTGCGATACGGCATTCGGTCCTTCCTTTCGTTTTTCTGGGCACCTCGCGGTGGCAAAAGTCACTCCGCCATTTTCTTTCTTTTTACTTTCGATGTTTGACATTTCGAAAGAAAACGCAGATGGTGCGCTGGCCCAACTGGAACCTCCGAATGGACGTCACCCTGCTTTCCGATGTGTCCGCCTGGCAGCGCCGCGGCGGAGCCGATACCGCTACCGAAATCGCCCAGCAGCCTGCGCTGTGGGAAGCCCTCGCACAGGACCTGTCGCGTGCCCGCGACCGCCTGCAGGCCTTCCTTGGCGACAGCCTCAACGATCCCAACCAGCGCGTGCTGTTCACCGGCGCCGGCAGCTCAGGCTTCATCGCCGAAATGGTGGCCGATGCGATAAATGCGCAATGGCCGGCCGAGGTGCGCGTGGTGCACACCACCAGCCTGCTGACCCACCCGGCGCTGTACCTGCAGCGCGACCGCCCGACCCTGCTGGTCTCGTTCGGCCGCAGCGGCTCCAGCCCGGAGAGCGTGGCGGCGGTGGACCGCGTGCGTAGCGACGTGGATGACGCGCGCTTCCTCGACATCACCTGCAACGCCGATGGCGAACTGGCCCGTCGTGGCGCCGGCCGTGCCGATACCTGCACCCTGCTGATGCCGTCGGCCAGCTGCGACCGTGCCTTCGCCATGACCAGCAGCCTGACCTGCATGCTGCTGGCCGCGCTGACCGTGTTTGATCGTTCGCCGTGGGATGCGCGTATCGCGCGTCTGAAACAGATTGCCGCGCTGGCCCGCGAAGGCCAGGCACAGTGGGATGCACCGGTGGCGGCGCTGGCGCAGCGCCCGTTCAACCGCATCATCTACCTCGGCAGCGGCCCGCTGGAAGCGCTGGCACGCGAGTGCGCGCTGAAGGTGCTGGAACTGACCGCCGGCCGCGTGCTGGCGCTGGCCAACACGCCGCTGGGCTTCCGTCATGGCCCGAAGTCGACGCTGGATGGCAACACCCTGGTGGTGGTGCTGCGCAGCGTGCAGCCGCTGGCGCGCCGCTACGAACAGGACCTGCTGGAAGAACTGCGCCGCGATGGCGTGGCCGGCCAGGTACTGGCAATCGGCCCGCATTCGGATATCGGCGCCGATGACGAATATACCCTTACCGTACCGGCACTGGATGATCCGTGGCTGGCGCCGGTGTGGCTGGGCTTTGCGCAGCTGTTCGCGCTGCAGCGCTCGGCTGCGCTCGGGCTGACCCCCGACAATCCGTTCCCGGACGGCACCGTCAACCGCGTCGTCAAGGGCGTCACCATCCACCATGGCTGAGCTGATCGCCCACGCCTGCTACGGCATCGACATCGGCGGCACCAAGATCGAGCTGGTGGTGTGCGATGCGGCGATGCAGGTCAGCTGGCGCCGCCGCGTGGCCACCCCGCAGGGTGACTACGACGGTTTCCTGCAGGCGGTGGTGGAACTGGTGGTCGAGGCCGATGCGGCGCTGGGCCGCAGTGACGCGGCCATCGGCATTGCGCTGCCCGGCGTGCGCGACCGCCGCAGCGGCCGCCAGCTCAGCGCGAACGTTCCCGCGCTGACCGGCCACAGCGTGGCGGCTGATCTGCAGGCACGCCTGCAGCGCCCGCTGCATTTCGGCAACGACCTGCAGTGTTTTGCGCTCTCAGAGGCGCATGGTGGCGCCGCCGATGGCTACCCCAGCATGTTCGGCGCCATCCTCGGCACCGGTGCCGGTGGCGGCTTCTGCCTGCAGGGCCGCCTGTTGTCCGGCTTCAACGGCCTGGCCGGCGAATGGGGCCACTGGAGCGTGCCGGGCCACCTGCTGCAGCGCCACGGCCTGCCGCTGATCGACTGCGCCTGCGGCCTGCAGGGCTGCGTGGAGCGCTACGTGTCCGGTAGTGGCGTGGCAATGATCGAACGCCACCTCGGTGGCAGCGCCGCCGACGCCAGCGCAGTGATCGCACTGGCCGAAGCCGGCGATGCCCGCGCACGCAAGGCTCTGGACATCCATCGCGACCTGCTCGGCCACAGCCTGGCCGCGCTGGTGCTGGCGCTGGACCCGCACGTGATCGTGCTCGGCGGTGGTCTTTCGCAGTATGCGCCGCTGTACCAGCAGTTGCCTGCGGCCATCGCCGCGCATCTGTTCAACGGCGTGCAGGTACCGCCCATCGTGCCGCCACGCTTCGGCGATGCCGGTGGCGCACGTGGAGCTGCCCTGCTCGCCTGCCAACCCTCGTTTTCCTGATGTCCGGAGCTTGACCATGTCCCCGTTGCAGACCCTGCTTGCTTCCCACCGCGCCGGCCATAACGTCGGCCTGTACAGCGTCTGCTGCAGCAACGAGCAGGTGCTGCGCGCGGCCATGCACGTGGCGCTGGCGCATGGCACCGTGCTGCTGATCGAGGCCACCTCCAACCAGGTCGACCAGTTCGGCGGCTACACCGGCATGACCCCGCCGCAGTACCGCGATTACGTCGGCACGCTGGCCGATGAAGAAGGCTTCCCGCGCGAACGGCTGATCCTGGGCGGCGACCACCTTGGTCCGAATGCCTGGCAGAAGCGCCCGGCCGCCGAAGCAATGACCCACGCGCGCGCGCTGATCGAAGCCTACGTCGCCGCCGGTTTCCACAAGATCCACCTGGACTGCAGCAAGTCCTGCGCCGATGACCCGGTGCCGCTGCCCGATGCCATCGTCGCCGCGCGTTCGGCCGAGCTGGCCGAGATCGCCGAACGCACCGCCGCCGAACACAGCCTGCCGCCGCCGGTCTACGTGATCGGTACCGAAGTGCCGATTCCCGGTGGCGAAGCCTCGCTGGCCGAAGGCCTGCAGGTCACCACGCCGGCCGCCGCCGCGCAGACCCTGGCCATCCACCAGCAGGCGTTCGACACGCCGCAGCTGCGCGATGCGTGGCAGCGCGTGATCGCGATGGTGGTGCAGCCGGGCGTGGACTTCGACCACAGCAGCGTGCACGAGTACGACGCGGCCGCCGCCAGCACGCTGGCTGATTTCCTGGAACAGCAACCGCGCATCGTGTTCGAGGCGCACTCCACCGATTACCAGCGCGAGAGTGGCCTGCACGCGCTGGTGCGCGACCACTTCGCCATCCTCAAGGTCGGCCCGGCGGCGACCTTCGCCTACCGCGAAGCGCTGTTCGCGCTGGCCGCGATCGAAGCCGAGCTGCTGCCGGCCGCGCAGTGCTCGCGCCTGCCGCAGGTACTGGACGAGGTGATGCTGGCGCAGCCGAAATACTGGCAGTCCTACTACCAGGGCGATGACGCCGCGCTGCGCCTGCTGCGCAGCTATTCCTTCAGCGACCGCTGCCGCTACTACTGGGGCGAGCCGGCGCTGGTACGGGCGGTGCAGACCCTGTTCGCCAACCTGGAACAGCATGCGCCGCCGCTGGTACTGCTCAGCCAGTATCTGCCGGAGCAGTACCGCGCCGTGCGCGAGGGCACCCTGGCCAATACGCCCACCGCGCTGGCGCAGCATCGCGTCGGCCTGTGCCTGGGCGAATACGCCCGCGCCTGCAGCGCCAACCAGGCCGGAACCCGCGCGCAGAACGCAGGTTCGGCTGCCGCCGTTCTTGCGAACGGCTAATCTCTACCTTTTCCCGCGAAACCGAGAATGGCCATGCGCAACACCCGCTCCCGCCGGCAACAGATCCTGCAGCTGCTGATCGAGCACGGCTCGGTGCAGGTGGCCGATCTGGTCGAGCGCTTTGGCGTGTCGGCGGTGACCATCCGTGCCGACCTGACCCACTTCGAGTCGCAGGGCCTGGCCAACCGCACCCACGGCGGCGCCACCCTGGTGCGCACGCCTCCACAGGAACAGGACATCCACGAGAAGGACGCGCTGAACCTGCCGCTGAAGGAATCGATCGGTGCGCGTGCCGCACGCCTGGTGCAGCCTGGTGACAACATCATCATCGACTCCGGCTCGACCACGATGACCCTGGCCCGCCACCTGCGCGCGCATCGCGATGTAACGGTGATGACCAACGGCCTGAACATCGCCTGGGAGCTGGCCAATGCGGCGGGCATTACCGTACTGCTGACCGGTGGTCTGCTGCGCCAGCAGTCGCTGTCGCTGCAGGGCAGCCAGGCCGAAGCCAGCCTCAACTCGTACAGCTTCGACACCCTGTTCCTGGGCGTGGATGGCCTGGACCTGCAGTTCGGCCTGACCACCCACGATGAAGCCGAAGCCCGCCTCAACCACCGCATGGTCGAGCGTGCGCGCCGTATCGTGGTGCTGACCGACGCCTCCAAATTCGGCCGCGTCAGCCTGCACCGCATCGCCCTGCTGGATCAGATCCACGCCATCATCACCGACGCCGGCATTGACGACGCAACCCGTGAGGGGCTGCAGCGGCTGGGCATCGAAGTGATCATCGCCGAGCCCACCGCATGACCGACACCCGCGCCCTGCATGGCCGCATCCTCACCCCGCTGGGTTGGCGGCGTGGCCACGTCCACTTCGATTCACACGTACGCCAGCTGCTGGTGGACGACCACAGCGGCGCTGACGACCTGCAGCTACCGGTGATCCTGCCCGGCTTCATCGACCTGCATGTGCATGGCGCGGCCGGCGTGGACCTGATGCAGGGCGGCGACGTGGCACGCACCATCGCCCGCACCCATCTGCGCTTCGGTACCACCACGCTGCTGGCGACCACCATGACCGCCGGGCTGGACGAGATCGAATACGCGCTGCAGGGTGTGGCCGCCACCATGGCAGCGCCCGACGCCGAAGCCGCCTGCATTGCCGGCGTGCATCTGGAAGGTCCGTTCATCAGCCCGCAGCGTCTTGGCGCGCAGCCGAACCGCACGATCGAGGCGACGCTGGCACTGGTGCAGCAGCTGCATGCGCTGGCACCGATCCGGGTGATGACGCTGGCTCCGGAGATCGGCGAGCACACCGCGTTGATTCCCGCGCTTTCGGCAATGGGCATCCGCGTGCAGCTTGGTCACAGTGCTGGCACCTACGAGGAAGGCGTGGCCGCGCTGCAGGCCGGTGCCTCCGGCTTCACCCATCTGTTCAACGGCATGACCGGCGTCGATCACTATCGCCCCGGCATTGCGGCGGCGGCGCTGGCACATGCGCAGTACGCCGAGATCATTCCCGACCTGCAGCACATCCATCCCGGCGTGATCCGGTTGGCCGCGCGCGCGATCCCGCGCCTGTACGCGGTGACCGACGCCACCGCCGCCACCGGCATGCCCGATGGCGAGTACGCCTTGGGCGAACAGCGCGTGCACAAGTGCGGCGGCTGCGTGCGCCTGGCCACCGGTTCGCTGGCCGGCAGCGCACTGACCATGGACCAGGCGCTGCGCAATCTGGTGCAAGTGGGCCTGGACCTGGCCGACGCCTCGCAGCGTGTTTCCACGTTCCCCGCCGCGTATCTCGGCCTGGACGATCGCGGCCGCATTGCGCCCGACGCCCGCGCCGACCTGGTGGTGCTGGATGCCGAACTGCGCCTGCAGCAGGTCGTGGTGGGCGGTCGATTGATCGATCTGCACTGACACAGGCCATGCGGCCCGGATGCCGCACACAAGGCGCGCAAGCGCATTGCATCAGCCACGCACCATCCCGTTAGTCCAGGAACGAGTCGATGACCGCAGCCACTGCACCTGCCGTACCCGCTTCCACCGCCCCGCGCTGGCCCGTACGTTACCTGCTCTTCATCGGCGGCCTCGGTGGCCTGCTGTACGGCATCGACATCGGCATCATCGCCGGTGCCCTGCCCTATCTTGAAGCCACCGCCAGCCACGCCTGGCAGCTCAGCAGCCAGCAGCTCGGCTTCGTCGTGGCGGCGGTGTTGCTCGGCAGCGTGTTGTCCTCGCTGTTCGCCGGCATGGTCGCCGACCTGATCGGCCGCCGCGGCGCGATGCTGCTGGCCGGCCTGCTGTTCACCGCCTCGATTCCGATCATGGCGCTGGCCTCGGGCTACACGCCGTTGCTGCTCGGCCGGCTGCTGCAGGGCATCAGTGGCGGCCTGATCGGCGTGGTGATTCCGCTGTACCTGGCCGAAGTGCTCAGCCCGGAACGACGCGGGCGCGGCGCGGCGATGTTCCAGCTGCTGCTGACCATCGGCCTGGTGTTGGCGGCCCTGATCGGCCTCTATCACGCGCATGCGGTGGATGCCGCCACTGAAGCCGTGCGTTCGCTGCCGGTGGCGCAGCAGGCGCAGGAGCTGTTCACGGTGAAGGACCACGCCTGGCGCACCATCTTCTGGACCTGCCTGGCACCGGGCCTGCTGTTCTGCGCCGGCATCTTCTGGCTGTCCGAGTCACCGCGCTGGCTGGTGCGCCGCGGCCGCATCGATGATGCCCGCCGCAGCCTGCAGCGTGTGCTGCCTGCTTCGGAGGTCGAGCCGACGCTCGCACAGATCCAGGCGCCGGAATCGAGCAGCAGCAGCGGCAAGCGCGACCCGCTGCTCAGCCGCCGCTATGTGGTGCCGTTCCTGCTCGCCTGCGTAGTGCTGGCCTGCACCCAGGCCACCGGCATCAACTCGGTGCTGGCCTACGCGGTGAACATCCTCAACCAGGCCGGCCTGTCCGGCTCGGTGGCCAATGGCGCCGACGTGGCGATCAAGCTGCTCAACGCGGTGATGACCGTGGTCGCACTGCTGCTGGTCGACCGCAAGGGCCGCAAGTTCCTGCTGATGCTTGGCAGTGGCGGTATCTGCGTGGCCCTGCTGGCAGCGGCGACGCTGTTCTTCCAGGCCGAACGCGGTCGCACCGACGTGCAGCCGCAGCTGCAGGCGGCGGTCAGCGGCGATGGCCTGCAGCTGGTACTGGACGATACGCAGTGGCAGCGCTTGGGCGCTGGCATCGACAGCGAAGGCCGGCCGATGCAGCTGACCGTCTCCTACGCCTACGGTGACTTCACCAACGTGCGCGCCCTGCGCAGCGACAACCTGATTGATCGCGAGCTGCGCATCGAGCGCGCCGGCACCGTGCAGCCGGACAGCGTGATCGGCGCGTTCTTCCGCAAACTGCGCCTGAACCCGTTCGCCGACCCGGCCGCTGCTGCGCAGGCACCGCTGCGCATCGAACAGGCCCGCATCGGCCCGGTGCCGCCGCCTGCACATGGCTGGGCGGTGGCCGCCTGCATCCTGGTGTTCGTCGCGTTCTTCGCGGTCGGTCCGGGCGTATGCGTGTGGCTGGCACTGTCGGAGCTGATGCCGAACCGTATCCGCTCCAATGGCATGAGCATCGCGCTGCTGATCAACCAGTTCGTATCCACCACCATCGCCGCCATCTTCCTGCCCACGGTGGGCCACTACGGCTACGCCAGCATGTTCGTGTTCTGGGCGGCGTGCACCTTCGTGTTCTTCCTGGTGGCTGCACTCTGGCTGCCGGAGACCAAGGGCAAGTCGCTGGAAGAGATCGAAGCGCGGTTCGCCCGGTAGCGGTCGACCTTGGTCGACCTCCGCGCGCAGCGCGGGGGTGTTGGCGCGCCCGTCATTCGCCGGTGATGTGCCTGGCCAGCTCCCGCGCTTCGGCAACGCTGGACAACCCGCTCAGCATCATCGATTCACCGAATGGCCCCTGCACGGTCGCCACCATCAGCACGCGGCCATCCACGCTGAGCGCCGCACGCTGGCCCACCAAGGCAGCGGTGCCATCGTGGATGCGCTGATGTGCCTCCGGCCGGTAGCGGATCTGCAGGCCCGGCTGCTTGCGTTCGTCCAGCACGTAGCGCACATCGGCGATGTCCGCGCTGCCGGCAATCGGCGGCTCGCGCAGGGCCAGGGTTTCGCCCTGCCACTGCACCGGCGTGCCCTTGCCGGCTGCATCGACCGCGCTCAGGCGCACATCCACTCCGGGTCGTGGCGCATGATCCTTGCCTGCCCAGGCACCGGGTGTGGCGCCCGGCATGCATCCGGTCAGGATCAACGCCATGCCCAGCAACAGCGGAAGCGCAGCCCTCACTTCAGCTTCCGCAGCTTGAATGCCACCAGCACCTGCAGCAGCCCATACAGCAGGCTGCCGATGCCGATCCACAGCGTGGTCACCGCAACGCCTGCATACGGATTGGCCGCAAACAGCAGGCCCAGCACCACCGCCAGCACGCCACTGAGGATCAGCAGCCACTCGCCCTGGATCTGCTTGCGCACGCGTATCGCGAACACGATGCGATAGATACCTGCCACCAGCAGCCACGCTGCCAGGAACAGCACCAGCACGCTGGCGGTGGCCAGCGGATTGATCACCGCCAGGATGCCGAAGCCCAGCGAGGCGATGGCATACAGCGCCAACCACCCACGCGAGGCACCGCTGCCGCCGCTGATCAGTGCGAACAGGCTGATGACACCTTCAACGATGGCCATCACGCCCAGTGTCCACGCCAGTGCCATCGCCGCGGACAGCGGCCAGCCAATGGCAACGATGCCGAAACCCAGTGCGACGAGCCCGTACAGCAGCAGGATCCACCAGCTGCGCCCAACCGCCGACAGCAAGGGAGACAAAGGGGAATTCATGGCCACTCCTTCGATCCGGAACCGGCCTCATCCTAGCCCCTGTGGATGAAGAGGACGATCACGGCGCCCGCGCGCACACCCATACGCGCACCTCTCCAACTCCCACGCAGCGCAGCGTTTCGGTAATCTCCATCACCGTACTGCCGGTGGTCATCACGTCATCGACCACCGTCAGTCGCGGTGGCACCGGACGGCGTACATCGAAGGCATCGAACAGGTTCTCCCGGCGCTGTTCGGCCGTGCGTTCGGACTGGGGCGCGGTGTGGCGCCGCCTGTACAGCCCCTGCCAGACCGGCATCGGCAGCAGGCGGCACAGTTCTGCCGCCTGGTTGTAACCGCGCTGGCGCAGGCGGCGCCCGTGCAACGGCACCGGCACCAGCGGTGGGCATGACCAGGGCGGCGGTGCCCGCTGCATCAACTGTGACAGCAGGCGACCGGCGGCGAGGTCCTGATGGAACTTGTAGCGCACCAGCAGCTGGTCGACCGGCGGCAGGTACAGCAGGCTGGCATGCGTGGCGGCCTGCGGCGGTGCTTCCTCACGGCAGGTACCGCAGACGATCAACGCGTTGTCCGGCAACGGCAGTGCACACCGCAGGCAGGCGCGGCCAGCCCAGGGCAGTCCGGCCAGGCAGGCACCGCAGAGATCGAGCCCATCGTGGCCCGGGTCACCGCAGACCAGGCAACGGAGTGGTAGCAGCACGCGAAGTGCTGCCTGCACGTGGCGGCCCGCGTCGAAGAAAACAGACATGCGCTTCAGCGTGACGCAGCCGTCAGCGCGTCGCCATCGGGTGTGTCCTCAACGAGCCGTAGGAGTTTTGTCGCCCACCCGCTGCCCCGACCACCTCACCGCGTTGGCGCAGGCTTCGCATCCACTCGGGTGCGATACACCATGTACGGCGTCTGCCGGCGATCAACGCCACCATTGAATCCGGCCTGCCGATGCAGCTGGTTGGCGGTGAAGTACAGGTAGCCGTCCGGTCCCATCGACAAGGTATCCGGCCACAGGATGCGCGGATCGTGCACCACGGTCGTCCATCGTCCATCCGCATCGCGGGCATGAATGGCGTTGTGCTCGTAGTCGCTCGCATACAGCCGGCCGTTGGCATCCATTTCCATCCCATCGGAGGCGCCCTTGTCGCCCAGGTCGACCACGGCCGCAGCCAACGCCGCTTCGCTTACCTTGGGGTCGCGCAGCAAGACGGTGGGCACGCTGTACAGATGACGGCTGGACAACGGGGTATAGAACAGCGTCCCGCCATCGGGCGACAAGGCAATGCCATCGGCGGCCACGGTGAACGGCTGCGTCGAACCATCCGAATTGCGCAGTCGCATCTGCTGCCCTTCCACGATCGGTACGAATGCCGGATCCGCCGATGTGGACACATGACCGACCAGGCGCTTGGATGCGGCGCCGGTGGCGAGGTCGATCACGATGATGCCGCCGATTCCGCTCAGCGACGAGTCGGTCACGTAGGCCACGCCCTCGCGGCCGACACGGAAATCGAAGCGCACATCGTTGACGTAGGTGCGCGCGTCGATGACGTTGGCCGGGAACACCAGCGTTCTGGCCACGGTATTGGTGGCCAGATCGATCGCCACCAGCTTGACGCCACCGGCCTGCGGCGCAGAGAACCCGGGCGCGGCGGTATCCAGCACCCACAACCGGCCCTGGCCATCGGCCACCACACTCTGCACGCTGATGAAGTGGGCCGTCGGATCGGGACCGTCCTTGCGGTTGATGCGCGCATCCGGATAGGGCACGGCGTGACCATCACGCCACTCGGCCACGCTGTAGGGCACCTCATCGCCCCAGCGCGGGAAGTTGACGAAGATGCGTCCGCTTTCAGACACCGCCACGCTGGTGGGCATAGCACCTTCGAAACGCGCCACCGGCTCAATGACACCGATGCTGCGTTCGCTGGGCAGCACAGGAGTGCCCGCCAGCGCCAGCGCGGGGGAACTGGCCAGGGCCAGCACGGCAGCCGCCAGGCGGCGGATACGGCAGTTGATCATGGTTGCTCTCGATGCAGGTCCGGGTGCAGCCCCGGCGTGTATGCATCTTCAGCGGCGCACCTGGCATCGGCTAGACGGTGCAACGGGAAATCAGCTTCACTGCAAAAGTGAAGATGGAAGGCGGATTGATCGCGCTGATCACAGCAATGGGCGATACCTATCGACAACGCTCGCGACGGCTGACGCTATTGGCCCGCGCGCCCTGACCGTGCATCGCTCCGGCGCGATGAAGCACAGCAGCGGATCGGAAGAGGCTCAACGCCCCGCGGTGGTGTCCCGGCCGCGTTCCTCGGCATCTTCATGCGCAGGCGCAGGCACCATCAACAACTCCGCCAACCCACGGTAGATCGGCACGCGGCACACCAACCCGGACACGCCACGCGCGATCAGCACCGTGGCCAGGATCGGCAGCAGCAGATCGCCGCTGTCGGTCAGCTCCAGCGAGATCACCGCCGAGGTCAGCGGTGCCTGGGTGACGCCGGTGAGATAGGCACACATGCCCAGCAGCACGAACGCGCGCGGCTCCACGCCGGGCATCAGGACCGCCAGGTTGTGGCCCAGTCCGGCACCGACCGCCAGCGCCGGCGAGAACAGGCCACCGGGAATGCCCGCCACATAGGACGCCAGGTTCGCCAGCAGCTTCATCAACCCGAACTCGTGGCCGACCATCGCCTGCCCCTGTACCAGGCTGCGCGCTTGCTCGTAGCCGGTGCCGAACGCGCCTTCACCGAAGACCAGGGCGAGCAGCACCACCACCAGACCGCAGCCTGCGGCCAACAGAACCGGATGCCGCTGCCGCAGTTGCCCGAGCCAACGCGGGCGGCCCGCCGCACTCGCCAGCACCGCACGCGCGAACAGGCCTCCCAGCAACCCGGCCACCACGCCGCACAGCAGGATCGCGAGCCAACCCGGGCCCAGCGGCAGCCGCGCGCTTACATGGCCGAAGTAGGTGTAGTTGCCCAGCAGTCCGAGCGATACCACGCCGCCGACGATCACCGCGGTCAGCAAGGTGCCTGAGAAGCGATGTTCGAAGCGGCCGCTGAGCTCCTCGATGGCGAAAACGATACCGGCCAGCGGCGTGTTGAACGCCGCCGCGATGCCTGCCGCGCCGCCCGCCAGCAGGAAGTGCGAGAGCTCGCGTGGATCCTTGAAGCCGAACCAGCGGCCGAACAGATACATCAGGCTCGCGCCCACATGCACGGTGGGCCCCTCGCGCCCGACCGAGGCGCCGCCGAGCAGCGACAACGAGGTCAGCAGCAACTTGCCGGCCGACACCGCAGGCGAAAGGTTGGTTTTCCGGAACGACTCATCTGGCTTGTCCAACGCAGCGATGACCTGCGGAATGCCGCTGCCGCGGGTGGGTTTCAGCACGCCCGCGGTCAGCCAGGCCAACAGCGCGAAGATGCCCGGCGTGAGCAGCAGGGCCCACCACGGCGAGTGCGAGGTGATGCGCTGGAACAGGTGGAACGCGGCGTCGCTGGCCTTGGCGAACAGGATCGCCACCAGTGCCACGGCCACGGCGCCGCCCCAGAGCGCGGCGCGGCGGCGCCAGGCCTCGCTGAGAACCAGCGCGGTGATACGGCCGCGGAGGCGGTAAAGATCGATCATGGGAAAGAGTCTGCGCGCCAGCGCTTGCGTTGGGCAGCGGCCACTGTGGCCGGAGGCCTTGCAGGATGCGGTGAAATGCGGCGCATCCTTCGGACTTGATTGAACGGCCCGGCTGTAAACCATTTTGATTAATAGATGGTTGACAGTCCGGACGCACCCACCCACACTGCCGCCCTCGCTCCACTCGTACCCAAGGTCCCGCCATGGCTGCTGCCATCCGCCACGACTGGCAACACGACGAACTGCAGGCGCTGTTCGATCTGCCGTTCCCCGAGCTGCTGTTCCGCGCCGCAGCGGTCCATCGCGAGCACTTCGACCCCTCGCAGGTGCAGGTCTCCACGCTGCTGTCGGTGAAAACCGGTGGTTGCCCGGAAGACTGCGCGTACTGCCCGCAGGCGCAGCGCTACAACACCGGGGTGAACGCGCAGAAGCTGATGGAGACCGATGCGGTGCTGGCCAAGGCACGCCAAGCCAAGGCCGCCGGTGCGTCGCGCTTCTGCATGGGCGCCGCGTGGCGTTCACCAAAGGACCGCGACATCCCGAAGGTGGCGGCGATGATCGCCGGGGTGAAGGCACTGGGCCTGGAGACCTGCGCCACGCTGGGCATGCTCAGTGGCGAGCAGGCACGTGCGCTGAAGGACGCCGGACTGGACTACTACAACCACAACCTCGATACCGCGCCGGACTACTACGATTCAATCATCCACACGCGCCAGTACCAGGACCGCCTGGATACGCTGGAGCACGTGCGCGATGCCGGCCTGAAGACCTGCTGCGGCGGCATCGTCGGCATGGGCGAGACGCGCGCGCAGCGCGTCGGCCTGCTGCTGGCGCTGGCCACGTTGCCGGCACACCCCGATTCGGTGCCGATCAACAAGCTGGTGCAGGTGGCGGGCACGCCGCTGCATGGCAGCGCCGAACTGGATCCGTTCGAGTTCGTGCGCATGATCGCGGTGGCACGCATCGTCATGCCGCGCTCGATGGTGCGGCTGTCGGCCGGTCGCGAGGCGATGAGCGATGAACTGCAGGCGCTGTGCTTCGTCGCTGGCGCCAACTCCATCTTCTACGGCGACAAACTGCTGACCACCGGCAACCCGGAGAGCGAGCGCGACCTGGCGCTGTTCGCGCGGCTGGGACTGCAGCCGATGGCGGTGCAGGTGGATGCCGAGGGCCACGACCACGGCGGCACCGTGCACGCCGATATCAGCGCCGATACGCCCCGCTGTGGCTGCGCTCACGCGGCCTGAGACGGGCCGCAAGCAGGCGTCGCGGCAACGCGCTACCCTAGCCGCCCCGTCGTCGCATTCAGCCGCCATGGCCCGCCCCGACCTGACCGCCCGCCTCCACGCCCAACGCGCCCTGCGCGATGCCCAAGGCCGTCGCCGCCCGCGACGCACGGTCACCCGTCGTGATGGCGTGCGCCTGGAGGTGGACGGCCAGTGGCTGACGGGCTTCTGCAGCAACGACTACCTGGGCCTGGCCCAGCAGTTCAGCGTGGTCAACGCGTTGCAGGACGCCGCGGCGCGTGAGGGTGCCGGTGCCGGTGCCTCGCACCTGGTTTGCGGCCATCACGCCATGCACGAAGCGCTTGAACGCGAAGTGGCCGAGTGGCTGGGCTATCCGCGTGCGCTGCTGTTCGGCAGTGGCTTCGCCGCCAACCTGGCGGTGCAGCAGGCGCTGCTGAGCGAAGAGAACGACGTCTGCGTGCAGGACAAGCTCAACCACGCCAGCCTGCTCGATGCCACGCGGCTGGCGGGTGCACGCCTGCGCCGCTATCCGCATCTGGATGCGGAGGGCGCAATGCGTCAGCTCAAGCACGCGCCGGATGGCGCGGCGATGCTGGCCACCGACGGTGTCTTCAGCATGGATGGCGACATCGCACCGCTGCGCGCGTTGTCGCTTGTGGCACGCCTGCAGCAGGCGCTGTTCTACGTCGATGACGCACACGGTGTAGGCGTGGTCGGTGATGGCCGCGGCGCCGTCGCGGCCGCTGGTCTGGGCGTGGACGATGTGCCGCTGCAGCTGGTCACGCTGGGCAAGGCGCTGGGCGGTTCCGGCGCACTGGTACTGGGCCGCGACGACCTGATCGAGCACCTGGCCGAAACCGCACGCCCCTACATCTACACCACCGCAGTGCCACCGGCGATGGCCGCTGCCGCACTGGAAGCGGTACGCCTGGCGCGCCGTGACCACTGGCGCCGTTCCAAGCTGGCCGACCTGATCGCGCTGTTCCGCAGCGAAGCCCGTCGCCATGGGCTGGACCTGATGGCCTCGGATACACCGATCCAACCGCTGCTGTGCGGTGATGACCACGCGGCCGTGGCGATGTCCACGACGCTGGAACAGGCCGGCTGGCTGGTCGGTGCGATCCGCCCGCCGACGGTGCCGGAAGGCAAGGCGCGGCTGCGCGTCACGCTGTCCGCACTGCATACGCCGGAACAGGTGCGCGGCCTGGTCGAGGCCATCGCCAGCGCGCGCGACCGCGTGACCCTGGCCGTGCGTGAAACCGCGCCACCGCCGCTGCCCGCTTTTGCCTGAGTTCCGTGTAGTTCCCCATGCATATTGAAGTCACCGGCCGCGGGCCGGACCTGGTTCTGATCCACGGCTGGGCCCTGCAGGGCGGCGTGTTCGCACCGCTGGTGCAGCGCTTGGCGGACCGGTTCACCCTGCACCTGGTCGACCTTCCCGGCCATGGCCACAGCCGCGACGACACCACGCCGCTGCGCCTGCCGTTCGTGGTCAACGCGATTGCTGCGGCCACGCCACCGGCAGTGTGGTGCGGCTGGTCGCTGGGCGGATTGTTCGCGCTGCACGCGGCGGCGACGCTGCCGAAGGTGCGTGGGCTGGCGATGATCGCCGCCACACCGCGCTTCGTACGTGGCGAAGATTGGCCGCACGCGGTGGAACCGGCAGTGTTCGAGCAGTTCGGGCGCGAACTGGCCACCGATTTTGCCGGCACCCTGGAACGCTTCCTGGCGCTGGACGTGATGGGCTCGGCGCATGCCCGCGAGGAGCTGCGCACATTGCGCCAGCGCCTGGTCGAGCGCGGTGCGCCCACCGAACGCGCGCTGCTGGAGGGCCTGCGGCTGCTGGAAAGCGCCGACCTGCGTGGCGCGCTGCCGACGCTGGGCAAACCCAGCCTGTGGATCGCCGGCCAACGCGACCGGCTGGTGTCGCCGTCGGCGATGCAGGCCGCTGCAGCGCTGGCCCCGGGCGGACAGGCGCTGACCATCGCCCATGGCGGCCACGCGCCCTTCCTCGGCCATGCCGATGAGGTGGCCACCGCGTTGCAACACTTCGTTGCCGGCCTGTCACCGGCCGATGGCGGACAATGAGCGCCTTCCGAATTCCGCAGGACTGACGCATGGATCTGGGTATCAATGGCCGCTGGGCACTGGTCTGCGGCGCAAGCAAGGGGCTGGGGCTGGGCTGCGCGCGTGCGCTGGTGCGCGAGGGCGTCAACGTGGTGATCGTGGCTCGTGGCGAAACGGCGCTGCAGCAGGCTGCCGAGGAGCTGCGCGCGCTGGCCGGCGCCGCTGAAGTACGCGCGGTCTCCGCCGACGTCACTACCGAGGCCGGCCGTACCGCAGCGCTGGCCGCCTGCCCGCAGGTGGACATCCTGGTCAACAACGCCGGTGGCCCGCCGCCCGGTGACTTCCGCAATTTCGAACGCGACGACTGGATCGCTGCGCTGGACGCCAACATGCTGGCGCCGATCGCGCTGATCCGCGCCACCGTCGACGCGATGATCGAGCGCGGCTTCGGCCGCATCGTCAACATCACCTCATCGGCAGTGAAAGCCCCGATCGACATCCTGGCGCTGTCCAATGGCGCGCGCAGTGGCCTGACCGGCTTCGTCGCCGGCCTGTCGCGCCGCACCGTGGCCCACAACGTCACCATCAACAACCTGCTGCCCGGCCAGTTCGACACCGACCGCCTGCGTGCCAACTTCGCCCACAGTGCGGGCAAGGACGGCGATGCTGGCGAAGTGGCCGAACGCCGCCGCCAGCAGATCCCCGCCGGCCGCTTCGGCACGCCGGATGAGTTCGGCGCCGCCTGCGCCTTCCTGTGCAGCGCACAGGCCGGTTACCTCACCGGGCAGAACCTGCTGATCGATGGCGGCGCCTACCCCGGTACGTTCTAAGAGACTCCTGCAATGCCGTCCCACTTCGATGCCCGCCATGTCCGCCGCGCGTTCGCCCGCGCCGCCAACAGCTACGATGCCGCCGCCGCCCTGCAGCGCGAAGTGCAATCGCGGCTGATCGAATCGCTGGACTACCTGGAGGCGCGCAAGCCCGAGGTGGTGCTGGATATCGGCGCCGGTACCGGTCATGCCAGCTCGCTGATGAAGAAGCGCTGGCCGAAGGCGCAGGTGATCGCGCTGGACGTGGCGCTGCCGATGCTGGACCAGGCCAAGCGCCAGGCTGGCTGGTGGAAGCCGTTCCAGCGCCTGTGCGGCGACGCCGCCGCGCTGCCGCTGGCCGACAACAGCGTGGACGTGATCTTCAGCAACCTGTGCCTGCAGTGGGTGGACGACCTGCCGGCGGTGTTCGCCGGGTTCCGCCGCGTACTCAAACCAGGCGGCCTGCTGGTGTGCTCGACCTTCGGCCCGGAAACCCTGATCGAACTCAACGAGGCATTCGCCGCTGCCGATGACCGCCCGCACGTGAGCCGCTTCGCGCAGATCGCCCAGTTCGGCGATGCGCTGATGATGGCCGGCTTCCGCGACCCGGTGCTGGACCGCGACCTGTTCACCCTGACCTACGACGACCTGCCCTCGCTGATGCGCGAACTGCGTGCGATGGGCGCAACGAATGCCCGCGTCGACCGCCGCCACACGCTGACCGGGCGTGGCCGCTTCGCTGCTGCTGCGGCCGCCTACGAGCCGATGCGCCGCGCCGACGGCAAGCTGCCGAGCAGCTGGGAAGTGATCTATGCCCACGCCTGGGCGCCGGACCCGGGCGCGCCGATCCGCGAGGGTGGGCATGACGTGGCATCGGTACCGGTGTCGGCGATTCCGATCCGGCGCAGGCAGACCTGATCGTCCGGTAGCGCCGGCCGCTGGCCGGCAATCTCATGATTCCATGCTGGACATCTGCCGGCCAGCGGCCGGCACTACCGCATTCCACGCCGTACGCGAATCGCACTGGTAGGTGCCAACCTTGGTTGGCACAGCACGTCAGATCGCGTTGCGGCCGGCATTGTGCCAACCAAGGTTGGCACCCACCCAAAACAGGCTTCCGCCTCAGGTATTGGCCGGCGAACTCAGCGGCGGGCGCACCAGATCGCGGTGGAAGAAGTAGATCTCCTGCACCAGGAAGCGCCAGCTGGTGTGGAAGCTGCGGAAGCGCGTGCTGGGCGTGGACGAGGCCAGCGCGTCGATCCCCAGTGCCTTGCTCAGGCGCAGCGCGCGCGCCATGTGCAGCGGGTCACTGACAATGATCACCCGGTGCAGGTCACGCTGCTCCATCAACCGCTTGGCTTCGACCAGATTCTGCACGGTGTTGCGCGAGGCGGTCTCGATCAGGATCGCATCGTCCGGGATGCCGTGCTTGAGCGCGTAGCGCCGCGCCACCTGTGATTCGGAAAAGCGTGCACCGGTGCCGCCATAGCCACCGGTAAAGATCAGCAGCGGCGCGTAGCGGGCCTCGTACAGATCCAGGCCGTGGCGGATGCGCTCTTCGAACACCGGTGACGGCTTGGCGTCATAGGCCGCCGCGCCGAGCACGATGATGGCGTCGGCCTTGGCGGCCTGGTCGCGTTCACCAACCCACACGATCCACGCGGTCACGCCCAGCAGCCAGATCACCAGCAGGACAAACAGCCGCCACAGCCAGCCCAGCAGGCCGGTGCGATGCCGCTGCCGGTCGCGGCTCACGGCGCCCCCCAGCGCAGCGCTGGCAGGTCGACGTTACCACCGGACAGCACCAGCCCGACGCGCAGCCCTGCAAAGCGCTCAGGTTGCGCCAGCACTGCGGCCAGCACGGTGGCCGAGGACGGTTCGACCACCTGCTTGAGGACCTCCCACAACAGGCGCATCGCGGCCATTGTCGCCACGTCGTCGACCACGATCACCTCGGCGCCGGCCGCGCGCAGCAGCGCGAAGTTGGGTGCGCCGATCAGGGTGCGCAGTCCATCGCAGATCGTGTCCGGGGTGAACGCGCCCAGACGCTCGCCTGCAGCCAGCGAGCGCGCGGTGTCATCGGCGCCGGCCGGTTCGGCCAGCACCAGCCGGGTCTGCGGGCTGGCGTGCTGCAGGGCCAGCGCAGTGCCGCTGGCGAGGCCGCCGCCGCCCACCGGCACCACCAGCACGTCGAACGGGCCGTCGCTGTGCAGCAGTTCCAGGGCAGCAGTGCCCTGCCCGGCCATCACCGCCGGATCGGTATAGGGGTGGACCAGGGTCGCGCCGGTATCGGCCTGCACCTTGGCGCAGGTGGCTTCACGGTCGGCGATGGTCGCCGGGCAGTGCCAGAGCGTGGCGCCATGCCGGGCAATATTGGCCAGCTTGGCCGCCACCGCGCCTTCCGGCACCACCACATGGCAGGGAATGCCCCGGGCGCGCGCGGCCAGCGCCAGCGCGGCGCCATGGTTGCCGGAGGAATGGGTCACCACGCCGGCACCGGCGCGGCCGGCATCCAGCGACCACACCGCATTGCAGGCACCGCGGAACTTGAACGCGCCACCACGCTGCAGGTGCTCGGCCTTGAAGGCCAGCTGTGCCGCGGCCAGAGCATCGAGCGTGTGCGAGCGCAGCACCGGGGTCACGCTGGCATGCGGGGCGATCCTCGCGGCAGCAAGCAGGACGTCGTCGGCGCGGGGCAACAGTGAATCGCTCATGACGCAAGATTAACGTATGCCCCCGCGCTGGCGACCGGGGCACAGGTCATGCCAGCATGCGGGCCTTCACCTCCATTCATCCTGGCCGGTGGAATTAAGGGTCGATTCAATGCCCGCGCACGAAGCTGACTGCACACCCGTCCTCTGGGGGGACCCACCATGAAAACGCGCTTGATGCTTGCCGGTGGCCTGATGCTGGCCCTGACCGGCTGCACCACCTACGACTACGTCGGCGGTGGCCGCGGTGGCGGCTACTACCACGGTGCGCCGTCGGTGGAATACCGCTACCCGGCCGGCTATCCCTACAACTCCGGCTACCCGTACTACGGCGGCTATGGCGGTTACTACGGTGGCTACGGCAATCCGTACTACTCGCGCCCGATCTACCGCCCGCCGCACAACCACCGTCCGCCGCCGCGTCCGGGCAATGGCGGCGAGAACCGTCCACCGCCGTCGCGCCCGTCCTACAACGGTGGTTCGCCGTGGCGGAACATGGATTCGATGCGACGCCCGCCGCAGTCCAACGTGCAGCCGTCGGCGCCCCCGCCGCAGGCCCGTCCGGCGCCGGCGCCGAGCGCACCGAGGATGAACGGTTCCCCCTGGCGCAACATGGATCGTGGGACGCAGCGCACAGTTGAGCGCTGAACCGTCTTGCATTTCACACGGTCTAAGCCGCAATCTACCGGGATGGTGACGGCCCGCGTCACAAAGTGACAAAAACGACACGGGCCGCCGCAAAAAGCTCTACGTCGATATCCGACAGGAACATCTGGATCCCCCCTGTTCCGGCCCTGTCGGATGTCGGCACCTCTGAAGGCAGACGGCCCCGCAATGCGGGGCCGTTTGTTTTGGGGCCTTTCCCGGCGACCCCAAAAAAACAGGGCCGGACAGTCCCCCGACTGCCGGCCCCCTGCTCCCCCACCGTGCGCCTGTACCGGCCCCTGTTCCAATTCCGGTCACGGGCGCCTACGGCGCCAGCCACGGTGGGTGCTATTGGGTTATCTGCAAAAATCCTGCCAACTTTAGGGCTGATTTCGACGCCGGGCGGCTGGCGACGTCGTCCCGGCCCGGAATGGCGCTAAAATCGCCACCCCGGCGCCGCCCCCGGCCGCGCCCGCCCCTAGCTGAACAGCACCCATGAACTCGTCCTTCCATCGTTACGACGTCATCGTCATCGGCGGTGGCCACGCTGGCACCGAAGCCGCGCTGGCCGCGGCCCGCACCGGCGTGCGCACCCTGCTGCTGACCCACAACATCGAGACGGTGGGCGCGATGAGCTGCAACCCGGCCATCGGCGGCATCGGCAAGGGCCACCTGGTCAAGGAAATCGACGCGCTTGGCGGCGCGATGGCGCATGCCGCCGACCGCGCCGGCATCCAGTGGCGCACGCTCAACGCCTCCAAGGGCCCGGCCGTGCGTGCCACCCGCTGCCAGGCCGACCGCAACCTGTACCGCATGGCGATCCGCGCGATCGTCGAAGGCCAGGTCAACCTGACCGTATTCCAGGCCGCCGTCGATGACCTAGTCATCGAAGGCGACGCCGTGCGCGGGGTCATCACCCAGACCGGCCTGCGTTTCGACGCCGAGGCCGTGGTGCTGACCGCCGGCACCTTCCTGGCCGGCAAGATCCATGTCGGGCCGACCCAGTACGCCGCCGGCCGCATGGGCGACCCGCCGGCCACCACGCTGGCCGCGCGCCTGCGCGAGCGCCCGTTCCAGGTCGACCGTCTGAAGACCGGCACGCCGCCGCGCATCGATGGCCGCTCGCTGGACTACAGCGTGATGGACGAGCAGCCCGGCGATACGCCGCGGCCGGTGATGTCCTTCCTCGGCTCGGTGGACGAGCATCCGCAGCAGGTCAGCTGCTGGATCACCCATACCACCGAACAGACCCACCAGATCATCCGCGACGCGCTGCACCGCTCGCCGCTGTACAGCGGCCAGATCGAAGGCATCGGCCCGCGCTACTGCCCGTCCATCGAAGACAAGGTGGTGCGCTTTGCCGAGAAGGCCAGCCACCAGATCTTCGTCGAACCCGAAGGCCTGGGCATCGTCGAGATCTATCCCAACGGCATCTCCACCTCGCTGCCGTTCGACGTGCAGCTGGAGATGGTGCGCAGCATCCGCGGGTTCGAGAACGCGCACATCACCCGCCCCGGCTATGCGATCGAGTACGACTTCTTCGACCCGCGCGGGCTGAAGGCCTCGCTGGAAACCAAGCTGGTCAACGGCCTGTTCTTCGCCGGCCAGATCAACGGCACCACCGGCTATGAAGAAGCGGCCGCGCAGGGCCTGCTGGCCGGCCTCAACGCCGCGCGCCAGGTGCGCGGGCTGGACGGCTGGTGCCCGCGCCGCGACGAGGCGTACCTGGGCGTGCTGGTGGATGACCTGATCACCCACGGCACCAACGAGCCGTACCGCATGTTCACCAGCCGCGCCGAGTACCGGCTGCAGCTGCGCGAAGACAACGCCGACCAGCGCCTGACCCCGGTCGGCCGCGGGATGGGCCTGGTCGATGATCGTCGCTGGAGCGCATTCGAGACCAAGCAGGCGGCGGTGGACGCCGAGCGCGCGCGACTGGGCGCGCTTTGGGCGACCCCGGCCAATGCGCTGGGCCGCGAAGTGAACGAAACGCTGGGCGTGGCGGTCAGCCGCGAAACCAACGTACTGGACCTGATCAAGCGCCCCGAGCTGGATTACGCCAAGCTGATGCAGGTGCCCTCGCTCGGCCCGGCGGTGACCGACGGCAAGGTGGCCGAGCAGGTGGAGATCGGCGTGAAGTACGCCGGTTACCTGGATCGCCAGCGCGAGGAGATCGAGCGCCAGCAGCGGCATGAGGCCACGCCGATCGCTGAGGCCTTCGATTACGCGACCGTGCGCGGGCTGTCGGCCGAAGCACTGCAGAAGCTGGAGCGCGTGCGGCCGCAGACCATCGGTCAGGCGCAGCGCATCCCGGGCATGACCCCCGCGGCGATCTCGCTGCTGCTGGTGCACCTGGAGCGCGCACGCCGCGGCCGCGTAGCGTAAGCGGTCGCACCTGCTTCTGGTGGCTGCCGACCTTGGTCGGCACATAGCTCTGCCCTGGTGGGTGCCGACCTTGGTCGGCACGAATCATCTAATCGCATGCTTCCGTGCCGACCAAGGTCGGCACCCACCGGAGCGGAAGACGCACACACCCGCGCAAGCGCGTTACCGTGCGTCGGCGCCACCTCCCAGCACCTTGAACAACGTCACCCGGTTGCCCGCCTCCCGCTGCTGCAACGCAATCAGGTCCTGCTGCGCGGCATACAGGCTGCGCTGTGCATCCAGCGCCTGCAGGTAGCCGTCCAGCCCGGTGCGGTAACGCGCATCGGCCAGCGTGTAGCTGCGCTGGCTGGCGGCGACCAGCGCACGCTGGGCTTCCATCTGCGCAGTCAGATGATCACGCGTGGCCAGCGCATCGGCCACTTCACTGAAGGCCTGCTGGATCGCCTTCTGGTACTGCGCGATACCGATGTCCCTGCCGATCTTCGAGGCATCCAGAGAGGCCTTCAACGCGCCGGCGTGGAAGATCGGCGCAGTGATGCTGGGTGCGAACGACCAACCGCGGGTACCGGCCGAGAACAGCGTCGACAACACGGTGGAACTGTGGCCGTAGTTGGCGGTCAGCGTCAGCGTCGGGAAGAACGCGGCGCGCGCAGCGCCGATATCGGCATTGGCCGCCTGCAGTGCGTGCTCGGCGGACAGCACGTCCGGGCGCTGCAGCAGCACGCTTGAGGGAAGGTTGGCCGGCAGCGGTGCCAGCGCCACGGTGCCATCCAGCGCCTGCGCGCTGGGCAGCAACGCCGCGTCAAGCGGAGCGCCCACCAGCAACTGCAGCGCATCGCGATCCTGCGCCTGCTGGGTCTGCAGCCTGGCCAGCGCAGCGCGCGCGGCTTCCACGCTGGTCTGCACCTGCGACAGGTCCAGGCCCGAGGCCAACCCCTGTGCATGGCGGGCCTCGGTGCGCTGCAGGGTCTGCTGCTGGCTGTCCAGGGTCTGCCGGGTGAACGCCAGCGACTGCTCGTCCGCCGCCAGCGCCAGCCACGCCGTCGCCACTTCGGCCACCAGGCTGGTGCGCGCGGCGCGCTGGTTCTCGGCGCTGGCCAGCCAGTTCTGCAGGGCCTCATTCTTCAGGCTGCGGATGCGCCCGAACAGATCCAGTTCCCAACTGCTGATGCCCACCTGCACGGCATCGGATTCGGTCACCTGGGTGGCACCGCTCTCGCTGTTGGCATCACTCACCCGCGAGTGGGTGACGTTGCCACTGGCATCCACCGATGGCAGCAGCGCCGCGCGCTGGATGCGGTATTGCGCGCGTTCCTTCTCCACCTGCAGCACCGCCACGCGCAGGTCGCGGTTGTTCTGCAGTGCCAGCGCGATGACCTGCTGCAGGCGCGGCTCCAGGAACACTTCGCGCCAGGCCGGCATCGCCAATGCCGGCCCGGCCTGGCCAGTGGCGGCATTGTCGAACTGTGCCGGCACCGGTGCTTCGGGAAGCTGGTAGTGCGGGGCCATGCTCACGCAGCCGCCCAGCACGGTGGTCATCGTTGCGGCCGCCAGGGCGCGCAGCAGCATCGGCTTCATGGGCTTGCCTCCGCGGCAGTGGCTTCGGCCGGCGCGCGGCCCGGGAACAGGCGGCGCACCACCAGGTAGAACAACGGCACGAAGAACATGCCCAGCACCATCGAGGCGACCGTACCACCGGCCACGCCGGTACCCAGCGAACGGCGCGCGGCCGAACCGGCGCCGGTGGCAAACACCAGCGGCAACACGCCCATCAGGAACGCCAGCGAGGTCATCACGATCGGCCGCAGCCGCAGATAGACCGCCTGCAGGATCGCTTCGCGGGTGCTCTTGCCCTGCTGTTCGAGGATGCGCGCGAACTCGACGATCAAGATGCCGTTCTTCGCCGCCAGACCAATCGTGGTCAGCAGGCCGACCTGGAAGTACACGTCGTTGTTGAGGCCACGCAGGTTCATCATCAGCACGGCACCGAACACGCCCACCGGCACCGCCAGCATCACCGCGAACGGCACTGCCCAGCTTTCATACAGCGCGGCCAGGCACAGGAACACGAACAGCAGCGAGATGGCGTACAGCATGGGCGCCTGGTTGCCTGACAGCTGCTCCTGGTAGGCCATGTCCGACCAGGCATGGCTGAAGCCTTCCGGCAGTGTGTCGGCCAACCGCGCGATCTCGGCCATCGCCTCGCCAGAGCTGACGCCGGGCGCCGGCTGGCCGGTGATTTCCATCGCCGATACGCCGTTGTAGCGCTGCAGCGCGGCCGGCGCGCTGGTCCAGTGGCTGCTGACCAGCGACGACAGCGGCACCATCTGGCCGGCCTGGTTGCGCACGCTCCAGCGCTCGATATCCTGCGGCTGCATGCGTGCTTCGGCGGTGCCCTGGATGAACACCTTCTTGATGCGGCCCTTGTAGATGAAGTTGTTGACGAAGTCGCCGCCCAGCGCCGCGTTCAGGGTGTCATTGATGTCCTGCGGATTCACGCCCATGGCCTGCGCCTTGGCGTCGTCCACCTTCACGGCGTACACCGGCGCGTCTTCCAGGCTGGCGTAGCGCACGTTGACCAGCTTCGGGTTCTTGGCGGCTTCCTTCAGCAGCGTGTTGCGCGCGGCCACGGCGGCGGCATGGCCGGCACCGCCTTCGTCCTGCAGTTCCAGGGTGAAACCACCGGCATCGCCCAGGCCGAGGATGGCCGGTGGCGAGGTGATGAACACCTGCGCATCGGGCACTCTGGCCATGGCTGCGGTCAGCCGCGCGGCGATGGTATCGGCATCGTCCTTGCGGTCATCCCAATCCTTGAGCCGGATGAAGGCCTGGCCGACGTTCTGGCCGCTGCCGGTAACACTGAAACCGGCAGTTGCCTGGATCGACAGCACACTGTTGTCCTTCACTGCGGCGGCACTGAGGCGATCCATCACCGCGCGGGTCTGCTCCAGGGTGGAACCGGCCGGCAGCTTCACCAGCGCGTTGAGCATGCCCTGGTCCTCATCGGGCAGGAACGCGCCCGGCAGGTGCCACAGCAGCAGGCCGGTGGCCACGCTCAGCACCAGGTAGAACAGCACGCCCAGCGCGCGCCGGCCGAGGAAACCATCGACGCGATGGCGCAGGCCATTGGAGGTGCGCTCGAAGCGGTGGTTGAACCAGATGAAGAACTTGCCCAGCAGGCTCGGCTCGCCGCCGTGGTCACCATGTGGGTGGCCGCCCTTGGGAATCTGATGCAGGATGCTGCCGCACAGCGCCGGCGTGATGGTCATCGCCACCAGCACCGACAGGATCATCGCAGCAGCGATCGTGACCGAGAACTGGCGATAGATCACGCCGGTGACACCGCTGAAGAACGCCATCGGCAGGAACACCGCGGTCAGCACCAGCACGATGCCGACCAGCGCACCGGTGATCTGGCCCATTGCCTTCAGCGTGGCCGGCTTCGGTGCCAGCCCTTCGAAGGTCATCACCCGCTCCACGTTCTCCACCACCACGATGGCATCGTCCACCAGCAGGCCGATGGCCAGCACCAGCGCGAACATGGTCAGTGTGTTGATCGAATAGCCGAACGCGGCCAGCACGCCGAACGTGCCCAGCAGCACCACCGGCACCGCGATGGTCGGGATCAGAGTGGCCCGCCAGTTCTGCAGGAACAGGTACATCACCAGCACGACCAGCGCGATTGCCTCGATCAGGGTGATCACCACTTCCTTCAGCGAGATGGTCACGAACGGCGTGGTGGTGAATGCCACGTGGGCGGTGTAGCCATGCGGCCAGTACTTCTGCAGCTGCTGAAGCCGTGCATCGAGGGCCTTGGAGACGGCGATCGCGTTCGCACCGGCATTGAGTTCAATGCCCAGCGAGGCCGACGGCTTGCCGTTGAAGGTGCTGATGCTGTCGTAGCTCTCCGGGCCCAGGCCGATCGTCGCCACGTCGCCCAGGTGCACCACGCTGCCATTGGCATCGGCCTTGAGTACCACCTGCGCGAACTGCTCGGGCGTGTGCAGGCGGCTGCGCGCGGTAACCGTGGCGTCCAGCTGCTGGCCCTTCAGCGCCGGCTGGCCACCCAGTTCACCGGCCGACACGTCGGTATTCTGCGCCTGCAGTGCGGTTTCGATGTCCGACGGCATCAGCGCGTACTGGCGCATCTTCTCCGGGTCCAGCCAGATACGCATCGCGTATTCCTGGCCGATCGGCTGGATGTTGCCGACGCCGCTGACACGGCTGATCTGGTCGTCGATGCGCGCTTCCATGAAGTTGGCGACATCGAAGTTGTCCATGCTGCCGTCTTCGCTGGTGAACGACAGCACCTCGAAGATCGAACCACTGGACTTGGTGATGGTCAGGCCGTTCTGCTGCACCGCCTGCGGCAGCGTCGCCATAGCCGCCTGCAGCTGGTTCTGCACCTGCACCTGTGCAGTGTCCGGATTGGTACCGGTAGCGAACACCAGGTTGACCTGCGCCGAGCCGTCCGAGGCGCTGGTGGAGGTCATGTACATCAGGTGGTCCAGGCTCTGCTGGGACTGCTCGATGACCTGGGTGACCGCGTTTTCCACGGTCTGTGACGAGGCGCCGGTGTAGGTGGCGCGGATGGTGATGGTGGGCGGGGCGATCTGCGGGTAGCGGTCCACCGGCAGGATCAGGATCGCGAGCAGGCCGAGCAGGCTGACCGCGATGGCGATCACCCATGCAAAGATCGGCCGGTCGATGAAGAAGCGAACCATGCGCGGCGGGCCTCAGTGCGACTTTTCGTCGGTGTTGCCGTTCGGGTCGATCGCCGGCATGGCGGCCAGCTGCGCGGTGGTGGCTGCGACCGCCTTCACCTGCTGGCCGAGCGCTACCGCACTGCCGTTGCTGACGATTACCCGCTCACCGGCTTTCAGCCCCTGCATGATCTGCCACTGGTTGCCCACCACCTGGCCGGTACTGACCCGGCGCTCGACCACGTGGTCCTTGGCATCGAGCAGGCGCAGCAGCGGCTCGCCGCGTTCATTGCGCAGCACCGCCTTCTGCGGCACCAGCAGGGCACGCGCATCGGTGGCCATCGGCAGCACCGCCTTCAGGTACATGCCCGGCAGCAGCAGACCGTCCGGGTTCGGAATGACCGCGCGCAACACAACATTACCGGTACCCGGATCGACCGCGCTACCGACAAACTCCAGCGTGCCTTCACGGGCATAGGTGCTGCCGTCCTCCAGCAGCACCTTCACCTGCGCCTTGCCGTCGATGGCCTTCACCAGGCCGGCATCAAGCTGCTTGCGCAGTGCCAGCATCTGCGTGCTGGACTGAGTGACATCCAGGTACACCGGGTCCAACCGCTGGATGGTCGCCAGCGCCGCTTCCTGTCCTGCAGCGACCAGCGCGCCGGCAGTGACGCTGGAGGTGCCGATGCGGCCCGCGATCGGTGCGGTCACCCGGGTGTAGTCGAGGTTGATGCGGGCGGCCTGCAGCGCAGCGCGCGCGGCGATCACATTGGCCTGTGCCTGCTTCAGCGCCGAGGTGGCATCGTCGGCGTCCTGCTTGCTGGCCGCATCCAGGCCCAGCAGCGTGCGGGTGCGCTCGGCCTTCGGCTGCGCCGACAGCACGGTGGCCTCGGCCTGCGCCAGCTGGCCACGCGCGGTATCGAAGGCGGCCTGGTACGGCGCCGGATCGACCTGGTACAGCAGCTGGCCGGCCTTGACCTGCTGGCCTTCGGTGAACAAACGCTGGCGGATCAACCCGCCGATCTGTGGCCGCACCTCGGACACCTCGAACGGCACCGCGCGACCGGGCAGGGTCTGCTGCAGCGCCAGCGGCTGCGCGCTGGCGGTAATGACGCCCACTTCAGGCGTGGCCGGGGCGTCGGTCCTGCCCGCCGTACAGGCCGCCAGGGACATCAGCAGGGGCAACAACAATGGATGGGGAGAGCGGGACAGCAGGCGCGGGAGTGACATGGGGGGCGTGGGGGCCTTGCGTTGACCCGTGCACGCTGCCGTGGAACTGTGCAGAGAATATGGAGAATCTGCGACCAGCTCAGCTGGCGCTTGCTTTCAGCGCCACATGCGCCGCTAATGGCCCCGCGATGGTGAAGATTCGACTCAAATTCGGCCTGACCGCGAAGACCTTCCTCGCGATCTTCACCGCCTGCCTGCTGGTGCTGGCAGTGAACGGCATTGCCAGCCGCGTGGCATTCCAGACCGGCTTCCTGGACTACCTCAACGACCAGGGCGACCTGCGCATGCAGCGCCTGATGCCACACCTGCAGCGCGAGTACAGCGCGCACGGTGGCTGGGAGCATCTGCGCGGTGACAGTGATCGCTGGGCGCGGCTGCTGCGTCCGGATCTGGCCCATGGGCATGAGGGCCCGGTGCCGCCGCTGTCCGACCAGACCGGCGTACCGTCGCGGCTGGGCCTGTTCGATGCGCAGCACCGGTTCGTGGCCGGCAACCCCGATGCCACCAGTGATGACGAGCCGCATCCGGTGCAGCTGGACGGGCACACCGTCGGCTGGCTGGGCATGGTGCCATTCCAGACGGTCATCGCCACCAACGATCTGAACTTCTACAACACCCAGGTGCGCGCCTGGTGGGTGATCGGCGTCGCCCTGCTGCTGGTGACGGTGCTGCTGGCCTGGTTGGTGTCGCGTGCGCTGCGCCAGCGCCTGGCCAAGCTGGCTGCGGCCACCCATCGGCTCGCTGCAGGCGACTATGCCACCCGCATCGAGCGCACCAGCGATGACGAGCTGGACGCACTGGTCAACGACTTCAACCGGATGGCACAGGCGCTGGACGATACCGAGCGCAACCGCCGCGCGTTCATCGCCGACATCTCGCACGAGCTGCGCACGCCACTGGCGGTGGTGCGCGCGGAGCTGGAGGCGATCGAGGACGGCATCCGCCCGCTGGACCGCGCCAACCTCGGTGGCCTTCAGAGCGAGATCCGCCAGCTGGGCAAGCTGGTCGACGACCTGCACGATCTGTCGATGACCCAGTCTGGCGGCCTCGCCTACCGCTTCGCGCCGCTGGACCTGGTGGCGCTGCTGCGCAGCGAACTCAATGGCATGCGCGTGCGCTTCGCCAACGCAGGCCTGTCGCTGGAAGAAGATCTACCCGCCACACCGCTGCAGGTGTCCGGCGACGAGCGACGCCTGCAGCAGGTACTGACCAACCTGCTGGAGAACGCGCTGCGCTACACCCATACCGGCGGCCGCGTGCATGTGCAGGCCGCGCGCGTGCCTGCAGGCGTGCAGCTGATCGTGGAAGACACCGCTCCGGGCGTACCGGCTGACAAGTGCGCGCTGCTGTTCGAGCGCTTCTACCGGGTTGAGAGCTCACGCAACCGTGCCAGCGGTGGCAGCGGGTTGGGCCTGGCCATCAGCCACAACATCATCCTCGCCCACCACGGCCACATCCACGCCGAGCCCTCGCCACTGGGCGGCCTGCGCGTGGTCATCACCCTGCCGGAGCCTGCATGAGCACGTCCCCCGTCGCGCCCGCGAAGATACTGATCGTCGAGGACGAGCCGCGGTTGGCCTCGGTACTGCGCGACTACCTGGCCGCTGCCGGCATGGACAGCGAATGGGTGGATGACGGCGGCCAGGTGATCGAGGCGTTTGCGCGCTACCAGCCCGACCTGGTGCTGCTGGACCTGATGCTGCCGCAGCGCGATGGCGTGGATCTGTGCCGCGAACTGCGCGCCAGCAGCGACGTGCCGGTGATCATGGTCACCGCACGGGTGGAAGAGATCGACCGCCTGCTGGGCCTGGAGATCGGCGCCGACGACTACATCTGCAAGCCGTTCAGTCCGCGCGAAGTCGTCGCGCGGGTGGTAGCGGTGCTGCGCCGCTACCGCCCGGACCCGGGTGCACGCGCCAACGGCGGCCTGCATATCGACGAACCGGCGGCACGCGCCACCTGGAACGGCAAGGGCCTGGACCTGACGCCGGTGGAGTACCGCCTGCTGCGTACCCTGCTGGCCACGCCGGGCCGGATCTGGGCCCGCGACGAACTGCTCGACCGGCTGTACCTGGACCACCGCGTGGTGGTCGACCGTACCGTCGACAGCCACGTGCGCAACCTGCGCCGCAAGCTGGCCGATGCCGGCATGGAAGGCGAGCCGATCCGTTCGGTGTATGGCATGGGCTACAGCTACGAACCGTAGCGGGTAGTGCCGGCCGCTGGCCGGCAACCGCGCGGCACGCCTGGAT